>JAILIP010000005.1 GCA_024695235.1 Bacilli bacterium | reverse complement strand
ATATGATGAAAACTATGCAACATGCATCGATAGAAGTGATCTTGTAGATTATGCTGATTGTGCTAACCTTGTACCACTTGTAAAAGGCATTGCAAAACTCGTTGAACAACGTCAATTCCATTTAGGAGTTTCCGGTTCATTCAAGAAGGAAGAACAAGCTCTTGGCTTAACCTTTGAAGGTTCAACTCAATTTGATATTGAAAACAAGACTGGTGATGGTGTCATTTCCATTAAGGAAAATGAATCACAATATTCTAAGAAACCAGTTCACACCATTAGAGTTGGTGTTGACCAAGAAGATGTGAGACTTTCCTACAATAGTAAGTTGAATGCTAAATTCACAATTCAAACAATCAAAGATTTGTTTGGCATCGTTATTGATTTAATGGAAGACCAAAATGGCCGTATTTATCAATGGTTCGGTGACAAGATTGATAACATGAACGAAACGATTCTCATGCGTGTCATCAATGGTGAATATGGACTCTTATTCCATAACATCATTAAAGAAGTTGAATTAACCAATTCTCAACTCAGCATTACAATCTCTGGTAAGATTTTCAATCTTGAAGATGATATTACAGTTGAAATTGGATTCGATGGAGAAAACATCTCATTTGTCCACTTAGTTAACTTTGAAGCTATTGGCTATGTTGTTGATTTAAGAGTGGATGTCCTTGAATGGGATGAAAACTACTATCAACTTCCAACAGTTGATCAAATGAGTTATTACGACTTAAGCGATATTAAGACACTTGCTCAACTCGGACTCAACGTTGCTAATATGGATTATTTCCATATTAAAGGTACTGCTAATATTCAAATCGATGCAGTTATTGATATTTCATCATTCGCAAAGATGAAAGATCTTCCAGTTGAAGTCGAAGTATTTGAGAACAATGGCGATGTTTGCATTAAAGGAACGCTTGAAGGTATTCCAACATTAGCTAGTGGTGATATTCTTGCAGTTACAAATGCTCCAAAATCATCATTAGACTTCTACTATGAAGGTGGTTATTTCTACCTCACACGTCATAGTTATGACAAGAAAGGTCTCACCATTTGGGGTGGTTATAAAGAAATCACCGACGAGTGCAAGACAACAAAAGCTGACTTTGTTGATAACATGCTTGGATACTTAATGGGATGGGGTATGAGACTTCAAGAATCATCTCTCATTTGGAATTCTATTAAAGATGCTATTGAAGAACATGCTGATAGAACTGAGGCTATGGATTATGCTTCACTCCTTGAAAGCTATTCATATACATCAACATCCAATTCTGAATATGGTAACCATAAATGGGACATCGGTTTAAATATTGCCGAACTTGCAAATAACACAGACCTTAAGTCATGCAGTGCTACCATTTATGGTAAAGAGATAGTGTTTGACATTCCTGAAGATGTTAGAAGTGAAATGCTTCTTACTGATCCTAATGCGCCAGAAACATTAGTTGGAGATTATCTCACACATCTTGATGCATCATTGTTGGTTAAAGCTAAATCAATTCTTACAGTTGATATGAGTGCATCACTCAACTTAATTGACATTGATCCATTCTTAACATATGAGGATTTTGAAACAGCTACATTAACAGCTGCTTCATATGCTCAATTCAGAAGCTATGTCAATTCACATGTAGCATTGAATCCTGTTTATTTCTAAAGAAAATCATTTATAATAGTGGCACGCCCTAATAGCGCAACTGGATAGAGTACTTGGCTTCGAACCAAGGGGTTAGGGGTTCGACTCCTCTTTAGGGCGCCACGATAAATATTAAAAGTACAAATTATTTTGTGCTTTTTTATTATCTGGTTTATATTATGAGTATGAAGAACAAATCATTTTTACTATTAAGTCTTTTTGCTGCTGTCTGTTTAACAGGCTGTAATGTTTCTGAGTCAAGTAGTTAAAAGGCTCAAATGAAACAACAAGCAGCACAACTCAAACAACGTCTCAAGGAAGTAACACAACTTCCCAAGGAACACCAACAAGCCAAACTGGTAAGCAAGACTTCACTGGTATTAGCTTTGCTAATGGTGAATTCAATTATGATGGCCAAGTCCATAGTATCTATGTAACTGGTGCACCTTCTTTTGCAACTGTCACATATACGAACAACAATAAGACAGCCGTTGGAACATACACTGTCACCGCCAAGATAAGCGCTACTGGTTATAACACTCTTACCAAGACCGCTACATTAAGAATCATCGGTCAAACAATTACTGGTGTTACTTTTGAGGACAAATCCTTCACATATGATGGAAATTCCCACTCGCTTGCAGTGACTGGTGAACTTCCTAGTGGAGTAACTGTTCAATATTCAAATAACGGTAAAACAAATGCTGGTACATATACTGTTACAGCAAATCTATCTGGAACAGGTTATGAACCACTTAGATTAACTGCCACTTTAACTATTGATCCAGTACCAATTGATAAGTCTTTCTATTTTATTAGCAGAGCGTTTCTTTATGATGGCCAAAATCACAAAATTGAAATTGATAGTTTATCTGGCGCTAGTAGTTACACAATTACATATAAGTGTCTAAATGCTAGTGGCACAAATGTATTCGCAAGCCCTGGTGTCTATGAAATAGAGGCCACTGTTAAATTAGATGCAAACCATCTAACAAAGAAAACTGCTACATTAACAATCTTTAGAGAAGCTACTGCTAGTGTTGATTCTTCAAAGACACCATTAACAATTAATGAGAATCTTACATGGGATCAACTTAAGAATGCTCTTGCTAATGGTAACTTTGTAGTCAAGCATTACTCTGGCTCATACGATGTGCCTAATGTTGATGATCCAAGACCAGCTAATCTTTTAGATGCTTCTTTTGAAGGTCATTCATCTGGTTATTTCTTTGCCTCAGATGGTCAAGAGGCGTGGCAACATTCATATTCTTTGAATAGTTCAGATGAAAGCAATTATTATGAATACTATAAAATTGATGGATCAAATATCATTCACCTTGACACTTATTATGGTTACGCGTACAAATTTCCAAAAGTAGCTTTCAAAGAAACAGTTGTTGATATATTTGCATCAGATGCTTTAGTAGCTTTAACAAAAGGTGATGATGGAGAAATCTTGCCAGGCGTTAATGGTGATACTCAAGTTGATGTCGGCACCCCATTTATCGAAAATGGTGTGCTCACTGTTTTAATGGAACATCCAACAACGTTAGGTTCTGGTGATACAAGATATTTCTATGAAATATATAAATACTCTAACATCGGAAATACATCAATAAATATTCCTAATGATTTCGTGCCTTCACAAAGTTATATCAATAACAAGATTGGTGTAGATGATTTCTATCTTAATGGAGTCAAGTACGGTACCGTAATGTTTGGCACTGCTACAAACTATAAACATTATTACACTGCCCAACTATATGTTAATTATCATCGTGCTGTGTTTTTAGAACCTGGCTCATATGTAGTTTTACCTGGTATATACGATAGAGTTGTTCAAGCAATTATCTATACAAAGTCAAGCTATGCTTATAACACAAACCAAAGTCCTTATACATTCAAACTTCACGTCAATAGTAGTGGAGAGTATCAAGGTGAATACTCCGACTATGAAGATTTATCTAAACTAGATATTTCTGGTTTCACAAATAAAGGTGGCCATATCCAATATTACGACGATTGGCATAGTTAAGAATTAAGCGTGCATCACACGCTTTTCTTTTATAATTCATCGAAATTCTATTTTTTGTAGACCTCCAATTTCTATTAGTAGAATCTCTCTTTTCAATAATAGAGAAGAATCACTATAAGTAGAGAATATTACTCTTGAAATATGAATAAAATAATGCCGCTATGATTAACTTTGAAGCGGCACACTATATCATTAACTCAATATTCTTCGGAATAATTCTTTTGATGCTTGGTCTTTCCTGGTTTTATGTCGTGGGTTTCTTTTTATCTATGAAAAGAATTAAAAAAGCACCACATAGTGATAAGTACACTAAGTTCGCTGTTCTTGTGCCTGCTCGTAATGAATCCCATGTTGTTAAAAACATCATGAATTCACTTAAAGCCCAAACTTATCCAAAAGAATATTTTGATGTGTGGTTCATTGTCGAAGATAAACACGACAAAACTGTGAAACTCGCAAAAGAATATGGCTTCAAATACTTTGTTCGTGATGAACTAACTGATAAAAGAAGAACCAAAGGTTTCGCTCTTCAAGAATGTATTAGATACTTTAAAGAAAACAATATTGCCTATGACGCATATATGATCTTTGATGCTGATAACGTCATGGATGGAGATTATTTAGAAAAGATGAATGATCTTCGCCAAACAGGTGTTGAAGTAGGGGTCGGATATCGTAACTTCACAAATATCAACACTAATTGGCTTACAAGCGGAAGTGCAATTCTATTTACATATATCAATTCATTCACAAGCAAAAATAGAACTCTTCTTTTTAAGAAAGCAGTTATTTCTGGTACTGGATATTTCATCAACGCCGATATTATCGATGAAGCTGGTGGGTGGATTTTCACAGGAATGACTGAAGATACAGAAATTACCACATATTGTGAGTATCACAACATCAATATGTGTTATTACCCATATGTCAATTTCTATGATGAACAAAGTCCATCAATTAAAACCAATCACAATCAACACATTAGATGGATATGGGGCTTTATGATCAACCGCAAAAGACTTAAAGAAGGCGGAAAGATGCATCACTCTACATCTAAAAGAGTGAATAAAATGTCCATCTTTGAATATCGTGCAAGCATGCTCCCATTTATACTGGCGTGTTCAATGGATGCGATACTTTTACTCGCTACGATCGTTTTATACGTCCTATCGCTTTCTAAAGCACCTTATATGTCAAAGGCGTTTCTAACCAACATCATCACTTTTGCTTTGCTACTATATTCCATCTTTGTAATAGCAGCGATAGGTACAATTGCCCATAACTATAACAAGCTCAAAATGAAGTGGTGGATGATTCTCATCACCGTCTTAACATATCCAATTTATTTCCTTGATTTAATTGCCGCTTTCTTCCATGGACTATTCGTTCCAAAGGTAAGAAAGATTTGGACACCAATTAAGCATGTCGGAAAGATCAAAGACAATAGAGCAAAGGAGGTATGCATCTATGATGAACAAAGAGTGCAAACAAACGAGAATAATTTATTATCATGACGAACTTCATGATGATTTTGGAGAAGTTGGTCTATCTAGACCACCTGTTCCCGCTAACTACCGTTATCTTAGAAGATTCCGTGTTCTTAGTTGGATAACATACTATCTTTTTGCTAAACCAATCATGGGTCTTGCCTGCAAATTCCAAGGAGTGAAAGTGGTAGGTAAAAAGAATCTTAAGAAAGTGCGTAAAACAGGATACTTCCTTTATTCAAATCACGTCTCATTGATTGATGCTTTTAAATTCCCAGCTTATGTTATACCTACTCAAAGAGTAAATATCATTGGCTATAGTGACACTCTTTCAATCAAAGGAGTGAAAGGTTTTGCTAAAGCAGTTGGATATCTACCAATTCCAAATGATTTAAACAACCTTCGTAAGATGAAAGATGCGATTAAAACCCTTGTTGATAAAAAAGAAATCATTCTCATTTATCCAGAGGCACATATCTGGCCATACTACACGCATATAAGAAACTTTCAAAGTGTATCATTCTCATATCCAGCTGAATTTAATAAACCAGTGTTACCAGCTGTAACTGTTTGGAGAGGTAAGCTAAATAAGAAACCAAAACAAACAGTGGTGATTGGAGAACCAATATATCCAAATCCTGAACTAAGCGTTTCTGAAAACAAGAAATATCTCCATGAACAATGCCTATATCAAATGAAGCTAATATCTTCTTCATATGAGCAAACAGAATACATTAAATATATCAAGCAAGATAACTAGCACTTAAAAAGTGCTTTTTATTTATTTACTAACCATGTAGAATATACCCATACGAGGTAAACAAAATGAAAACCAAAAAGAGTGTTGGCTTAGTTATTTTGTTGTTAATTTACTTATTTGCAGCCGCTATCGGAATAGGTGTTTTTTATGTGTGTGATAAATACACGAATATGAATTTCATATTAAACATCTTATTAGCAGATGTCGCTGCGACCATATTTGTTTGGCTTACAGGTCTTATCTTTAAGACAATGTCGACATATGATCCATATTGGTCAGTCCAAACAATTATTATTTATGTTCTTTTACTTGTGAAATATAACAACTGGAACTTAGGGACAATCCTACTACTTATACCTTTAGGTATATACACGATTAGATTAACAGGAAACTTTATCTACACATTCTCTAATCTAGGATATGTTGATTGGCGTTATAAAATGCTCAAAGAGAAAAGTGGCAAGTTATATTTCTTGCTTGCTCTTATGGGTATATGCATGTTCCCAACAATGGTCGTATTTGCTGCGTCTCTTCCAGCATTCTATTTTGCTAGATTCGGTGAATATAATCCTTTGATCCTTATAGGTGTTGTTCTTATGTTAGGAGCAGTGGCCTTGGAATTCATCTCTGATTATCAAATGCATAGCTTTAGAAAGAATAGAACATCAAAAGATGAAGTTATCAATGTTGGACTATGGAAATATTCTCGTCATCCAAACTATTTAGGCGAGATATCATTCTGGTTTGCGTTATATCTTGTCTATTTTGTCATCAACATGAGCATGTGGTATCTATTTGCTGGAGCGTTTATTAATCTTGTTATGTTCTTAATCATATCCATTCCAATGGAAGAAAGACATATGCTTGAATATAAACCAAATCTAAAAGAATATATAGAAACCACATCGATGTTATTGATCCTTCCAAAAAAGAAACAAAAATAAAAGAAAACCACACACAAGTGTGGTTCTTTTTTAATTTGATATTAGAAGAATCTACCGATGATATCTTTTGAAGCTGCACAAGTATCTTCCATATCACCGAATGAGAGAATCTCACCAGCATAGAATGTATTCTTGTTACCTTGGAGAGCTTCAAGTCTATCATACCAACCTTCTTGGTAATCCTTACAAGAAACGTGTGGGCAGTAGTAGACTTCTTGAGCGTAGAGTTTCTCTTTGATTGGGAAACCTACCTTAACCATATCTTCATCCATTGTCTTCATGACGACATCATAATCGACATCTGGAGATCCGGTATGGTTTGCAAGAGCGTAGACTGTGCATGGGCAATCAGCTTCAAGATTTTGCCATCTGTTGTAATAGACCATGGCGTGTCCAAGTCTTTCTGGGACCATGTTTTCAACAAGATATCCAGAGATGACTGGGCTCTTACCTTCTTCAAATGTTGCGATATAATCGCAGTATCTTTCGTGAATGATCTTGGAGAAGAGTTCTCTTTCTTCTTCGGTTGCATCAGCGTATTTAGCAAAGCGATCAAGAGGAGTGGTAACGATAAGCTTATCGAATTCTTCTTTCTTTTCTTTGCCATCTTTACCCTTAACGGTGACGATTACTTTACCTTCTGGACGTTCAACTTTAACAACTTCAGTTTCTAGAAGTGCTGGATGTTGAAGTTTCTTATTAACATGTTCATAGATTTGTTGAGTACCATCTTGCCATGTCCATAGTCTTAGTTTGACGAATTCTAAAGCAGTTGTTACGTCAAGATATTTCATGACTAAGGCTGCTGGAATTTCATCGAAGAAGCCATAACCGAATGATGTGAATGGTGCAATCCAAATTCTTTGAACTTCTTCAACTTTATTAATCTTACAGAATTCAGAGAATGGGAGTGCTAAATCTTTTAGATTTGGGTTGCTTCCCTTGATATAGTTAGGGAATGAATTTTCTTTTGTTGCTCCGCAATAACCATCAACACCTTTTGAAATACCATAGTATTCACCTTTAGCAACACCTAAATGGCCATAGCAATCATAGCCAACGTATTTTGTTTGCATGAGCTTATTGAGCTTTTTCATTTGCTTTTTAAGCTTTAAGAGTTTGAAAGTTTTCTTGAATGAGAAATTTACCTTTGGTTCGAATGGGTGATCAACTTCACCATTGAGCTTACGAAATTCTCTTCTCATATTTGGTTCACCTTCTTTGAAGTCTGGACCTTTATGATAATAACCACCAAATTCTTCCATTTCGCTTACAGCGTGGTAGGTAATAGCACCCATAATAGCGCCTGTTTCAAAACTTCTTTCTTCTTCGACACCATTATGTTTAACTTTGATCTTTGGTGACCAACATTTTCCACCTACTTTGTTAAGTTTTTCGTAGATGACGTAATTTGTGTATCCTTTCTTTTCAAGATACATTGCAGCAGAAAGACCAGCAGGTCCTCCACCAATAATGCAAATTCTTTCATCAGTTTTTGCCATATTAAGTTTTTACCTCTCTTTACGTTTTTATTTTATCACTTTTTAAGTGAATGAAACCTTATTTTACTTTTACTAAATCAGTTAGATATTTAGCTAATTCAGCTGTGCCTAAGTCTTCTATAGAAGATACTTTGAAAACCTTAGCGGATTTGTTGCGCATATGGATATTTCTTTCACATGCGTCAAAATCAAAATCAAATATAGGAGCAGTATCAATCTTGGTGACAACTGCAATTTTGCTTACTTCAAAAATAAGTGGATACTTCAAAGGTTTATCATCACCCTCAGGCACACTCAATAACATCATATTTATATTTGCACCTGTATCGAATTCGGCAGGGCAGACTAAGTTACCAACGTTTTCTAAAAAGATGAGATCGAGTCCATTTAAATCAAATTGATCCAATGCATCATACACCATTTGGGCGGTAAGATGGCACGCTCCAGAAGTGTGGATTTGCATCGTTCTAACACCTGTTTTTTCAGATATTAGCTTAGCGTCTTCATCTCCATCAATGTCAGCTTCTAAAACGCCAATATTAAATGTGTCTTTTAATTTAAAAATTAAATTTGTGAGTAATGTTGTCTTTCCTGCACCTGGAGATGCCATAACATTAATCATGTAAATATGTTTCGATTTTAAATACTCTCTTAAAGCATCAGCTCTTTTAGAGTTTTCTTCGAGGATG
>JAILIP010000023.1 GCA_024695235.1 Bacilli bacterium | reverse complement strand
TTAAGACTCGATAGTGATGTTGGAGAAGTTAGAAACAACATTCAAAAGACTCTTGAAGCATTTGCTAATCAAGAAGCTGATATTCTTGTTGGAACGCAGATGATTGCTAAAGGTCATGACTTCCCGAATGTCACTCTTGTTGGAGTGGTCCTTGCAGATATTGGATTATCTCTTCCGTCATTTAGATCAACTGAACGTGCATTTGAACTTATCACTCAAGCTGTTGGAAGAAGCGGCCGTTCATCTAAGGTTGGCCAAGCGATTATCCAAACATATAATCCAACCCACTACGCTATCCAATTAGCGGCTAGACAAGACTACGAATCTTTCTACAAGAAAGAAATGTCGATTAGAAAGATATCTCAATACCCGCCATACACATATCTAACATCGATTGAAATAAGCGGCAAAAAAGAGGAAGTTGTCTATGACACAATTGCTCAAATTGCGGATGATATGGTGAATGCAAATCTGGAAGATACAACAATTCTAGGACCAGTATCACCTTACATCTATCATGAAAATGCTACTTATCGCCGACTTATATTAGTAAAATATAAAAATAGTGATAAAATTAAGCCGTATCTAGTGAAACTGCTTGAATTACTTAAACACAATACTCAAGTGAACATTAAGATAAATGTTGACCCATATAACTTCTAGGAGGAAACAATATGATTACATTTGAAATTATCGGACTTGATCAATACACGATTGGTCACTACTCAAAAGATAACAATAAGAACCTTGCAAATCTTTTTGAGACAAGTGAAGATGAGCTTTGCTTTTACGCTCCAAATGCATATTTATTCCATAACGGAGTTGAACAAACAAGCTGGCAAACTCTCGTCAAAGTATTTGCACCTCAAAAATATGATGTGTTCCAAGATAAGATTGCTGACTATCTACTTAAGACACTTAAGAATTTCTCTATCAATGTAGCAGTGGAATTCTACTATTATGATGAAGACAATCGTTATGAATATCATAACGAAGAATATCCTTTATACATCAAAAGCGAAAACGTCGTGAATGTTGAAGAGGATGAACTAAAAGAAGGCGAAGAACTCTACGAAGGTAACATCTTTGAAAACTTCCAAGAGCAACTCGAAGAAATATATCAAGGTGAAGGAGTACATGGTGAAGAAGAAGATGAATGCGATTGCGGTCATCATCACCATCATTAATAAATGGAAGAACTTAGATTATCTTGCTTAGTGCTCAATGATATCTTGTTGAACGGCACAACAACTAAAAAGGCCATCAACAATGTCTTTTCAGCTAACCTCAAAGCCAAGAATCTAACTTCTATTGTTTCTATCCTTGTTGGATGTGAATTACGTCATCATCTGTTATTCTCAGAGAACTTTACTGAAGAATTATCATTACTAAGTGAAGAGGAGAAAAACCTCGTCTATTTAGTTATGGCGAATAACTTCTTCTTAAGAAGACTTCCTAAAGAAGACTGCGAGAAATACATAAAAGATGTATTAAAAGATAAATTCTCTGAAGAAATTGCCTCAATTCTTAACCATGAAGGTCATATTTCTGAACTTATCAAAGTTGATAAGGATTCAATTAAATACACATCCATTAGGTTCAACACACCTAGCTGGTTAATTAAAATGTGGAGAAAGCATTATGGAAACAAAAATGCCTATCTCACACTTAAAACAAACACATCTCAAGCCAAAACCTTTGTGATGAAGAACTCTTTGAAAGAATGTGAACTCAGTGATGAATTTACTCCTTTAGAAAATGGAATCTATGAGTATAAATCCAAGACATCCATCAAAAAACATCCGTTATATAAATCACAAAGTGGTTTAGCTAACATATATCGTGTTAACCCAGTATTAGTAAAACTAATCGATAAGTATTTAGATCCTCTTTCAAAAGAATGGACCATCTTTTCTGGTGAAGACGATGATGTTATTAAACATCTCTATGTTAAATCACAAAATAACATTGGCATCAATTTAGCCGTTCCATCAATAGATGAAAGAACAAATCTATTGCGTTTGCTCCGTGTTGAAAAGATTAAAAATATCAATCTATTTAAAGGTGATTCATCAGTTGCCTTATCATTAGGCATTTCATATAAGCAAGACTTTGTCTTAGTGAATCCAAAATCATCATCCTTTAATCGCATTAGACTTTATCCAGACTATGTCTTGAACTTTAAGAAAGAAAGTCTTGACGAACTAATCAAAAACGAAAAAGACGCTTTATATAACATGTCTGATTTTGTCAGTGATTCTGGAGTGATTATCTACTTTGTAGATACATTAAACAAAAAAGAAACTAAACAAATCGTTGATGAATTCTTAAAAGATCACCCATGCTTTAAGCTAATTGAAGAAAGACAATGCTTTGCATTTGAAGATGATGATGTAATTAGCTACTATGCAGTATTTAAACTCGAGGGACAAAATGATTAATTTATACGGTCAAGAAATATCTAAGTTAGAAGAACTACTCATCTCTCGTGGTCAGAAGAAATACCGCGCGACACAGCTTTACATTTGGATGTATGAGAAGCTTGCAAAGAACTTCGATGATATGAGTGATGTTTCTAAATCGTTTAGAGAAGAACTCAAACGTGATTTTTGTCTCACCTTACCAAAGATATATCGCAAGCAAGTTAGTCAAGACGGTACAATCAAACTCCTTCTAGAATTAGAAGATGGAAATAAGATTGAAACCGCTATGCTTCCATATAGTTATGGAAGAGCAATTTGTGTTACATCACAGGTGGGCTGTAATATGGCATGCGCATTTTGTGCATCAGGCCTACTTAAGAAGAACCGCAACTTATCCGCTGAAGAAATGGTGGGGCAAGTTATGGTTATGAATGAACTTCTTACTGAACAAGGCGAGAAGATAACTCACGTAGTTGTTATGGGTACTGGAGAGCCATTTGATAACTATGATAATGTGATGGACTTCGTCCGTATCATTAACCATCCAAAAGCTTTAGCGATTGGAGCAAGACATATCACAATCTCAACATGTGGCTTGATTGATGGAATTAAGAAATACGCTCATGAGGGACTACAAACTAATCTCGCAATTTCATTGCACGCTCCAAATGATGAACTCCGTAACAAACTAATGCCTGTTAATAAGGTATATCCTTTGAAGAAGCTTTTCGAAGCAATCGAATATTATGAATCCTTTGCTAATCGAAGAGTGACTTTTGAATATATTTTATTAAAAGGCGTTAACGATACGCTTGAACATGCAGAACAATTAGCAAAGCTAATTAACAATGCATCGACATATATTGTTAACTTAATTCCTTATAATCCAGTCGATGAAAATTCATTCCAAAGAAGTGATGATAAACGTGTTCATGAGTTCTACTCATATCTTAAAAAGAAACATATCAACGTCACCATCCGTAAAGAATTTGGAAATGACATCGATGCAGCGTGCGGTCAATTGAGGGCAAAAGAATATGGCAAAACAAACAATTAAGGGCCAATTTGGGGCTAAAACAGATATAGGTAAGATTAGAGTCTCTAATGAAGACCAAGCTTTTGCATTGATTAACGCCTCAGGCAATGTCCTTTTAGGCGTATGTGATGGCATGGGTGGGCACAATAAAGGCGACTATGCCTCTCGTCTTGCTATGGAAATCATCACTGAAGAATTCCGTGAAAGAAGTGGATTTAGAAGTTCATTCTCTTTGAGAATGTGGATTAATAGATTGGTGAAGAAAGTTAACTCTCGTATCTATAAAGAAGCCTACTCAAATACTGCTTATAAAGACATGGGTACAACTTTAGTTATGGCTATTCTTTATGGCGAACTCATCTTTGTTGTTAACATTGGTGATTCTCGTGCCTATCAAGTTCGTTTCAATGACCTCAAGAAGATGACCGAAGATCAAACATATGTTGATTATCTATACCGTACCGGAAAAATAAGCGAGCAAGAAGCTCAAACAAGCGATCAAAGACATATTCTCATGAATGCTTTAGGAGCATTCCCATCCGCTAGTTTCCAAATCAAGGTATATCAAAACCTTAAAAATCCAATCCTTCTTTGTTCTGATGGCTTATATAACAACGCTACAGAAGCTGAAATCCATTCAGCTCTTAGAACAAACGAAAGAATTGAACAGAAGATTGATACCCTTCTTGCTATTGGTAATAGCAATGGAGGTTCAGATAATATGGCCGTAGCCTATTGGGAGGCAATCGATAATGATTAAGATTGGTGATCGTATTGATGGTAGATATCGAATAAGCGGCCGTATTGGTAGCGGTGGTATGGCCGAAGTTTTCGAAGCGGTCGATTTTATCTCTAAGAAAACTGTCGCCATCAAAATCATGAAAGAAGAACTTCTAAATGATGCAGTGAACGTTGCTAGATTTGAAAACGAAGCTAAAGCATGTGCAAGTATGAATCACCCGAATATCATCCACGTATACACTCGTGGCATTGTAGATGGACGCCCATATATGGCCTATGAGTACATCAAAGGTCAAACACTTGGACAAAAACTTGCGTTTTTAACGCAACTACCTGTTTATGAGGCATGCCAAGTCATGATTCAACTGCTCGATGCAGTTAGCTATATTCATAAACACGGTATCATCCATCGTGACATTAAACCAGAGAATATTTTCTATCTCCCTAATGGAACAGTTAAACTCGCTGATTTTGGTATTGCTGTAGAAACAAATATCAATGACACAAAAACTGAAAAAGGAATCATTGGCAGTGTCTTCTATCTTGCTCCTGAAATATGTGAAGGTAAGCAACCTAGTATCCAAAGTGATATATACGCTATCGGTGTCACATTCTTTGAGTTATTAACCGGAAGACTTCCTTATGAGGAAGGACACGCTGTTGATATTGCGATTTCACATATCAAAAAGCCATTCCCAAGCACAACCAAGTATAAACCAGATATTCCAAAGGAAATCGATAGAATTATCTTAAAAGCATGTAAGAAAAATCCTCGTGATAGATATGTAGATGCTAATGAGATGTTAGAGGCTATTAAAGCTGCCATGAATAACGAAGAAAACTTCAAGAAAAAGAAAGGTATCTTAAAGAGAATTTTTGGGTTCAAATAATGAAAGGTATCATCATCGCAGCAACTGGTAATAAATATGTAGTTTATTCCAAAGGAATAACATACAACGTTTTTCCTAAGGGAATTTTAAAGTATAAGAACAAAAATCTCTATGTTGGAGATGAAGTTGAATTTAATGATGATACATTCACAATTGATGTTCAATATGATAGAAGGAATGAACTGATTAGACCTCGCTCTGCAAACATTGACCAAGTCTTTGTGGTAATGTCTGTTTTAGAGCCAGAATTATCTCCAGAGCTACTCTACAAGTTCTTAACCTATGTGAACATGAATGGCCTTGTCGCTAAAGTCGTATTCACAAAGATTGATTTGCTAAAATCACTTGACCAAGTAAATGAACTCAAAGAAGAACTTGAAAAACTCGGAATTGAAGTATTCCTTGTCTCAAAAAAAGACCCAGAATCAGTTAAGAAACTCAAAGAAGAATTCAAAGACAAGATTTCAATCTTCATGGGTCAAACTGGTGTTGGTAAATCATCTCTTATCAATGAAATTGATCCAGCCTTCGAAAGAAAGATTGGCGATTACTCATTGACCCTTGGACGTGGAAAACACCAAACAAAGGAAGTAATTTTACTTCCTTATGAAGGTGGATTCCTTGGCGATACTCCTGGATTCTCATCCCTTGATTTAGGTGTCTATAAAGAAGACCTTGCCCAGTTCTTCCCAGGATATAACGCCTATTACACAGAATGTTTCTATTCAAACTGTCTTCATCAAAATGAAAAGAATTGCATGATTAAAGCTAAGATTGAAAGCGGTGAACTTTCATCCTTAGGATATAAAATATATTTGAAGTTACTTAACGAACTTCCTTATAGGAAAGAGAGGTACAAATAATGATTGCTCCAAGTCTACTTGCTGCCAACAAAGAAAAGCTTGCTGATGAGATTAAACTCGTCGATTCTTTACACGCCGAATATCTCCACTGGGATATTATGGATGGCAAATTTGTTGCTACTCCAGTTGCTTTAACAAGTGAACAACTTAAAAAGCACGCTAGAATCCATTCTATGGTCAATGATGTTCACATCATGGTGGCGGATCCACTTAATGTATCTCAAGAATTTATCAAAGCTGGTGCTAACATAGTTACTTTCCATATCGAAGCTACTCATTATGATGAAAAAGAAACTCTAGAAGTAATCGATAAAATCCATGAACTTGAATGTGCGGCTGGTATATCTATCAAACCATGCTCAAGTGTCGGTGACATTGAAAAGTATTTAGATAAAGTTGAACTAGTATTAGTCATGTCTGTTGAGCCTGGAAAAGGTGGGCAAAAGTTCATGCCAGAAGCCCTTTCTAAGATTGCTGAACTCAAAAGAATTCGCGATGAAAAAGGACTCAAATTCCTTATTGAAGTTGATGGAGGAATCAATGGCGAAACTGGCCAAGAATGCCTTGAAGCTGGATGTGATATTTTAGTGGCAGGAAGCTATCTATTTGGACATGATGATATTAAAGAAAGAATGGAGACTTTAAGATGATAAAACTCAACCTAATTTGGTTATTAGTTCTTATCTTAATAATTCTAGCATTTATTGGTTTTATAACCTTTGGTTATATTTCCACTAAATCAGAGAGCGAAAAATACTCATTTTCTCGTCATTTTCCATATGAAATAAATAAGTCTCAAGCAAGCCGAATTTTCTCCTATTTATGTGGAGGTTTTGCCTTCCTTCCATTGACATTTATTTTGCCTTTATATTCCGATTTTGGATCGCTTGCTTTCTACTCAGTTTTCATCACTTGCATTTTTGGATTAGCGATGATGAGTGCTACAGCGATAAGCAATCTTCCAACAAGCTATCTAAAACCTCATTTAGTGCTTTCAACAATTGTCATGGCATTTGCCTTTTTAACATCAACATTGACAACTGTTTATTCCATCCTCATTTCTAACCTCCAAACAAAAGTTGGTTTAAGCAGTGGAGTTCATATCGCATTAGCAGTAGTTTCTGGGATGCTCGCAGTTGGAATGCTATTTGTTATCTTCTCTCCAAAATTAGCCAATTGGGCAAAACTAGAAGAGACTGTCTTAAATAATGAAAAGATGTATACAAGAGGAAAATTCTTCCCACTTGCCTATAGTGAGTGGATCGCAATTGGAGTGATATTCCTAAGTGAAATCATCTTCTTGATATCAACTCTAAGTATTTAATTGGTAAATTAAAAGGTTCCCAAATGGGAACCTAATTTATTTTTAGTGGGGTAATTATTTGGCGTTTTTCATTAAAGCACGATGTGCTCTAGCAGTCATACGAACAGTGACCATTTGGCCATTGATGTTGATTCTATATTTTTGAAGATTGGCGTTCCAAACACGGCGTGTAGCAATGTTACTGTGTGAACGATTGTTACCGCTTCTTCTACCGACACCACTAATTTGACATACTCTGGACATACTTTTACCTCACTTTTTCTAAAAATTGCAAGTGCTATTATATCACAAGAAAAATCTCTTGCAAACTATAGTTTTGCTTTTGGGAAACGTTCACGAAATTCTTCTTCACTTATTAAGTGAGAATATTCTAATGCGTATTCGTATATGACGCCTTCTTTATCAAAGGCTAAATATCTATCCTTACCATCTCTCATGTAGAAAAGAAGAGTCTTATGTTTTTCACTCCAAGCTTCATTGATGTAGATGATATCGCTGAAGTTATATTTGAAGACCTTACCCATCTTGACATGAGTAATAGCAGTTCTATCAACTTGATAATATGTTTGGGTAATTGAAAGGACACAGAAAAGAATTGAGATTCCTACTAATGCAGGGGTATAGAAATAGAATGAAGTATCAAATGGCCAGAGGTGTCCGTTTACACCTTGAAAGGTGAAATAAAAGATAGCTTCAAAGACGAAAAATACCCCGATAAATAATAGGATAATCCTAATAGGATTGAGTTTAAGTTTTTCGTTACTCACTTTCTTTGACATACGTCTATTATAACAAAACTGATAAATGTGTGAATGAAATCTTTATACGTGCGTGAGGTTGTGCTAAAATAGTTGTGTAAAAAATCTTGTATTTTTTTGCGTGTATATTTTTAAGGAGATAGAATATGGCAGAAAAAATGGTGGCAATGATTCTAGCTGGTGGTAAAGGCACTAGACTTGAAGCATTGACCAAAAAGATCGCCAAACCAGCAGTTAGTTTTGGCGCCAAATATCGTATCATCGATTTCCCTCTTTCCAACTGTGCAAACTCCGGTATTCGTACTGTCGGGGTGCTCATGCAATATGAGTCAGTCGGACTAGAACAATATATCGGTAACGGAGAAAAGTGGGGACTTAACGGAGTTCGTTCATTAACAACTACACTTACTCCTAGACAAACAGATGAAGGTCTTTCATGGTTTAAAGGAACCGCTGATGCAATTTATTGTAATATCGATTTCTTAGATTCATGTAATCCAGAATATGTTCTCATCCTTTCAGGAGACCACATCTATTGCACAACATATGATGGAATGCTTAAAGAATGTGAAGAACATAATGCGGATTGCACGATCTCTGTATATCAAGTACCAATCGAAGAAGCATCACGCTTCGGTATTTTGGTAACTGATGAAAAACAACGCATCGTTGAATTCCAAGAAAAACCAGCTCATCCAACAAGCAATTTAGCAAGTATGGGTATTTATATTTTCAAATATAAGACTCTTCGTAAATACCTTGTTGAAGACGCTAAGAATCCAAAATCATCCCATGACTTTGGTAATGATATCATCCCAGCAATGCTAAAGAATCAAAAACGTATGTATGCATACGTATATCAAGGCTACTGGAAAGATGTTGGTACTATCTCCTCACTCCACCAAGCCAACATGGATCTTCTCCTTTCAACAGAAGAAACAAACATCCAAGAAATCTCAAATGGAAACAAGATTTATTCAGAAGACACTCCAAGCCGTCCTCAATATATCGGAAAACACGCCAGTGTATCTGATTCCTTGATAAATCAAGGAGCAGTCATATATGGTGATGTTAAGCACTCCGTTATCTCTAACGAAGTTATCGTCTCGGAAGGTGCCGTTGTTGAGAATTCTGTTCTCATGACAGGCGCACGTGTTAAGCGTAACGCAGTCGTGAAGAACGCTGTGCTCGCACCATTCGCGTATGTTGATAGAGATGAAATAGTCGGAGATGACTCTGGCAAGATCGTTTTATATTCCAAGAAGAAAGCAGGTAAGTAAGATGGCAAATAAAGTAATCGGATTTTTGAATCTATTTGATTCACCAAACTTAGGTGCTCTCACCGAAAAAAGAACTTTAGCATCAACTTCCTTCTTAGGTCGTTTTGCTTTCATGGATTTTGCCTTATCCAATTTCACAAACTCAGGCATTGATAGCATCAACGTTCTTGTTAAAGACAATTTTAGAAGTGTTTCTAAGCATGTTGGCAATATGAAAACTTGGGTTAATAACACCAAGATTGCAATGCAAAACATCCTTGTGAATGAAAAAGGTATTCGTTCTCCAAAGGATAACACTGACTTAGAATGCTTACTTCAAAATGACTGGGTCTTATATGAAGCCAAAGCTGATGTAGTGGTCATTCAACCAGCTCACATCATCTCCCCAATCGACTTTAGACCAATCCTTGAAGAACACTTTGAAAGTGACGCTGATGTTACAGTCGTTTATAAACACATCGAAAATGCTGATGAATCATTCCGTCTTAATAACGTTTTAAAAGTTAAAGATGGCAAGGTCATGTCAGTTAAGAAGAATTCTGGAGCATCAAAAGAAGCAGATGTTTCATTAGAAACATATATCATCGGAGTGAACACTCTTCAAATGATTCTTCATAGCAGCGAACTACTCAAACTTAAATCTCTTAAGAAAGCAGTAGCAAAGCTAGTTCAAGAAAAATCTGCCCGTGTACATGCATATGAACATAAGGGTTTCGCAAGATGCTTTGATTCACTTCAACACTTCGTTGATTACTCATTCGAGTTACTTGACTATGAAGTAGCCAAAGATCTCTTCTTAAATGATTGGCCTATTTATACAGTTACGCATAACACTCCTCCAACCCTTTATGGTCCAAGCGCAAAAGTGAAAAACTCCTTTGTCGCTAACGGAGCAGTTGTTGAAGGAAAAGTGAAGAACTCAATTATCTCACGTTACGTTACCATAGGTAAAGGAGCAGTTATTGAAGATTCTGTCATTCTTACAGGTACATACATTGACGCAGGCGCAGTTGTGAAGAACGCTGTCGTTGATAAATATTCTCATGTTGTTAAAAAAGCAACAATCGAGGGCAAGAAAACAAGCCCAGTTTATGTTGAACAAGGAACTTTAGTTAAATGAAAATAGCCATGGTCGCAAGTGAGGCTAATCCACTATGCAAATCTGGTGGACTAGCTGATGTTGTTTATTCTTTATCACGTGAACTCAATCTTAATGGTGAAGAAGCAATTATTATTCTCCCATATTACAAAGTAATAAAGGATAAGAATCTTAATCCTGAGTTCATCGCTTATACGTATTTAAACATGTCTTGGCGAAGACAATACGTAGGTATCTTTAAACTACTCATCGATGGAATCACATTTTATCTGATTGATAATGAGTACTATTTCAATCGTGATGGTCTTTATGGATTCAATGATGATCAAGAACGTTTCGCCTATTTCTCACTTGCAGCCTTAGATATTCTCAAAGTCATAGGCTTTAAACCAGATATTGTCCATGTCCATGACTGGCAAGGCGGCATGATTCCTTGTTTGCTTAAAGAAAGATATCGTTATGATCCTTTCTACGAAAACATCAAAACTGTTTTAACAATTCATAACCCTGCCTTCAAAGGCATTATGGATAAATACTTCCTTGGAAACTACTTTGAATTATCAGACGACTTATTCTACAAAGGTTTAGTTAGATTTGAAGGCAATGTTTCCACGCTTAAATCCGCGATTGTCTATGCGGATGAAATCTCAACCGTTTCCCCAACGCATCGAAACGAACTCCTTAGCGTTGAATTATCACATGGCTTAAGCCCTGTCTTAATGCTCCGTGAGCAAGACTTCGTTGGCATTGTTAATGGCCTTGATGTGGTGGAATTCAATCCAAGTGATGATAAACGAATAGTTAAAAACTATTCATCTAAAGCCTTCATCGCTGCTAAGAAGGAAAACAAAAAAGACTTGCTTAGATCATTCTCCTTACCAGTTAACGAAGGACCAACCTATGGTTTAGTGTCTCGACTTACATGGCAAAAGGGTATTGATCTTATTCTCGCGAACGTATCATACATGGTTTCGCAAGGCGCGAATGTCATCATCCTCGGAAGCGGTGAAAAAGAACTTGAAGCTAGATTCCAAGAGTTACGCGATCGTTATCCAAACAATGTCGGAATTTATATCGGCTATAACGACGTACTTGCACATAAGGTATATGCAGGAAGCGATTTCTTCCTTATGCCATCTCTCTTCGAACCGTGTGGTATTGGTCAAATTATCGCTCAAAGATATGGAACCTTACCTTTAGTAAGAGAAACAGGTGGATTAGTCGATACTGTTATCGGCTATAACGATATGAATGCTGCTATTGCTAATGGATTTAGCTTTAGAGATTATGATGGCATTGCTCTTGGCTACGCTATCAATAAATCCTTAGGAGTGTATCAAGATAAAGATCTCCTCCATCAATTACAGAAAAACGCGATGCAACTTGATAGATCATGGAAAAAGTCCATGATGGAATATCTAAGCTTGTATCAAAAGGCGGTGAATAAATGAGTTACGAACATAAGAAAATAGAACAAAAATGGGCCAAGATATACGAAGATAAGAAACCATTTTACTGTGACGTATATGATTTTAGTAAACCAAAATATTATATTTTGGATATGTTTCCTTATCCAAGTGGACAAGGCCTACACGTTGGTCACCCAGAAGGCTATACTGCAACAGACGTTGTTGCTCGTATGAAAAGAATGCAAGGATTTAATGTCCTTCACCCAATGGGCTGGGATTCTTTTGGTCTTCCTGCAGAACAATTTGCAATTAAGAATAACAAACACCCAGATGAGTTCACTCAAAAGAACATCGCAAACTTTAAAAAACAAATCAAAAGCCTTGGCTTTTCATATGACTGGAGCAAGGAAATTGCTACCTCTGATCCAGCATATTACAAATGGACTCAATGGATATTCACTGAACTATATAAATCAGGCTTAGCCTATGTCAGCAATATCCCAGTTAACTATTGTCCAGAATTAGGCACAGTCCTTGCTAACGAAGAAGTAGTGGATGGCAAGTCTGAAAGAGGTGGCTATCCGGTCATTAAGATGCCTATGAGACAATGGGTACTTAGTATTACTAAGTATGCTGATAAGCTTATCGAAGGACTTGACTCCCTTGATTGGCCTAAATCCACTCTAACAATGCAAGAGAATTGGATTGGTAAATCCTTAGGTGCATCAATCATCTTTAAAGTCGAGAATTCCGATAAGACATTCGAAGTCTTTACAACACGTGCGGACACATTATTCGGATGCACATATTGTTGCCTAGCACCAGAGCATCCATTAGTAAAAGAACTCATGAGCAAAGATCAAGAAAAAGCTGTCCTTGCATACATTGATTCAGTTAAGTCTAAATCCGATATGGATAGAACCGAACTTAACAAAGATAAAACTGGTGTTTTCATTGGTGCATATGCGATCAATCCAATCAACGGCAAGAGAATTCCTATCTATGCTGCGGATTATGTCCTTTACGGCTATGGTAGTGGGGCTGTTATGGCAGTTCCTGCTCATGACCAAAGAGACTACGAGTTCGCTAAGAAACATGACCTAGAAATGATTCAAGTACTTGAAGGCGATATTTCTGAGCACGCCATGGAAGATGATGCAAAGCATATTAACTCTGATTTTATTAACGGCTTATATATCGCCGAAGCTAAAGAAGCAATCATTGCTAAACTTGAGCAAATGAAGGCTGGTAGTAAGAAAGTTAACTATAAGTTAAGAGACTGGATTTTCTCTCGCCAAAGATATTGGGGAGAACCAATTCCTGTCGCCTTTATGGATGATGGTTCAACCATTCCACTTGAACTCAAAGAGCTTCCATTAACTCTTCCTGAGCTAGAGAAATACGCTCCTAGTGGTGATGGTTCATCTCCACTTAAGAACGCTACAAAGTGGCTTGAGTATGAACGTAATGGAGTTCATGGTGAAAGAGAAACTAACACCATGCCTCAATGGGCAGGAAGCTGTTGGTATTATATTCGCTATCTAGATCCAAAGAATAATGAAGCCTTTGCAGATCCTATATTAATCAAACATTGGCTACCAGTTGACTTATATATCGGTGGTAGTGAGCACGCAGTGCTCCACCTCCTTTATGCCCGTTTCTGGCATAAGTTCCTTTTTGATAAAGGATATGTCTTCACCAATGAACCATTCAAGAAGTTGTTCCATCAAGGAATGATTCTCGGAGAGAATGGTGAGAAGATGTCCAAATCTAGAGGAAACGTCATCAACCCTGATGATATCGTTGAAAACTATGGAGCAGACTCACTTCGTTTATTTGAAATGTTCGCTGGACCACTTGAGGAATCATTCCCATGGTCTACAACCGGTTTAGCAGGCGCAAGAAGATTCATTGAAAGAGTGTATCGTCTATTTGATGAAGAAGAATTCACTTCCAAACAAAGTGACGAAAACTCTCATGAATTAGACTTTGTCTATAATGCAACTGTTAAGAAAGTCACAAATGACTTTGAAAGTTTACAAATCAATACCGCTATCTCTCAAATGATGATCTTTGTAAATGCCTTATATAAGGCAAATAGCTTCTATAAGCCATATTTAGAGGGCTTTGTGAAGATGTTCTCATGTGTATGCCCATTCGTAGGTGAAGAAATCTACGAGAAGCTCACAGGCAAGTCACTCATTGATTACGAGCCATGGCCAAAATATAACGAAGCGTGCTTGGTTTTAGATACTATTAAGATGGCAGTTTCAGTTAATGGCAAGCCACGTGCAGTTATTGAAGTTAAAAAAGACACTCCTGATGAAGAAGTTCAAAAACTTGCCATGGAACTCGATGGAGTTAAACGTCACATTGAAGGAAAAGAAATTAAACGCGTTATTGTTGTTAAAAACAAAATCGTTAATATTGTCGCAATCTAATTATGAAAAAGTTAATCGTTGATATTGGTAATTCAATCATTTCATTTGGTGTCTTTAATGAAGACAAATTAGAGACTCGTTTTGATATACCTTCAAATGAGACATATGTCGCCCATATAAAAGATCAACTTGCATCTTTTATCAAAGATAAAAAACTTAACACGAAAGAGTTTGATGGAGGTTTAATTTCCTCTGTTGTTCCTATGTTCACTATATCAATCAAGAAAGCTGTTAAAGCTACTTTTGGAATTGATGTAAGTGTTCTTGATGAATCATTCTATGAGAACATTGAAATGGTGGTGGATGATCGAAAAGAAGTTGGTGGCGATATCGTCGCTGATGTAATGGCTGCTAAAACTATTTTTGGTGGTCCGACTTTAGTCATTGATTTAGGAACAATCACTAAGAATATCGTTTTGGATGCAAATTCAAAATTCATTGGAGTGAGTTTCTTCCCAGGCGTGGAGGCATGCATTTCCGCGATGAGAAATAATACAGCCCTTCTTCCGGGATTTGAACTTGATGCAAAGCCAGAAGCACTCCTTGGAAATAACACAATTGATGCCATGAAAAGTGGTGTGTTTTATGCCACTTTTAATGGTCTTAAATCACTAAGTGAAGAGCTTGATAGTAAGTATCATTTCTCACACAAAGTTCTCACTGGTGGAAATGCGAAATTATTCGCTCCATATTTAAAAGACTTCATCTTTGATGAAGACTTTGTCTTAAAAGGTATCAATTACCTACTTAAAAATAGAGGTTAGTTTATGAACTATTATTCACTGATGAAACGTTATAAAGAGCAAATGATTGATGCTCTCAATCGCTTTTTAATTATCCCTTCTGTATATGATGAAAAAACATCAACAAAAGAGATGCCTTTTGGTAAAGAAGTTGATAATGCTTTAAAATACATCGGTGATTTAGGTGAACGTTTCGGTTTTGATGTTGATTATTGCGATGGTTATGCCACCGAACTCACTATTGGTGAAGGTGATAAGCTCATTGGTATATTCGCTCACGCTGACGTCGTACCTGCAACAGGTGATTGGACAAGTGATCCATTCACCCCAACTGTTAGAAAGAACAATCTCTATGCTCGTGGTAGCAGTGATGATAAAGGACCTCTTATCGCTGCATTCTATGCCACAAAAGCCCTTCATGATGCCGGCTTGCTTCGTGATTATCGCGTCAGAATCGTTGTCGGTGGTGATGAAGAAAGAGGCTCAAAATGTCTCCATCATTACTTCGAAGTGCTTCATAAAGAAGCACCTACCTATGGTTTCACCCCTGATAGTGACTTCCCACTCATCTATGGTGAAAAAGGAATTACAGACTTTAACGTCTCAGTGAAAGTAGATATTCCTAACGTTAAGAAAATTGAAGGTGGTTTGGCCTCTAACGCAGTTAACGATAAAACAAAAGTGTTCATGGATAAGGATGAAGCTTTCATTGCTTATCTAAAAGAAAAACAAGTTAAGTTTGAAGAGCAAGAAGATGGCATTCTTTTCATCGGAAAAGCAGTGCACGGAAGTACACCTGAACTTGGCGAAAACGCTGCCTTAAATGCGCTAAAATGTTTAGGAGATTTCTACAAGGTAGAAAAACTATCATTAATTGGTGAAAAGTTGTCCGATACAACAGGCAAATCATTTAATGGATTTTCTCATTCAAAACTATTAGGTGATACAACCTATTGTGTTGGTATCATTTCCTATGAAAAAGGTGAACTCAGATTTACTGTCAATTTCCGTTATAACGAAAGTGTTGATGCTAAGGCGTTCAAAGATAACTTTGATAAATTCTTTGGAGTCACTTCTGAAATGAAAGAACCAAGCAAAGTTCTTCTATATGATCCAAAGTGCTATTTAGTCAAAACGCTTCTTAAGGCATATCGAGCTGAAACAAACGACTTCAGTGACCCACTTACAACTGGTGGTGGAACATACGCTAAACACGCTCCAAATACAGTCGCTTTTGGTGCCCTTTTTCCACACGCAGTTTCAACGATGCATGAACCTGACGAATATATCAATTTGGACGACTTTTTTATGAGCAGTGTTATCTATGCTCACGCTATTAGATTATTAGGCGAAAAAGATGAGAACTAAGTATAAACAATGGGCCGTTGATTATCTTGATGAACATCCCGAACTAGTTGTTCGTGATTTAGATTTATCTGATGACTTCTTTAAGAAACCTATTTCTATAGAAATAGGCCCAGGTAAAGGAGAATTCATTTTAGGTAAAGCAAACGCTAATCCTGATATCAACTTTTTAGCAGTTGAAAAGAATAGAACAGTCGCCGGACAAATGTCTAAAATCTTAGTTGAAAGTGGCGTCAAAAATGTCCGTGTTTGTCCATTAGATTTCTCTAAAGTTTGTGAAGTATTTTCAAAAGAATTTTTTGAGAATATTTATCTAAATTTTGTTGATCCGTGGCCAAAGAAAAAACACGCCAAAAGAAGACTCACTTTTATCACTTTCTTAAACAAGTATTATGAGATGCTTAAAAGTGGTGGTCGTATCTATTTCAAAAGTGATAATGACATCCTCTATGAATTCACCTTAGAAGAGCTAGCAAAAACCAAATTTATCGTTGAAGAAAATCTACTAGATTATAAATTCGATGAAGCTAATGATGTAATGACAGGATATGAGACAAAGTTCCGTGGACTTGGTCAACCTATTCATAGAATAGTGGTAAGAAAATGAAACTATATTATTCGCGTAAAGCATGTGGAGATGTTCTACTTATCGTCATAGACGATAATGCATTTCCAGATGAAGTTATCAAAAATGATAATGTAGTTGCCTTATATAAAAACAAACAATTAATAGGTGTGAACATCTTCGATTTCTCTAAAATCTCTAGAATCTTCATCGAAGGAGAAATAGAAGGCCCATCACTCGAATTCATAAAACTAGTAAATCACATCTTAAGAAATGCTCATGTTGAGCCTCTTAAGGAGGAATAAAAATGGAAGAGTTAGAAATTAAACTTAAAGAAGCAGGTAAAATCTTAAGACTCACAAACAAGACATTTAAATTCGATCCACGCCTTGGAGAAGGTTTTTTTGCTGCTAACTACTTTTTAAAAAGTAGAAAGATAGTTGAAGAAAATGCTAGAGGGCACATTGTCACCATGCAATGGTTCCAAAGAACAGAGGATGCAATGCTCTGTGGAGTAGATGAAGCAATCGCTTTAATTCACACATTTGCAGTTGATCCAGCATCTCTTAAAATCGAAGCCTTAAATGATGGGGATTTAATCGATGCTAATGAGCCAGTGTTGAAAGTCACTGGGAAGTATGAAAACTTCGGCTTCCTTGAAAGCATGATTGATGGTATTTTAGCACGCCGTAGTAGTGTTGCTACTAACGTCTATAGAGTTATGAAAGTTTTAGATGGTAATGACATCTTCTCGATGGCAGATCGTCAAGATGAATATAACACCCAAATTGGTGATGGATATGCTACATATGTTGCAGGAATTCGCAAAGTTTCTACCGATGCTCAAGGATATTGGTGGGGTGGAAAAGGTATGGGCACTATGCCGCACGCTTTAATTCAAATCTGTGGTGGAGATATTTGCAAAGCCAGCGATATCTATCACAAGACATTCCCTAATGAACAAGTCACAGCCCTTATTGATTACAATAACGACGTTGTTACTGACTCAGTTAAACTTGCAAAGCATTTAGGTAAGACTCTTAGAGCAGTTCGTGTTGATACTTCTAAATCACTCATTGATCACTATTTTGATGACAAAGACACATCTGGATTTGATCCTCATGGTGTCTGTAAGGAACTCATCTTTGCATTAAGAAAAGCCCTTGATGACAATGGATTTGACTATGTTAAAATCATCGTTTCAAGCTCATTTAATGCTGAAAAGATTAAAGAATGGGTTAAGTTAAAAGTACCAGTAGATACCTATGGTGTTGGTACATCATTTGTTAACAACATGACAGTTGGTTTTACCGGTGATTTAGTCATGCTCGATGGAAAAGGTGAAGCCAAAGAAGGAAGAAGAAACATTCCAAGCAATAGGCTTAAACCTGTTCCATATCCAATTTATTAATAATTAAACTTATGTTAGCGGTTGAAAATATCAGCCGCTTTTTTATTTATTTCATGAAAAAGTTTTCTTGTTTATGAAAATATTTTCATTTATAATGAAATTGTAAAGTTTGGAGGATTTTTTCATGGAAAACTTGAAAGATCGTGTAACCATTTACGAAGTCGCTAAAGCAAGTGGTGTTTCCCTTGCTACTGTTTCTCGTGTCATCAACAATCAAAGTAATGTCACTAAAGAAACAAGAGCAAAGGTTGAAGCTACTATCGCTAGACTAGGTTATAAACCGTCAGGTGTTGCTCAAGCACTCGCCACAAATAAATCAACAGTCATAGGTGTTGTTATCCCATCTGCAAACTATGTTTATATTTCTAACGTCTTAAATGGAATTACAGAAGTTGCTAAAGAAAAAGGATTCACCCTTTCTTTGTTTTCAACTGCTCATTCTAGAGAAGACGCTCTTAACATGGTGGAGAAGGTTATTACATCCCATGTTGATGGAGCTATCATCTTTGATGATGAACTCGATGAAGAAGATGTTGTTAGACTATCTTCATACTATGTCCCAACAGTTGTTATTAATAACCGTGTTGAAGGTGAAAGAACTGGATGCATTGTCTTCGGCTATGAGCATAATCTCAAAGCAATTATTGAAAATAGGCTCAAAGAAAAAGCAATTAAACCTGTATTCCTCCATGTCCATAACTGCGGCAGATTACTTGCTCGCACTGAAAAAGCATTTATCAAAACATGTGATGAGCATGGTGTTGATTATTCAATCATCAATGTTGATGATTCTTACAAAAGAACATATGAAGA
>JAILIP010000030.1 GCA_024695235.1 Bacilli bacterium | reverse complement strand
ATGGGCAATCGTCTTAATTATCATCGGATCTGTATTACTTATTGAACTCATTGTCTTTTCTATTATCCATCGTCATTTATTAAAATCCATTTTTAAGGGTGGACCTCGCATGAAAGCACCAAGATGGCACTTCTGGATTCCGAAAAAACATAGAGTCCAGTAATATATACAATAAGACAAGAAAAATAAAAAGGACTGACACATTGTATCAATCCTATTTAATTCGACTTGGTGAGGCATACGGAACGTTATACGCTACTTTTTGCATGCCACTCTATTACAAAGTAATAGAAGTTGATAAATCAACTATAAATATGATTCCCCCTTTATAATAACTCTTATATATGATTTTTAAATCATATAGATATAACTAATTCCTATAATATCAACCTTTAGCAAGTTGAATAAATGCTGTACGTTCAGGCTGGTGAACTAAGTAAATATATGACTTCTTTGATTTTAGACCATACCCACATAAAAAGCCCATTCCCACCTACTTTTTGGTGAATTTGGGCTGTTTTTATTCGTTTTTAGTAGATTCCCACCTAGTTTGATGAGGCGTGTCACTACTTTTTCCGTACGGTACTATTCTAGTTAATCAATATCGTAGAACTTTCTACCATTTTTGACTAATGTTATCAGTAGTTCAGAATATTCTTTAAAATCTTCTATTCCGTTTAATTTGATATTGTATTCTTTCCATCTGTTTTCATAAGACACATCGAGTCCAGCTTCTTCTAGTTTGGAAATAATCTCTTCGCTCATCGTTCCCTTCGTGACAAAGTAAAGGTATTTTTTCTTTGGCTTAAAAGAAATGAAGTTTTTGGCTATTCCGCCTTCTGCCAATCCGATATAAAACTTGTTGTATTTGAATTCGAACCCCTTAACTAACTCGCCTAAGAAGGAATAAATCTCATCGACTTGTTTCAACATTTTTGGAGTACTTTTCTTTTCCCAATATTGTCTATCGGTTGGTTCATATTGCTCTTCTTCCGTAATGATTTCGTTTCTGTCAATGATTTTTATAAAATCAAGTTCGACTTCATCATTACCTTTATCAATAGCAGTCATTTTATAAGCGATTAGAGGTATTGCACCATTGAAAAGATTTATAACATTCATAAAACGATTAGTTATATCTTCAGCAATAATTACGGCGCAATGATTGTATTGAGGGGTTCTTTTTCTTTCAATATCCCAGTATTCAATTGTTCTAATGATATGACTTGGATCTGTTGCGCCTAACTGAACCTCAATTTCATATCTATCGTCTTCGTCACCAAGAAGAATGTCTACATATCCGCCAGTTGGTTGAAGCTTTTCTCTTGATAATGGCTCTAAATCACCCAATCCAAGTACAGATGTATTTTCAAAAATGAATTTTTTAACCATTTCTTCATTAATATCCGGTCGAGATTTGAGTGATATTTTCTTTGATTGAACTAATTTTGGCATTTTGTTTTCTCCTTATTATTTATCATACAACTACTTCTTAACTGAAATAGAAGAATAATCGAATTCATTGGTCATTCATGACGTGTTATCTTCTTTGTCAAAGCATCAAATCCCTCTTTTTGATATGTGTGAATTTATCCTTATATTGTGGGAAACGATCATCGAACATTTTAATCAATTCATCAGCTTCGCCACTGATTTCCATTTTTTTCATAATAATCAATTATTTTCTTATAACACTCTACGCTTTTTTAGTGAATACCTTTTAATCTCGATTCCCACATAAAAACATCAGGACCACCACTATTTTGATGTATTTGAGCCATTTTTAACTAAATTGATGAGTTTCCCACATAGAAGAATTACTCATCTACATATTTCCAATGATAACCACCTGCTGTTTTTTGTTTGCCTTTGCAAGCCGCAGACAAGCAAGATGGATCTATGTGGTAAGCATCGCATGCTTCCTTCATACTATTAAATATTTTATTGTCCTCTACGCAAAGTACTTTCTTTCTAGTTTTCTCTTGTGTGAGTGTAAATGTGTCTTTTTCGTCCTCATAACACCAATGATATCCACCAGCAGTTAATGCATTGCCTCTGCAACATTCAATTATGTGTTTGATTCCGGTTTTTTCAAAAGCTTCTTTGTGCGAACGATAGACAATGCCTGTCTCAACGCAAAGAATATTTCTTTGCTTTCCAGTTTTTAAAACGAAATTATCTCTTTCGTCTAAATAGCAAAAATGCATGTTTTTCGCTGTGCTTTGCTTACCCTTACAGACTCCAATTATCTGGCTAGCAGAAACATTGAGTTCAAGCGAGCACATTGATATGGATTCATAAATTTTGTCGTTTTCAAAGCAATATATTTCCTTTTTAGGATTAAACTTTAAAGGAGGTATATACGACTCATCAAAATCATCAAGAAATGCAAAATGAAATCCTTTAATTGTCTTTTGACGATATTTTAAGCATTGATGAATATTTCCAACACTCGTACCAATCTGTCTTGCAGCTTCATTTTCTGATTTATATGTAATTCTCGTTTCAACACAAATTACTTTTTTGTGACCATGTTCTCCTTGCAAACGAGGTTTTGGTTCCCATCCAATAAAATAATCTTTTTCATAACACCAGGCATAGCCATTTGAGAATGAGTTTCTTCTCTGACATACTTGCATTATATTTGTATGATTCGTATTTACATAAGATGCAGCATCCTTCAAACTTTTGAAGCGCTTTATAATATGATAATTAGTTTTATCTAACATCAGAACCGGTACACCTATCTCTAGATAATCTTTCGGCTCAAAGTTTAGATAATCATCTTTGAAACACCAATAAAAACCATATGCCTTGACACCTTCTTTTCTGCAACATCTCGCAATATTGGTTGCATTAAAATGGTTTTCTTGTGCAGCAAGTGAAATAGATTTATAAGAACCTAAAATCTTCAAATCAGAGGGATCTAATTTAAAAACAGTTTTCCCTTCGTGATCATGATTGTTTCCGCCGTAAGTACTGTTAAAACCGTTGTGAAAAGAATCATAGAATTTTATCCAGTAGATTTCTCTTTCATCGGCAAGCGTAGCATTATCGATATCGGTTTCGATTATTTCATGTGAAAAATTATTCCAGCCATATAACAAAATAGCTCTAGCAAAGTGAGTATCAGCACATGTATAACCTTTGCCAGAATTCCACCTGTATGACGGCTTTTTGCAAGTCTGACCAATATAGCATTTGCCTTTATTAGGACCGATAAGTAATGTGTGTTTATAAATTACCCAACTCATATTTTGATTATATCAATCTTTGATTTTGAATCCATTAAAAGTAGCGAGTTCCGAGCACGCCTTCAAAACTGCGCTAGATATGAAAAACGTCATCCTTAATCTTTCTAATGTACTGAAAGATGACAATTTCCCACATTTCCCACTAAAAATCGAAGCAAAAATTCAAAAGAAAAACTCGCTTTTTGCTGATTTTTGCTCATAGAGCAACATTTCAGTAGCGAGTTAATCTACGTTTGGTGAGGCGTTAGGGAGTGAGCACGCTACTTTTTGATTGTAATTCTAGTTAATTAGGATGCTGATTTGCGTTTCACATCTCTTTTATTATGGGTTTGCAGTCACACTCTCAAATATCGATTTTTTATGATATAATCATAACTTTCTATTGAAACCCCATATAAAATAGTCCAGTCAGTAGGCTTTGATTATTCAAGAAAACAATGTAGAAATTCTCAAATAAGTTGTGATGTTTTTGAAAATAAGCGATTCCCAAATAAAAAGGCGATTCCCACATGAATTTCGCCTTTTTTTAATTATTTTTGATGATTTTCAGTAAATTCCCACATACTTAGTGAGTAGTACCACTACCATATTTGCACGGTGTTAATTATTTTTTCTTTACATTTCCTCTTCTAAAATGTGATCTTTGAACATGCTCAACAATTTTCCCATCTTCAAATCGTATATCTATGTCGGCTGAGCCTCTATCTTCAATGCAAGTTGCTTTCATTCCGTTTCTCATTATAATTGTCTCTCCTTTCATTGAGGTTCGAATCTTTTGTACATATTGCTTTCCTAATGATGGATTCGATGTATGTCCGTTGATAAACATTTGACGAGTGGTTTTTACGATCGTACCATCATCAAATTGAATTTTAATGTCATAAGAGCCATTATCAACAATACAGATAGCAGGCATTCCACAATTCATAATAACTTTTTTGCCAACAATCTTGGCGTTGTTAGATTGTGTTTTATTCTTGCCTAACGAAGGATTTGCTATCGATTTATTTTTAAATCTCTGTCGAGTAGCAAAAACTTCTGTTCCATCATCAAATCTTACCGTAATATCATTCCAGCCTCTATCTTCAATACATGTGGCCATCATTCCGTTGTTCATTATTTTAGAAATGCCAAGCATTGTTCTTTCAGAAAATTTTAACGGCCTACTAAGCTTGGTAATTTTAGTTTTTGATTCATCTTCCAATAATTCGAAGTAAATAAATCTTCTCACCTTTGACCTTAAAAAATCAAAATCACAGGATTCCAAAATATCAACCTTGCCCTTATATCCAAGGGTCTTTAATATATTCGAAACCACAATTTGTAACTCTACAATTAAATCATAATAAGTTTCACCAAAGCTATTGTTTTCAAGTTGGATGTTTAAATGCTTTTTTGAATGGTGAGGGATACTTCCTTTTTCTAAAATAGTTATTAACTTATCAATTTGTGTTGAATCAGCAATCATGTTGGCTTTTTCTAATGCCCTATCAGTTTCAAGAGAATGCCATTTAACCCCATCATATTCAATTCCAACCCTTCTAGAAGGAATCCAAATATCAATTTCCATTGGCTTATTGGTGTTCGCATTAATGAGCCATGAAGGCCTAAATCCACTTATAGCATCAGGAAAAGCCTTTTTTATTGAATAAAACACCATTGCTTCAGGAAGCGAACGAGTTGATAAATTTGGATTAGAGATTGTTCCTTTAACAAAATCGCTTTTCGATCTATGGGTGATAATAGTGCCATCTTCAAATTGAACATCAATATCAGATACATTATTGTAAGAAATACAAGTTGCGTTCATGCCACAATTCATAGTACGTGTTTCTCCAAGACAGCTTAAATTACCTTTAACGGAGTAATATCTACCAAGTTTTGGATTCGGTGTCTCGCCAGAAATAAAACTATTTTTTGAAATGTGCTCAACAATTGTGCCATCCTCGAATTGAATATCAATATCTCGACTATTTCTATAAACTAGGCAAGTTGCGTTCATGCCACATTTCATTTCAGTTGTTATTCCTTGAACAGAACTCTTGATTTTTGTTGTATAACATTTGCCCAAGGTAGGATTCACAACCTTTCCAGAGTCAAAATTCGATTTAGTTTGATGTTTGACTATGGTGCCATCTTCGAATTGAACATCTATATCCATTGAACCGCGATATTCAATGCAGACAGCTTCCATTCCGCAATTCATTATTTTCTTTTGTCCCAAGCAGGATTTCTCGTTACTCAGTTTTTGATACCAGCGGTAATTAGGGTTTGCAATGAAACCCTTCATAAAATAATGCTTTGTTTGATGTTTGACTATGGTGCCATCTTCGAATTGAACATCTAAATCGTCGCTTCTTCGATAAGCAATACACTTAGCAATTTGGCCGTTACTCATTGTATTAGCCATTCCAAGAATACTTTTCTTTCGAGATGAGTATTTATCAGTGTTTGGGTTTGCTATTATTCCATGAAGGAAATTATACTTTGTTTTATGACTAACAATAGTTCCGTCTTCAAACTGTATGTCTAAATCACCATATCCACGATATGCGATGCATTTGGCCATTTGGCCATTGTTCATTTTTAATGATAGGCCAATGATTGATTCATTTTTTTGCATAGGTTTATTTTACACTAATCTCTGCAAAGTAGCGAGTTCTCCCGAACGGGTGTCGAATTGTTTTTATCTTAAAACCGACACTATTGCCATTTCAATTTCTTTGGAAATCCATAAATTCCCACATTTCCCACTAAAAATCGAATGTCATAGAAAACAAAAAAACTCGCTTTTTCTCATCTTTTGCTCAAAGAGCAACGATTTGGTAGCGAGTATTTTATAGTATGGTGAAGCGTACGGTATGTAATACGCTACTTTTTGATTGTAATTCTAGTATATTACAGCGGTTTCCCACGTTTCCCACATGTAAGTGTATAGTGGGCCAAAATCGATGAAAAGTAGTATTTATCGGCCTGTAATAGTTGGTTTTTGCCTTGTATTAGCATGTATTACTGCGATTTTCTGCCTGTAGTAGTCTTTCTATGTGGGAATTCAACCACTTATTCCCCACCGATGTGGGAACTATTACCGCTGTATTTTGCCTGTATTAGTTGCTGTTTTTGAATTTACGTGATTCCCACCAAAAATGGCGTTTCCCACATGGTTTTTGGGTGTTTTGATGGGTTTTTCGAGTTTTTTGTCCGTTTCCCACATCTAGATTAAGCAAGCAAGCATTATTCACGATATTTAGAATAGGAAGGCGTTTTTGTCGTTGAATCAATGGTAAATGAACTATTAACATCGTTTCCTAAACAATATGCATGATCCCTGCCCCATGCAACCAAATGCTTTCTGTTCGTAATAAGATAACTCATATAGTCGCCTGCAAATACCTTAATGTCGTCGTTGTTCTCATTTATGTACTGATATTCTGAATACTTAAAATTGTCTTTGACAAGAAGTGAATAATCTATTTCAGTGAAACCAGGCCAACCAGAAGATGTATCAGAAACGCCACAAGCTCCATATAGTCTATTGTCACCCCATGTATAAACTTTGTAACCACCTTTCCCATCATAATTCAAATCTTTTACAAGAATACCGTGCTCTCTTCCTAATGCCACATCGTGAACACCTTGAATGCCAGTACTTACAAAACTCTCTGACGTATTTGATGCCGCATCACCAATTTTCATACCATTGCCGCCCGTCACACCCGACATGTATAAAACACCATCAGTTGTAATCGCAGCAAGATTGTGATACCCACCAGTAATTTTTGAAAACTTGGTTGTGCCATCAGAAAACCTTAACGGTGTAGCAACATATTGATTGTTATAGTTACTAGTTAATGGCATCTGCTGTTGGCCATTATAACCCCAACCATAAATATCGCCATCAAGTGTAAGACCTGCCAAGCCTAGAGGACCGCATCGGACAACATCTTTAAATCGAAGGTGATCTGCTGTATAAAATTCAAGAATTTTAACATTTGCATAACCAGTCATTTGATTCCAATAATAGATGTTTCCCTCGGTATCAAGAGCATACATATTTCTGACATAGTTATCTGACGAAATGACTCTAACAATATGATAATTGTTTGGATTTGGAATAATCATAGGAGTCAAAGTATAAATTGCCTGATCGTCATCGTATCTTCCTGTGTAATAAACATTTCCAGAAGAAGTGACAAAATAAACTTTATTGGTCGTAACTTCGACATCAACAAATGTTTCTCCATCAATTGTTATTTCGTTTCCGTTAATTGGCGTATATTGCGAAGTAACATTGTTAAAAACTCTATCACCACACTCGCCACTATGACTTGTTCCGAACATAAATACTCTTCCACTATTTGTTAGCATTGCAACATTCCTTGAATCATTTGTGCTATCAAAATTCGCCGAGATTTTCTTATACCCTTCAACAGAATAAGCTGCATAAACGGTCCTGTTTGCCACAACATTTGATAAGTCATCATATTGTAGACCACCGTTAGTGGTTGTCCATTTGTTATCAAAAACATATCCTCTAGAATCTGAGACTCTTGTAGGTGTTGGGCCTGTATAAGAGGCATTTGTACCATAATTCACAGTACTAGTACCCAACGATGTTCCGTCATAATTCAAAAATGTGATTGTATATTGATTTATCGTTGAATCAAATTGAGCAACAAAATCGGTGTCTTGAGTAATCAATGTTGAATTAGGATCTTTATTCCACCCACTAAACGAGTATGTGTATTGCTGTGTTTTTGGCATTGTAGGAGTAGCACCACTATAAGAAGCATGCGCACCATATGCGACATGCTGGGTTTCTAAAACTGTCACTCCATCATACCCTAAGAAACGGACAAGATAGTAATTAAGTTCGCTTGCATATTGAGCAGTATAAATAGTATCTTGTGTAATGCCGGTTAAAGATGGGTTCCAACCATTAAATGTATATGTATATTGTGCATCAGCTGGTTTGTCTGGCGTGCTGCCAACATACACAGGAGTTGTACCACTATTAAATCTCGCAGAATACAGAGTATTTCCATTGTAGTTATTGAATGTAGCAAGATATCTATTAACAGTGTTATATGTGGCCGTGACAATTGTCTCGCCGGTAATATATGAAACATCTGTATCCCAACCAGCAAATACATATCCAAATAAATCATCTTGAGAATTTGGCTTTGTTGGTGTTGCACCAGAATAAACTGCAGAACCGCCATATAAGACATTCATTTCTTGTAACACCGAGCCATCGTAGTTTTTAAATGTAACACGATAAGAATTTGTTGAATTAGAAAACTGAGCAGTGAATATCTTGTCACTTGTAATATTGGTCAAACTGCCATCCCAACCGCTAAATGTATAGGAATACTGCGAATCAGTTGGTTTAGTTGGTGTTGGCCCATCATACGCAACACTTCCACCATGATCACACGTCGTTCTGTATAATTCATAACCATCGTAGTTTTTGAAAACAACTGTATAATGATTGATTTCCCATGTCGCATTCAAAGTAATGTTTCCGGATGAACCACCTTCAATCTTTTCAACAACATTTTGGTTTGAATCTTTCCATCCTTTGAATGTATAACCATATTTAGTTGCCGGATAAATATTGAATGTATCTGTTTCAATCGAATACTTAGAAGGATTCCTTACATCGTTTTGGCCGTCGTCAAGATTGTAAGTAATTGTGTAATAGTTAAGAAACCAATTACTAAGTAAACTAAGATTGGTTGTACCATTCCAATAAACAACGCTTTTAGATTGCCAATGAGAAAATGTATACCCATTTTCAGATGGTTTATATAATTCAAAATCAACTTTGTCAATAGTATCTCTTACACTTGTTTCCGGGAACGACTTAACAAGCGAATTTCGCTTAACATTTCCATTGAGTGAATATGCCACATCAACAGGTTCTCCCGCAGAAACAATAGTCTTTATGCCTCTAATCGCATCTGATTCTTTCTTGGTTTCTATAGATGCTTCAAGTTGCTTTAAACCATTACATACTTCTATCTTATTTTGTGAATCCTTATAGGAACCTAGTGATTGATAATATGCAATTGCATCATCATATTCACCAGATTCCATAGCTGCTAAAGCAGATTTATATGTATTACTCCTATTAACAGCATCCACAATACCTTTAACACCGAAAACAACGCCAGTAATGACAGCGCATGCCGCCAATACAATGCCACCGATTTTTAAGCCTTTAATAGTCTTTTTACGTTTGATGGCGGCATTAACCTCTTTTATGTTCTGTTCTTTTTCATTTATGGATTTATAGACATTATTAAAATCATTGTCTCTCTTCAGAGATTTTAAAGTGGTTCTCAATGTTTGACACTGTTGAACTGTTGTAAAAGAAGAAATGAGATTTAATGATTTGCTTGCGATATATTTGATACCTGAATCTTCAATATTAGCTGCTTTCTCTTTGAAATCTTTTCCAAATGGTTGAGGATTGAAGGCTTGAGTTCTGTTTCTACCAATCTTATCTGCAACCCTGCAAATATCAGAGAGAGTAGGATTAGGTACTAAAGGTAATGCTAATAAACCTAAACATGAAACATCATACGCATCAGAGATTGTTTGTTTCTTTTCGGCGCATACTTGGAGTTTATCTTTTGAGTCTTTATAATCACCAAGCCATGTAAAATCTCGAATCAATCTTTCAAATAGTCCTACTTCTTTTACAGAATTGATTGCTTCTAAATCTATGCACGACTCTTTGTATAACGCTTCTTTATAAAGGTCTTCGAATTCTATTTTGTGTTTTTCATCAGTTTGTTGGCTAATGATTTCCATAGCATCATCCCAGTATCTATGGGAGAGTTTGTATAATAACGAATCTTTATCTTCTTTGTAACGTAACTCGCTAATCTTCTTATTGATTTCTTCAATCTCTTCTAGACATTTCTTGTCGGCAAAGGATTTAGCAATACTAAGCATTGTTAAAGCTTTGGCTTCATATCCATTGAACTCTAATAAATCATCAATTGAACCAGCCTGTGCTCTAGCTAACATCAAACCAATATATGCTCGTCCACAAAGTGGCACAAGCTTAGTTGCATCATGGAAGGTTTCTTCAGCTTCTTCCCACATTTCTTTAGAAAGATACACATAGCCTTTATTAACCTGCGAATCGAAGGCATCTTGGCCAGCACTCTTCTCAACATCATAAGGGTCTATATAGGCCGCTTTTCGATGTTTTCCAAGTATTTTATTAACACCACGAACTAAGTCTTGCATAGAGCCAAGTTTAGACATGTCTTGACCTTGTAGATTTTGCATCTCATCAGGAAGTTCATAAGCAGTAATTCCTTTGTAGCAAGGAATCAATACCTTCTTTTGACCTTCTTGAATCAATGAAAGGTATCTTTGCCATTCGTTCTTTACCCATACTGATTCACTATTTTCATCACTTGTTGTAACGTGAATCATTACTTTGGATGAATGAAGTGCAGCGAATATGTAAGGCTCATACTGCGTTCCGAGTTTATCTTCTAATGTAATTCTTGAAAAGAAGACACGATAGCCTTCATGAGTCAATTCTTTATAAATATCTTGGGCTAAGACAGAATCTGGGGTTCTATCGCCACTTCTATCAGTTTCTTTATAGCAAACAAAGATATCAAATGGTTCCTCCTTAGAAGAGATATCCAATATTGATTTTTGAAGCTTTGATATTTCCTTTGCTTCTTTCTCATAGACACCGCGAGCGACCACATCAGCATGTTTAATAACATTCTTGTAATCTGTGTCTTCGTATATGGATTCAAATCTAGTTCTATGACATGTTGGAATCTTCAGACCGGTCTTAGGATCGTCAACATATTCAATTCCATATTTACAAAGAACAAGACCCCAATAAGCTTCTGCTTCTCTTGGAAATTCCGAGACAATTGTCTCATAGATGCCAGCTGCTTTATCAAACTCGCACCTAAAACGTAATGTTTCGGCACGCTTAAAATAAGTGTTCTTCTTCTCGTTATCAAATGAGTGAACTGTTTGAGTGGCACCACAAAACTCGCAGGTAACAACATTTTGACCTTCTGTTACTTCGATTGTGCCACCGCACATTTTACACTTATAAACTGCCATAAACTCTATTGGTTTAATAAACTACTTACTATTTTTTAATAAGGCTTTTCTTTCGTTTAAAAGTCTATTCATCTTTGCGATAGAAACTTGTGCTTTTTCGACATCACCATTAGCAACTGCCTTGCTTAATGATTCGAAAGCAACTGTAATTTGATCTTCTGTATCGACTGAGGCTTTAGATGAAACAGGGTCAGCAAATCTGACAGTTTCAGCAAGCTTTTCTAATTCAGGCTTAATGGCTTCAATTGAGTTAGTCCCAACTAAAGTATCAAGCTGAACTCTTAAATCTTGCATGTAAGCCTTTCTTTCTTTTTGAGCATCGACTTTCTTAATTGTGTCTTTATATGCTGTTCTAGCAATTAAGGAAATAAAGAAGAATGCCAAAAGTAATGTTTCAACAATGATTGCAATCCAAATCTTAATTTCAAAGAAATTACCAACAGCCATAACTGCACCGTCAACGATGAGCTGGACTAATAATGCTGAATATCCTAAATATACAATAGGGACTCCAAATACTCTTGATTTAATGTCTTTGTCATGAAATCCGATGAAGACCACTACTGCCATAAAAACGATTAAGAATGATGTAACGCCATATGTTACCCAAAATGAACCGTTTGAATAACTTCTATTGAATGGGATAACAAAGAATAAAACGTTATAGACCGCTAGAAGAATTAAGAGAATTAATCCTGTAACGATACCTCTTTTTGTAACTTTAAGTTTGAGTTCCATGGTTATTCTCCTCTCTTATGGCCACATTCTTCACAGAATTTGCCTTTATTACCTGCGTGATGGCATTCTGGGCATTCCCACGAACCATCAGCAGCTACTACGACTTCTTTTACTGTCCCAACAACTTCTTTAGCAACTGAAACGCCAACGCCTATACCGACGCCTGCTTTAACAATGTCACTAGCGATACTTGATGAACCGCCACCCTCATTTGAGGCTGCAGCAACACCAACTTGTCTAGCTGTTTCGGATTGATAATCTCCACCTTGAGCCTTGAGGACTTCAGCATGTGCTAAGCCTCTTTGCTTTTCTAGTTCGATATCTGTCATGCCTTTAATCTTGGTGGCTTCTGCTTCTGCTGTTGCATGAGCAGTTGCTTTAGCAAGCTCGACCTTACCAGCGGCTTGAGCAATTCTTTCTTCTTCAGCAAGAACAAATCTCTCACCATATTGAGCTTTCATTCTATCGAAGTTTGGATTTTCTCCTGGTTCTGGAAGTAAAACATTTACCAAGTGGAATTCAGGAATATACATTCCGTATGAATCAAGAACCTTGTTGATTTCAACTCTTAATAATTCAGAGAGTTCATCTAAATGTTCATCCACTTCAAGGATGTTAATATCGTTTTCTCTAATAGCCTTAGCAAGGTATGTTTTAACCTTAGAAACTATCATGCCTCTAAAAAGGCCAATGGCTTTGTTGGTTGAGTATCCAACCGAACCAAAGAGTTCTTCTTGTTCAAAGCCTGATGTAGTACCAACAACTTTGATAAGTAGTTTTCTACCATCGTTAACTCTAATATTGAATGTTCCACTGGCACCAATCTCGAGATGTAAACCAGACATTGGGTCAAACATTCTAATCTTGCTATCTGTACCCCACTTAACACCTAATTCGGTAGTGAGGTTAATAAAATACACTTCTGAATGGAAAACGTGTTGTCCGCCTGCCATTGCATTAATATGATTCTTTAAATGAGGAAGATTTTGTGTTTCTAAAGTGTGTCTTCCTGGACCGAATGATTCAAGAGCTTCACCATCTCTAAAGAAAACAGCCTCTTGTGATTCATGAACAATGAGTTGAGATCCTAGATTAAAATCGGTCTTTGGGTGTTTATAAATAAGTGTTGTATTACCACCCTCATACTTAATTACGTCAATTAGATTTGCCATTTTCTTTCTCCTTAGTCATCGTCTTCGCCTTCGATTTCGATATTCTCTAAAGCGAAATCAAGGCTCTTAATAATAAGCTCATTCCTAGTTCTTCCTGTCTTCTCGCATACATCATCAAGCTTAGAAATAAGTTCATTAGGCATACGCAAAGAAACAACAGAAGTTTCACCTGTGTACTTTTTCATAGTTACTTTTAATTTTTTATCCACAAACTGTCCTCCTGTCTACTATTGTATACATTTGTAAACATCTTCACAACAAAAAGTTATCAATTTGTTTAATTCTGACCTTAGTTTATCACATTTCTAATGAGATAAGAACTATTATTTATTTCAAAAAACAATGATTTTTACAGCGAAAACATGTATCAACTCTTCTTGTTAAATGTGTTTTTGCGGTTATAAAATGAAAATATGAAAGGCGCGGCAACGTTCTTCAGCTGGCTTGGAGGAATTGGATATACCATTCTCGGTTTTGTGCTACTTTCTCGTGGTCAAACCGTTGCAGTTACAACATACAACTATAACTACTATTCTGGCTATTCATATCCTAGTACATCATACACAACCGTGGCATATCCTGCATGGGTGTGGGTATTATGGGTTATTTTCCTAATCTTTAGATTAATCATCTTAATTTGGAGGCAAACAGCAGTAAGCGAAGGAAAGAAAGTAGGATGTGGAGTCTGTACATTATTATTCGTTAGTTTATTAGGTGGAATCTTTACACTAGCGATCCCAGATGATCAACTCTATGGCACAACACATCACACAACTCCAAAACTGTATGGGACCAGCTCAAGTACAAGAACCACTACAACAACTCGCCAATCTTCACCTTCTCCTGAACGCAAGTATTTAACATGGGAAGAGCGCAATAAAGAAGTCGAAGTGCACAGAGCTATTTACGAAAAAGGCGTCATTACAAAAGCTGAGTTTGACAAGCGCGTTAGAGAAATAGATTCGAGAACTGTTAATAGGCCTATACCTCAAACACAGCAGGTTCAAGTATCGACACCAAAGCCAACAAAGGGCGATTTCTCACTTAGTGAAGATGAGATAGCAGACCTTATAAAGAAATACAAAAGATTGCTTGATGATGGGGCTATTACTCTGGAAGAATACAATCAAAAAAAGCAAGAATTGCTTGACTTGAAATAGCATCACAATGTGGTCTTTTTATTTATTAAAAAGAGCCGGATAAACGGCTCATTTATAACGTTATTAAACTTATCTCACTATCAAGTAGCTTTCAATATTGCACGCCTGATCTTTAGTAATCAAGTAGTTTTCTCCATTTGTCAAACAAATAAAATATTGACCATCTGGTGTTTTGGTCATCTTCACTACTTGCTGAAGATTAATCCAAACTCTAGTCCCGTCAGGCAAACCAACTATGGTTTTGAATGCCATGTTATCTTCCTCCTAATCAGTTATTTGTATTTTTTATTTTAACATGAGGCTAAAAGAATTAATATAAGATTATGAAACAAGTTAAATGTCCTAATTGTGGCGCTTCTATGGAAATTCAAGATAATAGGAATTTCGCTTTTTGCTCATATTGTGGCACCAAAATAATAGTGAACGAAGTTGTTCAGATTAATCGCGAAAACGAGATAAATAATCTATTAAATAGAGCATATGAGTACGAATTAAAACACGATTATGCTAAAGCTAGAGATTATTGTAACAAAGTATTGGATATCGATTCAAACAACGAATTTGCTCGTGCTTTGGAAAAGCGATTAGATAGCGCATCACCTATCAATAATGTAATCATCAAATACAATTCATTAATTAATGAAAAATTTAAGCTCAGAATAACTCTAGACGGAATCACATGGCATACAATCGAGCCAAATGGTGAGATTTCGCTGTGCTTACCTATTGGTTCACACTTTATTCTCTTTGCTGGTAGAAAGAAAACTTATAGAAAAAAGATTGATGTTTTAGATTCTAAAAAAACAATAACAATAACATACATAGCAAAATCATGGCATTCGAATGAGATAAAAGTTGAATAATAGTTTTCCAAACATACTAATCATTTTTTTGATGTAGCGAGTCCTGTACACGCCTTCAAAACTGCCCAATATATGAAAAATGTCATCCTCAGTCTTTCTAATGTACTGAAAGATGACAATTTCCCACATTTCCCACTAAAAATCGAAGCAAAAATTCAAAAGAAAAACTCGCTTTTTGCTGATTTTTGCTCTTAGAGCAACATTTCAGTAGCGAGTATATCTGCGTTTGGTGACCTGTACGGGATTCGAACCCATGAATGTATGCGTGAAAGGCATATGAGTTAAGCCGCTTCTCCAACAGGCCGTTGCATGGCGCCTATCGAGGGGCTCGAACCCCCGACCAATCGGTTAACAGCCGATTGCTCTACCACTGAGCTAGATAGGCGTCTAAACGCTTGAATATATTAACACAAGCGCATAAACAAAAACAACAAAAATTGTTATGTTTTTTAAAGTTGTTTTGCAATCTCGTCTAAGAGGTCTTTGACGGTTACTAGTTTTGACATATCTACGTCATCAAAATGAACATCATATTCTTCTTCTAGTTGGAGGAGAAGTTCGACGACATCAAGTGAGTCTAAGCCAAGATCACGAATTTTATCTTCGTCTGCAACTTTTTCTTTATGAGTTGCTTGAGCGAGTTTCACTCTAATTTGTTCAATTTTATCCATATTAATACCTCAACGATACATATAATATCATAACTTTTTCTTTTTGTGACAATTCAACTCATTGAAGTGTTTTCCTTTTGACTTCAAAGAAGTGAATTAAATCACTTCCTTTTTGGTTATTCTCCTGGATCTGGTGTATAGGTTACTTCTGTTGTTGCGATTTCTTCAACACGTTCGCCTACTCTGTCAGACATCTTGCCAAATGATGCAACCATAGCGGCGAGGACAACTCCAAAGATGGAGATTGTTAGAATGATACCTAATAATTGGCCTTTAATCTCAGACATATTGTTTCCATCCTTTCTTATTAAATATTTCGTCAAGAATTTATTCTTGACATGAATTATCTACAATGTTTTAATATAAGAGGTCGATTTCCTGAGCATATTTATATGTCTCGTGTTATAAGGACTAACGTCTGCAGAATCGACTATTTTTTATTTATCAATAATTAATTTTTGACAATTATTTACTGTGTTGATTTAATATTAGTGTCACGATAGCCCTTAAGAGGCAAGGACAATTGCCCTAGAAATAGGGTTTTTTAATTTCCGTGTAGATTAACAAGGCTTTTAATTTTGCTTTAACAACCAGTATCGATTTCAAAGAGCCAATAGGTTTCTCGTGCGATAAGTACTCACATCTATAAAATCGACGCTTTTTTATAGGCCTGTTTAAAAATCAATTTTGATTTATAATAGTTGTATGATTATTTTAGTCGGAGCCAGTGCAAGCGGAAAAACTGCTACTGCATTAGCCCTTCAAAAGAAGTACGGATTAATTAAAGCTGTCACCACCACAACCAGAGAAAAAAGAACTGGGGAAATTGATGGGGTTGACTACTTTTTCATTTCAAGAAAAGAATTCTTAAGAAGAAACAAAGAAGGAAAGTTTGTTGAAAACACTTTATATAACGATAACTTCTATGGCTGCGGAGTTGATCAAGTAAGCGATGATAGAATCATTGTCTTAGATCCAAATGGTCTTCATGCCTTTAAAGCCCTTAATGATGATCACATTGTCACATTCCTTATCGTGTGCGACGAATCAATTAGAGAAGCACGCATGCGTTCTCGCGGAGATAAAGAAGAAAAGATTGAACAAAGACTTGAAAATGACATTATCGATTTTGATAAAAAAAGAATCGGTAAAACCGACTTTGTCATCAATACAGACAATCTAACAATTGAACAAACAGCTGATATTATCTATAAAAACTACATTGATAGATTATCTTCACTTAAATAAGAAAAAACCTTCCTATGGAAGGTTATTTTTTAAATCCGAAATACCAAAGTAGTATCGCTCCTGCTAATAAAACTATAGCTGCTACAAGCGAAATAATAATTACAGTCACAATAGAACGATCTGTTTTATTTTTCATTGAAAACTCTGGCTCTTTTTCAGGGCGTTCTTGCATATCTTTCTTTGGGCCGTAGTTAAACATTATTTTGCTTTCCTTTTACTAACTTTGATAAGTACTTTTTCAACTGTGAACTCACTGATTTCTAAAACAGTAATTGTGAGATTTTCATATTTAATCTTATCTCCAACTTTCGCAAAGCGAGATAACTTATCTAAAACGAAACCAGCGACTGTATAATAGTCTGCGTCTTCAGGAACATCTACTCCGACGATATCAAAGATATCTTGGATGTTCATATCACCATTAACTTCATACATGCTGCGTTTGATTTTCTTATATGGTTCTTTTACAACGTCTGTTTCATCCCACATTTCTCCGACGAGTTCTTCAAGGATGTCTTCCATGGTTAAAAGACCATCCATTCCACCATATTCGTCCATAACGATAACGATATGGTTCTTGTTGGATTTCATGAGTTTTAAGATTTCAGAAATACCCATACTTCCTGGTACTGAAATAGCAGGATAAATCAAAGATTTAATATCGATTGGTTCTTTCGCAAGCATAAGCTTTAAAACAGCCTTAGATGGGAGAATACCAACGATATGGTCAATAGTGTCTTTGAATACCGGAATACGAGAATGTACGAATAGTTTTTCATTCTTAAGAATTTCTTCAATTGGATCATCAATATCAATTGCAAAGACATCAACACGAGGAGTCATTACTTCATGAGCTTGGGTGTCTTTAAATTCAATCGCGTTAGAAAGGAGTTCTCCTTGATCTTCATCAATGACACCTTCTTCTTCAATTGTTTCAACGATTTCTTGAAGTTCTTCGTTAGAAATGTTTTCGGCTTTTTTATGCTTTCTAATAAATGGATATGCAAATAGCTTTCCAATATGAGATAGGACAAAAATGATTGGGAAGAATAATGTCTTCAAAACAAGGATTGGATAGGCCAATAACTTACTAAGTGGATATGAGAAAGCCTTGCCAATTACCTTTGGTAAAATCTCACCAAAGATAAGAATGATAAGAAGAAGTGATAATTCGACAATGACACTTCCAATATCTGTGCTGATAGATGATTCTTTAAATAACTCAAGAGCTAAAACAGCACTCAAGGATGAAGCAGCAATGTTAACTAAGTTATTTGCAAATAAGACAGTAGTTAAAGTTGTGTTATAGTTTTCAGCAAACTTTAATGCAAGTTTACTTGCGCGATGGTTTTTCTTGCGCATGTCTTTCTTGAGGCGTAGTTGGTTCACAGTGGCATACACCATATCGCATGATGAAAAGATTCCAGATAAGATAACTAGAACAAAGATAGCGATTGATAAACCGATAATTAGAGGCATGTTCATTCTTTCTTACCTCCAAGTGGTTCAGCAATCTTACCAACAAGTTCTTCTAAGACGTCTTCCATAGTGATGAGTCCTAAGACTTTGTCTTCGTGTTTCACTATTGCGATATGTGTGTGATGTGATTTAAAGCCATCAATCATTTCGTCCATCTTAATCTTCGTATCAACAAAGTATGGCTTTTGTAGAACGCTTAAAATGGGAATGTTTGGGTTCTTTAGATAAGCTTTAATGTATGTTTTAACGTGGAGAATTCCAACGATTCTATCTAAAGAGCCATATACAACTGGAATACGAGAGAATTTTGTAGACAAAATATCATCGTTAATTTGTTCTCTTGATGCATCTTTGATATCAATAACGTGCATCTTTTCTCTTTTGGTGAGAACTTCTTTAACAGCCGTATCGGTGAACTCTAAAGAGTTATAGAAAATCTCTGATTCGTTTTCTTCCATCAGCCCTTTTTCTTCAATGTCATCAACGATGTTGGTGAAGTCTTCTTCGGTAAGAGTTGGTTGATTATCAACTTTGAAAATCTTGTTAACAAGTTTGGTGATCAAAGAGAAGATGAAAATAAGTGGGAATAATAGATAGTAAAAGAATTGAAGGATGTAGACGTTATTAGCGGCTACTCTTTCAGGAATTGCTCTTGCGATAATCTTTGGAACCATATCACAGAAAATATAGACAATAACTGTCATGATACCTGTGGATATCAAAGATATATATGTCTCTGACATCATTCCATTAAAGATTTGGAAAAATAAAATTGCGGATATAGTTGAGATAGCAACGCTATCGATGTTATATCCTAAAAGAGCCATGATAAGGGTGTGATCAAATCTTTCATGGGTCTTTAAAATTAACTTAGCAGTCTTGCTGCCATCGTCCGCTTTAATCTTAATTTTGAATTGGTTTAGACAAGCGAATGCTGTTTCAGTTGATGAGAAGAAAGCACTTAGAATAACTAAAAGAATGATGATGACAACATAAAGCCACGACAGACCATCCATGTTATTTGCTTCCTCCTAAGAATAGATATGATTTTATCATATATTGATGTATTTACAAAATCTCACGATTTATAATTAACAAGTTAATTATCAAGAACCTTATCTTCGAGTTGCTCGACTTCGTCTTCTTCCTCTTCCTCTTTTACTGGTTCAGGATTTTGAGGTTTAAGTTCTTCTCTATTTGATTCAATGTCTTTAAACATTTTTTCGATAGGATCATTTTCGTCGAAGTCATCAACCGGTTTTTTGTCCTCTGTTTTAGCCTCTTCGGCCTTTACTTCTTGGACATGTTTTTCTTCTTTTACTTCCACCACTTTTGGCTCTTCAAGTTTCTTTGGATGAAGCACAAAGATAAAAGCGAGGAATGAAAACACCAAGGCAAGCATACCTAATGTAAAAGCAGCGAGCATTCCAAAACTATAGATTGGATTGCTGTTAGAAAAATTCATTATCTTTTTCACTAAAAGAACAAGTAGAGATTCATCTAGCTTTGCTAATTCAACTTTGTTGTTATACACAATTGGATTTTGATCCAATAAGAAAACTACGAGTCCGAAATATGAAACGATGTAAATGAGTGAACAGAATATCAACTCTACAACTGTTTTATTTTTGCGTTTTGCTAGGATAACAATCCACACAACGATAAAAGACAAGAAGACAAGCGCTAAAACAACAGTCATCACATAGTTGATTTTTAAGGTGTAGAAATGAGTGAATGAATATCCGATCCAATTCAAAGCTGATTCACACACTGCCTCTAAGTGAGCGTAGTTATCACCAAAAATAATTTGACTCACAATTGGGAGCACAATAAAAGCAACTATTGCAATAACTTCAAACAATATTGCGGCTTTTGTAGAGTTCTTGACGCTTTTATTCATGGGAATATATTAGCAAATTTTATAAATTGCTTATATAAAAACTTAATATATTTTTGGTAAAATGTTAGCAAGGAGCAAACACATGGACAATTTTAAATTAAGCAATGGTCGTTCAATTCCTTCTTTGGCATATGGCACATGGTTAATTCCAAACAAAGATGCTGCTAATTGCGTAAAGATGGCTCTTGAGGCAGGATATCGTCATATAGATACTGCTCAAGCATATCAAAATGAAGAAGGTGTTGGCGTTGGTATAAAAGAAAGTGGTTTAAAAAGAGAAGAGATTTATTTAACCACAAAAGTTTTAGCAGAACATAAATCATATGAAAAAGCTAAAAAATCAATTGATGAATCACTTAAAAAATTAGGTGTCGATTACATCGATTTGATTCTTATCCACTGTCCTCAACCTTGGGCACTCTTTAGAGGAAAACGTAGATTCTTCAAAGAAAACATTGAAGTTTGGAAAGCTCTTGAAGAAGCATATAAAGATGGCAAGGTAAAAGCTATTGGTGTTTCTAACTTCCTAATTGACGATTTAGAAAACATCATGAATAACTGTGAGATCAAACCAATGGTCAATCAAATTCTTTGCCATATTGGAAATACACCTATTGATATAATCAAGTTCTGTCAAGAAAACGATATTATTGTTGAATCATATAGTCCTATCGCTCACGGAGCAGCTTTAAAAAATAAAGCAATTGTTGAAATGGCAAAAAAATACAATGTATCAGTAGCCCAATTATGTATTAAATACACTCTTGAGTTAGATACTATCTCCATTCCAAAAGCATCTTCAAAAGCACACATTGAAGATAATATGAAACTAGATTTTGAAATATCAGATGATGATATGGTCGAACTAATCAAACTAAATGAAATTGATTACGGCAAAGATGCGTTCTGGCCAGTATTTAGAAAGAAGAATAAGGCAAAATAAAAATGAAAGTACTTGTGTTAAATGGTTCGCCTAAAGAAGTGAGTGACACGATGTGTCTAACAAACTCATTTTTAAAAGGACTGAACAAAGAAAAAGGATTTGAAGTTAAAGTCATTCGTTTAATTGAGAAAAATATCAAACCTTGTTTAGGATGCTTTGCATGTTGGAAAAGCGCAGATGGAAAATGCATCCAAAAAGATGATCAAAACGAAATCATGGAAGAGTATAAGAATGCAGATATTGTCATATACTCATTCCCGTTATATTCATATGCAATGCCATCACATCTAAAAGCATTCGTAGATAGGCTTATTCCATTTAACAAAATGACAATGAAAGAAGTTAATGGACATGTTGTGCATGCTCCAAGAGTAGATCTATCTCATCAAAATCTTCTTTTCATAGCCGGATGTGGATTTCCTAACTTTGAAGGCAACTTTGATGGCCTTGAAATTATGATTAAGAATAAGTTCGGTCCAAAGGCTATGACACTTTTTGTGTCTGAATGCCCAATGCTTAATGAAGAAGAGGCTAGACCTTTAACCGAGCCACTAATTAAGAAGTTTGAACTAGCAGGAGAATATTTTGCTAAGCATTTAGATATCACTCCGGAGATGAAAAAAGAATTAGAAACTCCAATGCTAGATAAAAATGAATATATTAAAATAGTTAATTCTCTATAGAGGTGTTGTTATGGAAGAAACAAAATTAGGATTAAGAAAATGGATGTCTTTCATTTTGGCAGGACTTGTTGGCCAAATTGCATGGGCATTAGAGAACATGTATCTAAGTGCATATGCCTATTATGCATCCAATAACATTTCATTCATTTCCTTAATGACAGCACTTAGTGCTGCTACTGCAACTATCACCACTTTATTTATGGGTGCGTTGTCAGATAAGATTGGCAAAAGAAAAGCCTTCATTGCCTTTGGATATATCATTTGGGGTATATCAATTGTCTTGTTCGCTTTCCTTGATCCACATAGCAAGATATCAATTGTTGGTAACTCTTTATTCTTAGCAGGCACACTTATTGTTGTGATGGACTGCGTTATGACTTTCTTTGGAAGCACAGCAAATGATGCTGCCTTCAACGCATTTGTTACTGATAATACTTCTCCCAGAAATAGAGGAAAGGTTGAAAGTATCCTAAGTGTTCTTCCAATGTTTTCAATGATTCTCATCGTTCTTATCGCTGGTTTTAACAACGCGGATGTTAATGGCGGTAGATGGGATATTTTCTTCTATATCGTTGGTGGTATCACATCCATCATTGGTGTGGCCCTCATATTCGTCTTACCTAAAGATGTTGAAAAACCAGATAATCAAGAAACATATGTTAAAAACATATTCTATGGCTTTAGACCAAGTGTTATTAAAGAGAATCCACTTCTTTATATCACCCTTATTGGTTTTTGTGTCTTCAGTATCGCTATTCAAGTATTCTTCCCATATCTTATTGTCTATATCCAAAAGACAAGAGAAATTGTCGATATGCCATATATGATTACAATTGGTGTTGTTTTATTAACAAGTTCTATTGTCACAATTATCCTTGGTTTATTCATGGATAAGATTGGTAAGAACAAACTCTTAATTCCTGCCATTAGTGTTTGCGCTCTTGGTGCCCTACTATTCTTCTTTGCTAGAGGAATGGCATTTATTATCGTTAGTGGTATCGTCCTTATGAGTGGATATATGGTATCTGTCGCAATCTTTGGAGCGAAAGTCCGTGATTACACACCTAAGAACAAAGCTGGATTATTCCAAGGAATTAGAATGATCTTTGTCGTCCTTATTCCAATGGTCACTGGACCATATATCGGCCAAGGATTCTCATATATTAATGCTGATACATTCCCTAATGAATATGGACAAATGGTCATTAAACCAAATGAATTCATTTTCATCGGCACCCTTATCGTCTTAGTGCTTTCACTTATTCCAGTTATCATTCTTTTAAGAAAAGAGAAACAACATGGAGAAATTGTTTCTGAGTGAATATCCACGTCCTCAATTAAAAAGAAATAGTTATATCTCCTTAAATGGAGAATGGGGTTTTACAATATCTAAAAGTGAAGATATCCCTTCATCTTTTGATAAGAAAATAATTGTTCCATTTTCACCAGAAAGTAAAGTTAATCATCTGATTGATGTGGTCTCTCCAGAAGATTGGATTTTCTACAAGAAAGAAATCAAATTAGAAAAAGGATTTTTAAAAGATAAACTTATCATTCACTTCACTGCTGTTGATCAAATTGCAGATGTTTATTTTAACGATGAACATATGATTCATCATGTCGGAGGTTTTCTTCCATTTGATGTAGTCATTGATAAAAGCAAAGTTAAAGACATCAACGTTCTTATCGTTAAAGTAAAAGATCTAAGTGATTCTTCATATCTTTCACGCGGCAAACAAAAACTTGATAGAGGTGGCATATGGTATTCACCTCAAAGTGGAATATATCTGCCTGTTTGGATGGAATCAGTAAGTGAAGGATATATCGTAAATATTAGGCTCACTCCTGATATTGATAATAGGGTAATAAACATCAAAGTAATTTCTGATTCTAAAGATGCAAATGTTACAGTTGAAAACAAAGAGCATTTAATCAAAACAAATGAAGATGTTTCTATCAAAATAAATGGACTCAAATTATGGTCTCCTGAAGAACCATATTTATATGATATAAAAGTTAAAACTGATAAAGATGAAATCTCATCATATTTTGCGATGAGAAAATTCTCCACGATAAATGATGGAAAACATATTAGACTCGCTTTAAATAACAAGCCATATTTTATGAAAGGTGTTCTTGATCAAGGTTATTACTTTGATGGAGGTCTAACACCTAATTCATATGATGATTTTGAAAACGATATCAAGCTCGTTAAAGAACTTGGTTTTAATACAATTAGAAAACACATTAAGATTGAACCATTATATTGGTACTATCTATGCGACAAACTTGGAATTATTGTCTGGCAAGACTTTGTTAACGGAGGAGAAAAGTATAAGTTCTCTACGATTGCCTTCCCATTAATTACAGGCATTCATCATAAAGATAATAACTACTCTAAATTTGCGAGAAATAACGCTCGGGGTAGAAAAGAAACATATCAAGAATTCGTTGATACAATTTCATATCTATATAACGTCCCTTCTATTGGATTATGGACAATCTTCAATGAAGGTTGGGGACAATTTGACGCGAAAGAAATTTACGAGAAACTATCAGAGATAGATTCAACTAGATTATTTGATCATGCTTCTGGTTGGCATGACCAAGGTGTTAGTGACACCAAATCACTTCACGTCTATTTCAAGAGAGTAAAGATGCCTAAACAAAAACACGTTAAGGGGCGTTCAGTAATCTTAAGTGAATGTGGAGGCTATCACTTAAAGATAGACGGACACACATTTAATGACACGAATTTTGGTTATAAAAAAATGTCTTCTTGCGAAGAGCTTGTGAAGACATACAAAGAATTTGTGGATAGAGATATCCTAAGAAATATACCTCTAGGATTAAGTGCATTTATATACACTCAACTAAGTGATGTTGAGGATGAATTAAATGGCTTTGTTACTTATGATAGAAAAGTAGTTAAAGTCGATACTACTAAGATAAAAGAGATTAACGATAAGATTAATCTTTAAATGATAATTTTTTAGCAATTCTTTTAATCGGGTTTTTATAACTACGATTAATTTTTTTAGCAACTTTTACACCTGATTGAATTGCTGTTGGTGTTCCTCCAACACTCTTATTCCATTGAGTTGCAAAGTATAGATTTGATATTGCTTTTGATTTACCTGAGAAAGACTTAAAGCCTGATTCTTCAGTAAATGAATAAGATTGGATTGCTCCAAAAGAAGTATATGTTTGTTTATATAACTCAAGAGGCCCAAATGAAGTGAGGACTTTTGTTTTTCCTTTAAGGAAAGGATATCTATTTTCAAATATTTTCTGGCTCTCTTTGATGAGGTTGTTTTTGTATTTATGATATTCAGCATCACTCATCTTCTTGTAGAAATTGTAATCATCTTGATTTTGATCAAAGAAGAGTGAAACCACACTGTCTTTGCCTTTATCAAAATATGGATCGAAGTAATATGGTCTAACTAACATGGCATCCATGTTCTTTTTGCCAACGTTAATTGGATCAATGTTAATGATTGTAGGAACTTCGATATTCTCTAATAGCTTTTTATTAGCAGCTAAATATGTAACAAAACAACTTGAAACCGGATTGTCCTTCACGTTCTTTTTTAGTTTGTTGAAGAATTTGATTTTGTATTTATTTTTAAGAAGTTCTTTGATTGTGAAATTAGGATCAACGCAAGAAACGATTGTGTCATATTGAGTAAACTTTCCATTAGAAACAATTCCAACGGCTTTGCCATCTGCCACCACTATTTCATCTACTGGTTCATTGAGGTGAATATCACATCCAAGATTGATTAATTTATCGTGAACTCTTTTAATGATTTCTTCTGCTCCTCCAAATGGAACACCAGAATCCCCAGCAGAATAGGCTGCATAAGCAATCATAAAGAATAATGTGTTGTTATAACCTGTTAGACCATATCTAATTGCAAGCCTAATTGTTTCATTTCCAAAACATTTAGAGAAATCGTCTCTACTTCCTTGAACGCCTTTGATCTTCATTGAGATTTCGGAGAATAGTTGAAGTAGTTCTCTTCTCTTCTTTTTGTTTGTCTGGGAATAATCCCAAAAAATCTTTAATTTTTCAACAGTTCCAAAGAAACGACGAATATTAACTTCATCATTTGGAGATAACTTGGTCCATTCATCTCTACTTTTATCTAAGTCTGCATATAGATGGATTATTTCACCATTATTATCAATAGTGAGGAATGTTCCGCTATGAAAGATTTGGACTGAATTATTTAGTCCACCTAAATCTTTCCACACCTTATAAATCTTGGTGTTCTTCTTTGCTCCCATTAGCCAATGGAAACAAGCATCAATATGATATCCATCAACTGAATATCCTGAGCATAGACCACCTAAATAGGGATTCTTTTCATATAGGGAAACTTTATAGCCGTATCTTAAAAGCTTATTAGCGGTTGTAATTCCCCCAATACCACCACCGATAACACAAATACTCTTCTTTTCCATCGATAACATTATAAAAGGTCCTTATCTTTTTGGCTCATATTCTTCAGTATAATCGCATCTTGGGTAATTATGGCAGCCAAAGAATCCTCCCCATTGTCCTTTTCTAAACACCATAAAATCACCGCATCGTGGGCATCTCTTGTTTCTCTTTACGGCTTTCATATCGTCAATTGAATAGGTGCAATATGGATAATTGGAACACCCATAAAATTTTGTTCCGTCTTTTTCATTAGTTCTAAGAACCAATCTCCCTGTCTTACATTTAGGGCAACTAATTTCTGTCCTAACTTCATCTTCTTTAGCATTTTCGTTAATAACTAAGCATTGTTTTTCAATTTCTTTCAAGAAGATTGATGGGTTATCAGAATTGGCAATTATATACGTATAGTTTCTTGTTCTAGTTAAAGCAACATACCACAATCTTCTTTCTTCGGCATATTCATATTCACTTTTATGACTGAGAACCAAATTTAATAACTCATCATCTTCCATTTTATTTGGAAAACCGATTCTGTTATCGTCTGCATTAATTAAAACAACATAGTCCTCTTCGAGTCCCTTTGATCCGTGAACTGTGCTATATGTTAATTTCATTTGTGGGAAGTTGACACATTTCACTACCGTTTGAGTTTCGTTAGAGGCTCTAAAATCAATAAAAATCCTGTTATCTAAAGCTATATCTTCAAAATCTTTATTATTTCTTCCCAGAATTAAAACTTTAGCAGACTTATCGATTTTTGAAATCTCTCGCAAGACATCCAAAAACGCATAATACTTTTTCTCTTTGTAGTACATTATTTGAACAGGATGATCTAAATGTCTTGAAGAATTGATATTTTTATCAAATTGTTCTGGATTCTTTTTAATAAATGGTCCTGCAATATCTTGAAGTTCTTGTGAATTTCTGTGTGTTGTTGTTATTTTTGCGATTGCAGAATCCCCAAAATACTTTTCAAACTCCAAGAAAATATTCAAATCACAACCAGAGAATCTATAGATAGCTTGCCAATCATCACCAACGGCGAAAAGTCTTGAATCTCCTTGTCTTATCAATCTTCGTAAGAATTTCATTCTGCTAATTGAGATATCCTGAAACTCATCAACGATAATATATTTGTATCGATAGTTTTCAGTGTTATCTAATTCTTCTGTAGATTGTAAAATCATATCATCAAAATCAATCTTGCCTTCTTTATGAAGATAATCAACATAGTAATGATAAAGGTCTTTCACTATATCTAAAAACAAAGCTGCTCTAGTTTGTTCGTATTTATTTTTGAATTCACTTTTCTTCAATTCGTCAAATCCGGAATCGTTTCTATAAGAAGCCTTATACAAACTCAAAAAGGTTCGGATTAGATTAATGAACGATTTAAAAGATCTACTTTCATAGATTGAATCAAGAGCATTGGTTATTTGTTCATCATTCAGGGGATGAAACTCTACACCTCTTTTTCTTAATTCACTTTCTAATTTTGTAAAGACTGTTCCGTCATCAAATTCATACGAATAAGTCTCAATGCAATCAGTTTGTTTTGTTTTATGTATCTGCTGTTTCCATTGCATTCCTTGAACATATTTAACGGCTTCTTTTCCTTCGTATTGTGATGCTTTTCCGTTCTTATCAACACCATAATGTTCATGGTAAATCTTATATTTCTTTAATTTAAAATCAGGCATGTATTGACGTCTTTCAAAAGTCGACATGTCGTATTCATAAGGTGCTTCATAAATATAGTCAATTCCATTAATAAAATACCAATTTGCTATCGCCATTTCTTCAAATGATTTAACTAATTCCTTTTTTAATGTTTCTCTTGCATTTAAATCATTGGTAAGTGAAATCAATTGAGTTTTTAAAGTATCAAAATCGGATTTTTTCAAATCCTCAAAGAGATCACCTTCACTTTTGTATTTTTTGTTATGTTTTGTTGCTGAAATATACAATCCGTAATAAGTAAGAATTGTTTGCAACATATGAGGTCTATTTTTCATCTCTTCTCTGAAATATGCCTCAATGATTGCTTTATATTGATCCTCAACCATAAATGTTTTGTGTTGAGTGTCTTTCAATATCTCTAAACCTATTTTGTGAAATGTCCCGACAGTTAATTTGCTATTGATTTTGAAAACTTTATTTTGTAAATCCTCCGCAGATTTTTTCGAGTAAGAAAGGAGAAGAATTTCTTCTGGCTTTACATTCTTAATATCTAGAAGATATTTTATCTTACCACAAATAGTTAGCGTTTTTCCGCTTCCTGCCCCAGCTACAACCAAAACAGATTTCTCATTAGAAAGGATTGATCGTCTTTGTTCTGCATCAAGCGAAAGACCGTTTATATTGTCAAATATTGGATTATTGCTGAATTTATCAAGATATTCGCGATTATGTTTATCTACAAGCTTAATTATGTGAGCATGATTGTTTGGATCATAATATTTCAGTCTGATTCTTTTCTTCGATGATAAACAATGCAATATATCACCTGTAATTTTGTTCTTCTGTTTAGAATCAATATAGTCATAGTCTGATAAATCCACTATTTTTCTATAATCACCAAGTTTAGATAAAACCTTGTTAATCTTTTTAACATTTTTCCTTACTGTGCGTATATCTGACAAAAAGAGTTTATATTTGCTTTCGTATGGTTTGTTAAATTTCTGAATTGCATTACAAGTCTCAAGTAATTCCTTGATTGATTCATCGTTTATTGATTCGACACTATCTAAAAATATTTCAACATCCCATTCATCAACTATGCTTTTAATTTTATTTATTTCTCTGTTATGTATAGAAACGCTATTAAAGAAATATTCAAAATTAGCAATGTCTTTTTTAAATCGTGTATCATTGCTTGCAATCATTTTGTCATGTATATCAACGATATCTTCACTTAAATTAGGTTCAACAAAAACTAAAAAGTTTAAAGAATTATTCTTTTCTTTGATATAAGGTCTAAAAACACATTTTACCGATTTATATAAAAATCGCTTTTCTTTGTTTGTCAATTTAGAATCCCCTTAACTCTTATAATTATTCTACATAAGAAAAAACATTGTTGTCGACAACAAAGTTGATTGTAACAATAGTTTTCTTATCATTAGTCAATAAAAAACTCGCCAGCAAGTGACGAGTTATTATCAATTTGGTGATCCTGCCGGGAATCGAACCCGGGATTAAACCTTGAGAGGGTTTCGTCTTAGCCGCTTGACCACAGGACCGTGAGACTATTTAAGCAAGTCTAGCCTAAATAATCAATTGCAAGTTTAATTCTTCTATCAACTTCTTCTTTACCAAGAATTTGAATGACAGAATGGAGATTTGGAGAATTCTTTGCCCCAACAAGAGCGATTCTTATCATCTCTGCAACATCTCCAACGTGTCCTAAGTAAGCATCTTTGTTTTGTTTATAGACTTTATTTGATTCAGCGAAGTTATGTCTTGCGCCTAATTCTTTCACTGTGTTAAACCAGAGGTCATTTGGAAGTGAATAGTCGTTATTCTTAGCAAAGTCTTCCAAGACTGCCTTGATGACATCTTTTGGCATTGCTTCGTTGAATGGATATCCATCTTTCACAATCTCTAAAAATCTATCTTCAAAGAAGAAACCGATGATTGGATATACTTCTTTGAAGTATGTGAAGTCTTTTCTAGCTTTTTCTCCACCGCGTTCGATGTTAAGAATCTTGGTGACATATTCCTTATCATCTTTAATGTGGTTATATAAGACTTCATCATATTCTTTGGACCACGCTAGAAGCTTTTCATAGAATTCTTCTGCACTCCAAGAGGCGATGATTTCTTTTGAGAAGTAATTGAGTTTATCTTGATCGAATAAAACTCCATCAAGACTCATTTTATCGAAGGAGAATTTGAATTTATCAATGTCGAAACAATGATTTTCCATTGTCCATTCTTCAAAGTTAGAGTTAGCAATACTCATTAAGTATGCTTTAAGTGATTCTTTAGGGAATCCTTCTTCGATGAAGTGTTGGACACTTGCTTCTGGATCTTTTCTCTTAGAGAGTTTGCGTCTATTACCATTATCGAGTTTCATGATAACTGGTGCATGAGCGTATCTAGGAAGTTCAAATCCTAAAGCATTGAATAGTTCAAGGTGAATAGGAGCAGATGCAATCCATTCTTCTCCTCTAAGAACTGTTGTGGTTCTCATGAAGTGATCATCGACTGCGTGAGCAAAGTGATATGTTGGAAGACCATCACTTTTCATGATGACGACATCAAGGGCGTTTTCCGCGATTGAGATATCTCCACGAATTAAATCATGGAAGATAACTTTGTTATCAAAGTTTCCTTCACTTCTAAAACGAATAACATATTTTTCTCCAGCTTTGATTCTTGCTAAAGCATCTTCTGGAGTGATATTACGACATAAAGCGTATTCTCCATAATATCCAGGAATTACTTTCATAGCTTCTTGGACATGACGGATTTCTTCGATTTGTTCGTGAGAGCAGAAGCAAGGATAGGCTCTACCCTTTTCCATTAAGTACTTAATGCAGACACGATAGAAATATGCTCTTTTAGATTGAACGTATGGACCATAGTTACCAATTTCTTTACTTCCAAGATATCCTTCGTTTGGAACAATGCCGAAGTGTTCGAGTTGAGTGATGAGTTCTTCACCACTACCTTCGATTTCACGTTTGGTGTCTGTATCCTCTAAGCGGATATAGAAAACACCTTTTGTGTCATAGGCAACTTTGCTTGCCACCAAGGACATGAAAAGTGAACCTAAATGAAGGAATCCAGTTGGAGATGGGGCGAATCTTGTCACCTCTGCTTCTCTTGGGAGATTTCTTTTTGGGAACTTTTTTTCTAGGTCTTCAATTGTTTCTTTCACATCAGGGAAGATGTAGTCTGCTAGTTCTTTAAATGTGGTCATAATCAATTCTAAATATTTGTCTTGAAACATTATACTACTTTATTTATAATAATAAACGCTGAGTTTGCAGATGTAGTTCAGTGGTAGAACACTACCTTGCCAAGGTAGTTATGCGGGTTCGATTCCCGTCATCTGCTCCATTAGATAAAATGAGTACCACTGGTACTTTTTTTCTTTACTCTTGCTAAATGCTAAAAATGTTATATCTTATCAATGTATGAAAAAAGCAACTGACGCATTAATGATTGTCCAAGCTGTTTTGATGTACCTTCAGGTACCAATTCTAATTTTGTTCATGCTTCCTAATGATGGCATGGACCCTGATACTCAAAGTGTTGTAGCGAAAGCATTGTTTTCTTCGTTCTTTGCACTTATGGGTGTCACAGTAACAATATGTTTAGTTAATATCCTTTTAGCGTTCATATCCGGTTTCAAAAGCAAGAGTAACCCAAGCAAAATCACAATGATTATCAAAATCATTCTTATCCCTTGGTTTATTTTTAACTTTGTTTTCTGTGTTCTTATGACTGCAGCATTCCTCAATCCATTCTTATTTATGGCAATACCTTTAGCAATTGCTTTAATGATGTTTGTGGCATACGTCTATATGATTGCAACAAGCGCATATGACATTGCCTTCTTTATCAATAGACTCGTTCGTAAACAAATTAAACAAAAAGCCCCACTTATCGTGGCGACTGTTTTCTCATTTATATTTTGCTTAGATATCGTAGGAAGTATTATCTTCTTTAAGAAGAGTAGTTACTTATCCTGAGATTCTTCTTTATCTTTATTTTGCTTTTCTTCAGCGCTTTTAACGATATCTTCTAAAGCGCGTTTTTGTTCTTCAGAAAGATCTTTTGATTTCATGAGTTCTTCAAAAGAAGCTTTCACACTTTTAACACTTAACTCGTTATAACGAGGTGAGTATTTTTTGTATAAGTTTTCCATCGCATTAGATACAAGCGGGAGAAGTGTGAAGCAAACAATGAAAGCGACTGCTAAAGCGATAACTTGGCATTGCATGAAATCTGTGTCTTCTAAAAGGAAATATGCTAAGCATGCTCCTCCAGCATATGAGACAAAGTACACAGGAATAATCGGCCAAATAGTTGAATAGTAATCCTTATAGTATTCTTTTCTCACCATTGGGAAGAATTGCTTATGCATAGCCTTATACATTGGCATGGTTACAGGTGAATTCGCGTTATACATAATGAGGTTTGCTTTCATTCCATGAGAGAAGATATGATGTGCAAACATATAGAACGCAAATAGCATACCTACCAAAGTAGATATCTTCGTTATCTTCACAAATGAAGCATTGTTCATTAGTTGAGTTGCAAGGGTAAGATAACTATCAATTGATACATTTGTGAGCAGTTCTTTCAAAGCTGGATCATATTTCATCCAAACGAAAGAGAGAATGATTTCAAGAATACCTTCAAAGAACACAAACACTCCAAGTGATTTCAAGAATCCACCTAATGAGTTATAACAACCAAATCCTTTTGAAGAGAAATATAATCCAAATCCAATGAAGAATATTTTAAATTGAGGTGGGAAGTTATTGTTGATGTGCGAAACACTTATCTGAAGGGCAAATGTTGAAGGAAGAACCACAAAAGGCACTGTTAGGATAAGTGAAGGTGGAACGAAGAATGCTAAAGCAAGAACTAAGACAATGAAAAATCCATAAAGCATTGTAAATGGCAATACTTGGAAGAATTTTGATTTAAATAGTCCTTGTGCTTCTTTTCTAAAGTTCATTTTACTCTTTCGTTTAATCTAGCGATGTCGTGCACAGCATAGGATAGTTGTTCCACATTAAGTGGAGATACATCTCTAGCTTCAATTTGTTCAATTAGTTTTTTAAGTTCGTTTCTTTTAATGAGATATGCTTCTTCACTATCTTCTTTTTGATATTTAAGATCACAGTCGTTATTCACTAAGACAACAGAGATGAGCATCGATTTATCTAGTCCTGTTATCATCGATAACTTTTTAAGACGATTGTCATTCTCTTTTAGAAGATTGTTGAGTAGTTTCTTTTGAGGATTCTTGTAGTTACCAAAATAATATACCCAAGAATTATCGTTATCCTTTGCAAGAAGGGATCCTTCAAAGTAATAGTCTTTGATAACGAAGATATATTTATTCGCGAGCAATAGATGATCAATATCGATGTAGGAGTCATCATTGGCTTTAAGTAAAAGTCTATTGATCAAATAATAGTCATAGTAATTGGCTATATGATAAATATCCCTTCCATAGGAAGAGATATATCTATTCTTCAAAACTGATTTCTTAATAAGTGGAAACAAGATGAAGAATATAAGTAAAACTACAAATACTATTGCAAGCGCAATAAATAGGGCTTTCATTAGGCAAATTTTTCAGCAGTTTCAATAGCGACTTGAATCATGTTACGAAGACCAGTTTGTCTTTCTTCGGCAGAGAGGCGGCCTTCTTTAACAAAGTTATCAGTGCAAGTAAGTAATGTGAGAGCTTTTTTGTGGAGATATGCAGCATTGACATATAAAGCGTATGATTCCATTTCAACACCCATGACACCTAAACGTGCCCATCTCTTCCAGAGATCTTTATCAACATCGTAGAAGACATCAGCAGCGAAGATGTTACCAACATGGTATGGGAATTTCTTTCCTTTTAAGACTTCTACTGCTTTTTCTAAGACATCATATGATGCAATAGCAGAATATGTTCCGTTGATGCCGTATTGGCTCATCCAGTTACTATCTGTACAAGCACCTTGGCAAACAAGAACATCTTTTAAGTTAATTTCTGGTTGATATGAACCACATGTGCCAACGCGAATGATAAGTTCAACATCGTATTCTACGAATAATTCGTTGGAATAAATACCGATTGATGGATGTCCCATTCCGGATGACATGACTGAGATACGTTTTCCATTTTCTGTTAAACCTGTGAAGCAGAGTTGACCTCTAACTTGGTTGACAAGTTTAACATCGTGAAGGAAATTGTCTGCAATCCATTTAGCACGGTTAGGATCTCCCGGCATTAAAACAACTTTTGCGATTTCGCCTTTTTTGGCTTCATTATGTGGTGTAGGCATATAGGCCCTCCTTAATATTACTTCGTTGTTATAATAACAAATACCTGAATATAATTCAAAAACTTAAAGGTAAAAATGAGAATTTATGCTATATTTATCTAAGTATGGGCGATATGTTATTTCTCATCATTATCTTAGGTGCACTTCTTTTAGGAGGTATTCTTTTTGTTCTCACAGGATTTATCAATGTGAGAAAAGGAAGAGTCGCTATCATTGAAAAAGCTGGAGAATTTGTTGGAATCTATCGCGAAGGCACATATTATTTCGCACCTATTGTCTATAGACGCGTTGGAATGTACAGCATGGGTGAGATTAGCGAGACATATCTCATCAATAGAATTGATTACAAAGTCACATATGAAATCATTGATGTGATGAAGTATCACTACGAAGGACATCATGATATGTATGGACTTGTGAAAGCCTCACTTGTTGATAGCAAAGATCATTTATCCGATGCTTTAAAAACAAGAGCGAACGCGATTGGAGTTCGCTTCATTAAATTAGAGAAAATTAAAAGCTCACGTTAATACGTGAGCATTTTTCATTTTTTATTCAACTGTAACTGATTTTGCAAGGTTACGTGGTTTATCAATATTAAGGCCTTTATGAAGTGTTACATAATAGGCAAGATATTGAGAGACAAACACCATCACAATTGTTGATAAATATGATTTAACGTTATCAACCAAGAAGGCATCATCGTCTTTCATAAATGAAGAATAAGAAATCACAAATGATTTAGCGCCTCTAGCTTCAATCTCTTTAACGTTGTTTCTCAAAGCGAGATTTGTGGACATATCAGAATTAAATGCAATAAGGCATGTGTCTTTATCAACAAGCGCAATTGGACCATGCTTAAGTTCTCCTCCTGCAAAAGCTTCGCAGTGCATATAGGAGATTTCTTTCATTTTTAATGAAGCTTCCATTGAGGCTATGTAGTCATTACCCCTACCGATGAAGAATATCATTGAAGCATTTTCAATCTTGGAGGCGATGTTTTCAATATCCTGTTTGTTTTCAATAATCTTCTCTAAAGCTGATGTCACAACTGATAGATGAGTTACGACATTTGTGTGTTTTTCAATTGCACCAGTTAGAAGGGCAAGCAAACATACTTGAGCAGAGAAAACTTTTGTGGATGCAACAGCAATTTCAAGTCCTGAGAAAAGTAGACATGAGAATGTTGCATTTCTTTCAATTGTTGATCCTTTTGTATTGGTGATTGCAATGTTGATTGAACCACGAGAATTGATGATTTTTTGGCAGCGAATTAAGTCTGCAGTTTCTCCTGATTGAGAAAGGAGAATATAGAGTGGTTTTTTAGAAGTAAACACTGGGAAATATGCCCATTCACTTGCCACATAAGCTTCGCTTCTTTTACCAAGATATTGCATATATTTCACACCCATAAGGGAGGCGTGATAACTTGTTCCGCAGGCAATGAAAATAATGTCATCACTCTTCTTAATTGCCTCAATCATCTTTGGATTGAACAAGAACTTTTCACCATCAAAATAGTTATCAATTAAACGAGTGATAACTTGAGGTGTTTCTTGGATTTCTTTAATCATGTAATTTGGGTTATCACCTAAATCACGATTTAAGAATTCTGGACTTTGATGAGTTATCTCTGGTTCGAGTTTGTCGTAGCCTTTAAATAATGCAACTTCCTCTTTAGAGATGTATCCGTATTCATCGTCTTTTAAATCAACGAATTTGTTCGTGTATTTGATCATTGGGACAGCATCACTTGCAAGAAGTTTATATTCATCGCCTAAGCCAATGAATAATGGTGAACTTCTTTTCATGAAGTAAAGTCTATCTGGTTGATCTTTCACAATAATTGCTAAAGCAAAGCTGCCTTCAAGTTCATCGATTGTTCTTCTAATGCCATCTAAGACATCATGGTTCTTGCGATAATTAAATTCAAGTAAGTTAGCGATTACTTCTGTATCAGTTTCACTTTCAAATGAATATCCATATCCCATCAAACGTGTCTTAAGAGCACGATAGTTTTCAATAACTCCGTTATGAACGATGGCAATTTCTTTATGTGAAGAAACATGTGGGTGGCAGTTAGTTTCATTTGGTGCACCATGGGTGGCCCATCTTGTATGACCAATACCAATGGAAGATTCAAACTCCTTTGGAGCGATGCTATCAAGCACTTCTACTTTTCCAACTGCTTTAAAGATTTTAAGTTCGTTTGAACTATCTAAAAATGCTAGACCAGCGGAATCATATCCACGGTAGTCTAAAGAATATAACCCATCAATGAGATATTTCCTGGTGTTAATCTTCCCGATTGATCCTACAATTCCACACATATTAGATAATCTCGCTTATGTAGTTAAGCAAATCATCACAGATTGCTTCACATTGTTCTATTGTTTTTGCTTCGCACATCACTCTAATAAGAGGTTCTGTTCCACTTGGACGAACAAGAATTCTACCTTCGCCTTTTAAGGATTCTGAAAGTTCGTTGATACGAGCAATAAATCCTTGGTGAGATAAGATAGCCTCTTTATTTGTGACTGTCATGTTTTTAAGCATTTGAGGATAGATGTGTAACTCACGAATGAGTTCATCAATTGATTCATCCTCATCTTTAAGTACATTAAGTACTTTGATCATGGTGAGAAGACCATCACCAGTATTCATATCATCAAGGAAGATAATATGGCCTGATTGTTCTCCACCCAAGGTGAACTTATTCTTCTTCATTTCAGCTTGGACATATTTATCCCCTACTGAAACTTCCACCATATTGATGTTGTTTTCTTTCAAGGCAATCTTAAGACCAATGTTAGACATAACCGTTAACACAATTGTGTCTTTGGCAAGTTTGTTATGTTTCTTGAGATTTAAGCCACAAAGATACATGATAGCGTCGCCATCAACTTTGTTGCCTTTTGAATCAAGAGCTAAGCACCTATCAGCATCACCATCAAAAGCAAAGGCAATATCATAGACACCTTTTTCTAGCTCACTTTTAAGAAGTTCAATATGAGTTGAACCACAGTGATCGTTGATGTTAATTCCATTTGGTTCAGCATTAACGATTACAGCGTTTAATCCTAACTTCTCAACAATTTTGTTGATTAGTGCTGAGCTAGATCCGTTTGCACAGTCAATTAAGACTTTGCCTTTATATCCTTTATCAGCCTTGCTGACAAGGAAATTAATGTACTCATCCACTAGTTCATTGCATTCAGGATATCTACCGATATTCTCATTGACCGCTAATGGAATTGTATCAACTAGTGAGTCGATATATTGCTCGATTAAATCTTCGATTTGGCTTTCAAGTTTTTCGCCTTTAGAATTAAAAATTTTGATTCCGTTATCATAATACGGGTTATGAGATGCCGATATCATGACTCCAAAATCAAAATGGTGTTTTTGAACTAAATAGGAAACAGATGGAGTAGTTGAAACTCCTAAATCATATACATCAGAACCTGAGGAGGTCACTCCACTTCCAAGTGCGTCAGCAAGTTGCTTACCTGAAAGTCTTGTATCTCTAGCAATAAGAACTTTGTTCTTTCTTCCATTTTCAAAATAACCGATAAATCTACCGATTTTGTATGCAAGATTAGAAGTTAGTTCTTTATTGGCAACGCCTCTAACTCCGTCAGTTCCAAAATATTTTCCCATGAATTAGTCTTCTTGTTTTTCTTCTGCGAACATATAATCTTCGAATGTTCTTAAGAAGTTATCAATGTTTACAGGAACAAGTTCTCCAGCAACTGCTAAAGACACTCTACCTGTTTCTTCACTGACGACGACAGTAACTGAGTCAGTGATTTCACTGATACCAATGGCTGCACGATGACGTGAACCAAATTTACCAGCGAGAGGTTTGGTTGTTGGAGTGTAATAAACACTCGCAGCTAAGATTTGATCTTTTCTAATGACCACTGCTCCATCATGGAGTCTTGTTCCAGGATAGAAGATGGTAACTAATAATTCTGGTGTAACAGGAGCATTTAACAAAGTTCCACTTTTTACAAAGTCAGTTAGCTCAACATTTCTTTCAAATGTGATAATTGCACCTGTTCTAGTTTTACTAAGTTGTTTAACAGCGATATCAATTTTGAGGAATAAAGCATGTCTATCAAAAATCTTTTCAGTGTTCTTTTTACCAAAACCAATTTGGTTTCCACCTAAGGTGTTAGACATTAAAGGTCTAATTTCTGCAACATTAACTGTAAAGTATAAAACAAGTAAGATAACAGCAGTGGCTAGTGAAATACCAAACATTAGTTTGAGGCTAAACATCCATGATAAGAGAACTAATAAGCATGTTGCACCATAAGTAAGCCAAACGAGTTTACGCTTGATGATTCTAAAGATGGCAACGCCTGTAATAGCCATGATAACTAATGCTAAAACAAGGTCAATCCAAATTGACGCACTGTTATTAAATGCTAAATGATTGCCTTCCCAAATAAACATGTTATTTTACCCAGCGGTGTGCAAATCTTGAGGCGGCAGATGCAGCAATAGCACCGACGATATCATCGATGAAGGTATTGACGACACCTGTTCCTTTTCCGTGATCATTGAGTTCAGCAATGATTCCGTATTTCTTTTTGTCGATGAAGCCAAAGTTTGTTAAGGCGATGGAACCGTAGAGGTTACAAATACCATAAGCAAGAACTTCATCAACACCATATAAGCCTTCGTCTCTTGTAAGGATGGCTTCTAAGTTTTTATCATTCATTGCTTTCTTTTCAGCAGCAATGTCAAGTTCGATGCCTGTCATAATTGCGTGTTGAACTTCACGTTTGCTTAAAACAGACATGACCGATTCAAGTAATTCTTCTTTCTTTAAATCAACATGGTAATCGGCTTGAAGAAAGCGAGCACATTCAGCAATATCATCAACTGTGACACCACGTGATTCGAGTAATTCGATACATTTTGTACGATAATCTTCCATTTTATAAATCCTTTCTTAATTTATTCAAATTATTTCGCCATTATATTATCTCTATTTTCTCCCCAAAAAGAAAGCACGAGAAAAATATAAAGAAAAGGTTCCTATTGGAACCTAATCTTTTAGAATTTTGAATCGTCGAATGAATTGAGAATTTTAACAAGTGGTCGAATGACTTTCTTGATATTACCATCGATGAATGGGTTTCTTAGGTGATTCTTCTCAAGTGTCTTCACAAATGGATATTTGCCACCACACTTACAAAGCTTCACATATTTTCTCCATGCTCTTTCGTGGTTCTTTCTCATTTCAACGAGGAATTGGAAGGCACACACTTGAGCTAAGGTGTAATCGATGTAATAGAATGGGACACCGAAGATGTGGGATTGTCTAATCCAACCAGCGCCATGGCTGAAGCACTTAAGTTCTTCAGGATATTTCTTGTGTGGTTCATAACGAGATTGAATATCAAGCCACACTTTGCATCTTTCTTCATGAGATGCTGTTGGGTGAGCATACACCCAGTGTTGGAATTCATCAATGGAGATTCCATATGGTAAGAATTCGATTGCGTCACTTAAGTGAGAGAAGCGATATTTTTCATCTTCTTCACCAAAGAAATCTTTCATATATGGCCATGCAAAGAATTCCATGGACATGGAGTGAATTTCACATGTTTCTAAAGTTGGAGATCTAAAATCTGGAGGTTGAATCTTACCAGAAAGATAACCTTGAAAAGCGTGACCAACTTCATGGGTCAAGACGTTAACATCGCCTTGAGTTCCATTGAAGTTAGAGAAGATAAATGGGAAGTGATAAAGTGGGAGATAAGTCATATATCCACCAGGTGCTTTACCAGGACGTGCATCAAGGTCTAATAAATGATGGTCTTTCATTAAATGAAAGAATTCACCACTTTCTTTTGACATATCATCATACATATGAGTAGCAATTTCAACGAGTTTTTTGCTATCACCAACTGGCTTTGGATTACCACTTAAGAATGATAAATTGTAATCATATGAGTACATCTTGTTAAATGGAATTCCAATGCGCTTAGCTTGCTTCTTGTAGAGCTTTTGAGCAACTGGAACAACTTCTTCAGAGATTTGTTTGCGATAGCCTTCAACCATCTTAGCATCGTAGTCCACTCTTCCAAGTGAGAGATAGCCAAGTTCGGTGTATGATTTATAGCCAAGTTTCTTAGCAGCAGTATCTCTTAAGATAACGAGCTTAGAATAGATGTCTCCGATTTCTTTTTCATGAGCTTCAAAGAATTCATCAACTTTCTTGCTTGCTTCATAACGAGTTTGTCTATCTTTATCGGTAGAGAATTTACCCATTTGAGAGAGGTTATATGTTCCGCCTCTAAATTCAATTTGAGCAGAACCTAAAACACGATCGTATTGTGATGAGAGTTTATTGATTTCAATTAACTCAGGAATGATTTTTTCATCAAATGACTTGAGAGAGTTTTCAATCATTTGGAAATAGTATGGTGTGTATTTCTTTTCAATTTCAGCACGATATGGAACTTTCACAAGAATGTGATTCCATCGATTGATGAGATTGCTTAGAAGTGGAGACATTTCATCAATCTTGTCTTGTGCTTTAGCAATCTTTTTATCGGTTGTGTTAAGTGAATAACGGATGGAGATAACTGTAATTTGAGTCTCAAGTTTTTCCATGTACTTATTCATCTTCTTAATGGCTTTCATGCCACTAGCAAAATCTTTAGCCTCACTTAATTCATTTGTAATTTCGGTAAGCTTCTTTTCGATTGCTTTATATGAAGGAACTTTTAGAGGAATTTCTTCAAATTTAATATCTTTATTTTTCATATTGAAAACCTCCTATATTTGATTTGATTATTTATTTGTTTTCCTTAAGCGGAAAGAACGAATGAAATTGTAGCGGAATTTGAAGTCATTGCATCTACTGTGAATGACCATTTGAAGGCTGTTCCGTTATTGAGATTGCCATCACTGCCATTAACGAATTGTTTTTTGTAGGTGTTAATCGTAAATGAATCACCTTGTTGGAACAAACTTTCATTGGAAAGAGCAGTTTGATTCTTGTGGCCTAAAGTTGTGTTGTTATGAATGAGTTGAAGGAGATTGTTCTCTGGTTCATTACCTTCACGGCCTCCATCATATGTATTGCTATTATATAGATATACATATCCATCGTTAACATTGGATGTAATTATACTCTTTGAGTAGCTATATAATCTAGCATCAACGTGCCATAATCTAATACCAACTTCGTTTGGTCCTTGGACACGTGAACTATACTTATAATCACAGTCAAGTTTGTTAAGGCCAGTTGGAGTGAATAACTCAAGTAATAAGTATTCATCAAATGCTGAATCATATCCATTCCATTCTGGAGTTAATAAAACCATATCGTGAGATGATTGGAAATCACTAATAGTGATTGTGCATGATTTAAGTGGGATATATGGGTTAGCCCATCCATATGCCATGACTGAGAAAGCATCATGCGCTCCAACGTTTTCATCTTGCATAGAGAATTGGCCAGCAGGTGTGTAACCGTGGCTGCCATAATCGTAATAGTCGTCTAAACCAAATACGTGACCCATTTCATGGATAAATGTATGAGTATCAATTGTGCAATGTGATGTATCACCACCGTGATAATCTAATCCAGTTCTAGAAACTGATTGAGCGCTTCCATACATGAAGTCGTATGAAGCCCAGAAAAAGATATTAGCAGATGGATTTTCTCCGTTACGAGAATTTCCGGTAGCAAATTTATATGCCCATAGATTGTTTTCTTCGATGCTGTCATATGGGATGCCATCGTGGATGCCTTTTGATGCATAATCAGGGGCACCATAAATGAGCATAACGCCATCGATATAGCCATCATTATCACTATCGTAATTCTTTCTTGAATCAGGCGAACTTGAATCAGGTGAATGAGCAGTAAAGTAAGCTTGTGTAGCATCAGTCACCAATTGTTTGGTTCTAACTGCAGTGCTACCGTCTGCTGCCATATATGAAGAACTTAGACCACATTCGTACCAGTCAGCAACTGTACCAGTGATTGTAACAGCGCCTTGTGATTCTTCTTCATAGAATGTTTTAACGCTTCTCCAGCCAGTTTCAACATTACTGCCTAAGTAGGCTTTACCAATATCTTCACGGACGTTAGCTTTGTAAGTGCTATTTGTTAGATATGTGTCTGAATCTGTAAACCAAATTGGTAAAACAAGTAATCTGACATTGCCTTTTGTTGGGCAAATTTCATCATAGCTTCCTGAATAACCTTTGGTAGAGTATTCGGTGTATGTTTGATTGATTGTAGTTTTATTCTTGCATTGGTAATCAGATGTAACCGTGACGTGACAAGTATCAAAGATACTTTCTTCGCGAGCGTACTTGACTGTGATATCACATTCGCCCATTGAAACACCAATGACTGTTCCCTTAGAAACAGTAGCAACACTTGGATCACTTGTTTCCCATTTAACGTTTTTGTTTGTCCATGTTGATGGGTCAAATGTTACTGTTAAAGTTTCACTATCTCCGCCTTCAAGCGAAAGGGTATTCTTGTTTAAATGAATACCTTTTAAAGAGTAACCACCACTAGAAGTTGTATCTGTAGTTGTGCCACTTTCATTTTGAGATGTTGTCTCTTTTTCTTCATCGTCGTTATCGATAAAACGATCAAACAAAGAACAGGATGAGAGCAAACCTGTGAGCATCAATGCTGAAAATACTAATCTAATCTTTTTCATACTTGAATTATAACATAATGATTTCTAAATGAAATTATTAATGTTTTAGCCTAAGTTGATTAATTATATGTTTAAGAATTAGTCTAGCATCTTTCATTGGATACAAAGGATAGACATGTCCCATCTTATTTCCAACGAAGAGTTTTCCGGTGTTTCCGGACTTATATAGGAGCTCATGAGTTTTCACGCAATCATTGAAAAGTATTTCATGTGTTCCGACATAAATGTCTACTGGGCATAAGTCATTCATCTTTCCATATAATGGAGAGATGATAGGATTATGAGGATCATCATTATCAGCCCATGCTTTGCCCGGTATTTGAGCGACCTCATAATCAATCATGCAATCATATTTATCGAGAATTGGATTACCTCCAACTACATCAACCCATGGCGAAAACAATATAGCTTTCTTAGGAAGTGGAAGATTGAGATCTCTAGCTTGTTGAAGAAGACTTAAGGCAAAGCCTCCACCAGCAGAATCACCTGCGATGATAACCTTATCCATTTTATGGGTGGATGAGAATTCTTTATAGAATCCCATCATTTGTTCATGAGATTTTTTGTATGTGAAAAGTGGGAGTTTTAAATAGTTAGGAACTTCTAAGCCGCATCCACTTCTACGAGATACTTTAGACATAAACCTCCAATGGAATACTGAAAATGGATGAACATATGCTCCACCATGAATATATAAAAGGGTGTAGCCATAGCTTTTCTTTGGAGATACTTCAAAAACAGGCATCATGCCATAAGTCTTTTCTTGAATCTTGTTAGCAAATCTAAATCTACGAGGAACTTTATATTTGGTCTTATCGCTTTGATCAGCTAAAGCTTCTTGCAACATAGTAAAATTCATCCTTCTATGACGTCGAATATATTTATGAACGATTCTTTTTGACGAACTCATATTTTCTGACTCCCTTTATATGATGTTGGTATTTTTAGTTCTAAATCATCCGCAGCATAGTAGATGAAATTCTTACTTTTGCAGTATTCATTTATTTCTTTAATAAGAGAATTATCTTTTGTATATTCAAGAAGATACACATCTCCTCCATATGAAGATACTGTTTCAACATATTGTTGGAAGTATTCTTTTTCTTTATTATCATTACGAGAAAATGTTTTGGTATTCCAATTGATTTTTGAGAACACTGTTTCTTGATTAACAGCGTTCATTACATCAGATATTTTATTGTTCTTCTCAATGTATTTTGATACATATGTATCTCCTCCATTGATAGAAACATAAGTGCCTTTGTTTTTAAGTCCTTTAAGGATAGTAGTAACTCCATCAAATATTGCGTCAGTTTGGTAGTTATAATAGACATCGCAGTTATCCACGAATAAACCATCTACTCCTTTAAAAAGAAGTTCTGAAGATAAGTCATTGATGATGAAGTTTTGCCAAGAGACATTAGACACATCAACCCATCTTTCTTCTTCCCAGTTTTCATATTCACCCAAGGTGATATCTTTGAACATATCATAATATGAACGGAAGTTTTCAATTGAGCCAAGGTTGATATAGCTGAATACCTTATTGCCGTGTTCTTTTAAAGCGAGAACATCGCCTTTTTCAAAGTATTGGGCGTCTATCACAATTGTCTTATATCCAGTCATGTATTTCATATCGTTTGGTTCGCATGAAAGAAAGACACCATATTGGTATTTAATATCGTTTATTGGCTCGATTTTGTTCATAGAACAAGATGCAAGCATTAATGGTAAAAGAAAAAGAATGAGTTTCCTCATTTTTTAGATTCCTCAATTTTTTTCTCAAACATTTCAAAATATCTTTGATAGTTCTTTTTACAATAACGTGGTTTAGCCTCTTTTTGGAATGTATGAGTTTCCACGAATGAATATGGTTTATTAACTTTCCAGGAGGTGAAGAAGCCAAGTGATTTAAATGCATCCTTTGGGCAATACATGACACATTTTTGACACATCAGACATTTCTTACCAAATTTGAATTTGTCATCTTTGAATTCAATGTTTTGAGCAGGACAATCTCTAACGCATTTCATACATTTAATACATTTGGTTTGATCTATCTTATAGAATCTACCGTTGAAGCGACCTCCCCACCACTGAATGCGGAGAATTAATGCGAATAAACTATCACCAAAGAAGCGTTTGATTTTAACGTATTTTCCATCAAGGAAATCTTTCATATCTAAGGCGATAAGTTTTTCAGCAACACTTATCATGCGATATGCCATGAAATCTGTATGTCTAAAGATAAATGAATATGGCATTAAGTAGTGATATTCACTAACAAGTGAAATGTTTCTTCTTTTAAGGATATTTCTTAAGTGAAGTGAAGAACCGTTATTCCAGAAAAGATGTTCTCCAGAATTCTTCATAACTAAACATTTCTTATTTTCATCTATCTTTTGAATCTTTTTGACATAGTCAATGATTGGCTTAGGTGCGTTAAATCCATAGATAGGATAAAAGATCATGAGGCAGTCATATTTAGACATATCCACTACTTCATCTTTAATTACATCAAAAACATCGCATTCAAAAGAAATATTGCTTTTAGCAAATTCAAGTATTCTTTTTGAATTACCAGTTCCTGTGAAGTAGATTAAAGCAGCTTTCATTTCATAAATGCCTCATATTTTTCATCCATGTAGTAACAATGGTTTTCATCTTCTTTATGAGAATCATACCAATATTGAGCGAATATCTTATCTTTCTTTGAAAGACGGTCAAAATCCCAGACGTAATCTTTATATAAAGGATTCATCCAGTGACCACCTCTAAGAATTGTGTATGGGCGACATTCAAACTCTTCGTTATCTTGATTGACCCATTTTAATTTCGCATATACATCGCCTTTTTTGAATTCACTGCTAAGAAGTTTTCCTCCATGCATTAAGGCAACATTTTTAAGATCTTCTAAAGTGATGTCTTTATCACTCTTATTTATATCAAATCCATAGTTGATTGGAACATATGATTTAACTGAACGAGTGACTTTTAAATCATCGAGTTTAAACTTATCCCATGTGGTTGGAAGATTCTCATATTCTTCTTTAGAACCAAAGAAAGCTGTGAGTCTAGGAATATCATTGTGCTTATACCAATATGTTGGAGAGTTTGAATCTTTAAATAGTCTTTTAATTGCAAACTTTTTGATAACTCCAGCAGGAACAATTCTGCCCATTTTATAATATGGATATTTTTTCAAAACTTTGAGCCAATATTCATCGATTTTATCATTTTGATAATGGAAGAGTTTTTCTAGTTCATCTCCATCATAGTAAAAGCCACCATGGAAGTTACGTGTAACATTATAGTTTGGATCAAAGTAATTGCATGCTTTTCCTCCAAAAAGTGAGAAGCCACCTTCAATCGTGTCATAACCAGAAATACGGTTATGTTCACCATCACCAAGGTTAAATACTTTCTTCCAGAAATTGTCATAGTTTAAATGGCCAGCGATATCTTCTTTAACAATGTTCGCCATAAGGCGGCCAGAGTCCTCAGCTGTTGACCATTCAAGTGGATCATTAAAACATGTATGGAACATAAGTCCATCAGACATGTTGGAGTTAAGCATTTCTAGGTACACCATTGCGGTTTGACGAATAATTGCAAACTTATCAACGTTGCTTTCTAAAATTGCGTACTCGCCTCTTAGTTTATGAGCAGCATATGCATCAAAAACACTTGGAAGAAGAGGATCCCCTACTCTTTCAAATGGATGTTTAACATTTCTATGGCCGTATAAAGCAACTGATGTAATATCAATTAACTTGATTGGGTTTTCTTCACATACTTTGATGACGTTATACGCACCAACTTCATTTGCTAAATATGATAGTTCAGGATGTTTATCACTTCCTGGTGGAATTAAAGCAGCAAGGTTAAATAGATATTCAACACCAACGCAAAGCTTTTTAACATCTTCAAGGTTAGATATATCACCACGAATGATTTCTACTCTAACTTTGTTTTGTTTGGCGAGTTTTTTAACTAGTTTCGCCCTTTTATCTTTTGGCAAAACTAAAACTCGAACTACATCGACTTCTTTTATATTTAGGAATTCTTTGAGTGTAGCGATACCCATATGACCGCTAGCACCAGTTAAAGCAATTTTCATATTAAAACCTCTCTTAAAGGGAGTAAGTAACTTATGGAGCACTCGGCGGGAATCGAACCCGTATAGTTAGCTTGGGAAGCTAAAGTTCTACCACTGAACTACGAGTGCATAATGAAAGGCCCACAATGTGGGCCAATTTGTTAAGATTAAGCTTTTCTAATCTTGCCTTTCATTGAGTGAACACGGAATGAAACACCGGAACTCTTTTCGAGCTCACGTGCGTACTTAATAGCTTCCGCTTGTGTTGGGAAACGTTTAAGTGCTTTTTCACTTCCAGCACCCTTGACTTGCCAACCACCGTTTGGATGTTGAGAGATGTGATATGATCTTGGGGCATCTTTACGTGGAGTTGGTTTTTCACCTTTAGCGGCAGCTGGTTTTTCTTCTGCTTTTGGAGCAGGTTTTTCAGCTGGCTTCTTTTCTGCCTTAGGAGCAGCTTCTTTCTTAGGCTCAGCTTTCTTAGGTTCTGCTTTCTTGGCTGGTTCCTTCTTAGGTTCAGCTTTTGGAGCTTCTTCTTTCTTAGCTGGCTCTTTCTTTTCAGCTGGCTTCTTAGCAGGAGCTTTCTTAGCAGCAGGTTTCTTTTCTTCTGCTGGCTTTTCTTCCTTCTTCTCTTCAGCAGGTTTTTCTTCTACTGGAGCAGGAGCAGGTTCTTCCTTAGGTTCTTCTTTTGGTTGTTCTTCAACCTTTGGTTCTTCCTTAGGCTCTTCTTTAACTTCTGGTTCAGCAGCAACTACTGGTTCTTCTTTAACTTCAGGTTTTGCTTCTTCAGCTGGTTTTTCTTCTTTCTTAGGTTCTTCAACTGCTTCCTCTTCTTCGTCTTCTTCAGCAGCTTTCTTAGCTGGCTTTCTGACTTTGATTAAGGAGATGAGGTTGAGGACAAAGAATGCGATGAATGCAACTAAGAGCACCATTGAAGCAATGATGACAATAGTAGCTAATAGATTTGGTCCTTCACCAACATCCCAGCCTGCTTTCCAGTGATATGCTTCGCATTCAGTTGCAAGGAAGAAACCGAATGAGACGACAAATCCTGTAGCAATAGCTGCAAGGAAATAGACCATATGAACAAATTTCTTTTTGACTGCGGCCATGATTAACCAAATTAATCCAAGGACACAACATATAACACCAAACACAAGTGAACTTGTAGCAGCTTCATCTGGTACATAAGCATCAGTTTCACCAACAAGGGCTTTGCGGATGGCATTACAGAATCTAGCGTATGCAAGTAATGGTTTGTCACCATCAGCTCCTGAGAACATACCATGATATCCGTTAGCAGGTGCAGTAAATGCGAACACTAAGCCGACGGCCAAGGATGCTACGGCAGCGACAGCGACTAAAATGCCTAACGCTAAAACAAACTTTTGAAATGCTGTTTTCTTTTCTTTAGACATATAAAAAATCCTCCATGTCAAGTGTTATTATATCACGCGTTCGCAATATGTGTAAGAAAATAAAAAAACACCTTGCGGTGCATTTTACTTAATGGTGGATGCTACAGGGCTCGAACCTGTGACCTTCTGTACGTCAAACAGATGCTCTCCCAGCTGAGCTAAACATCCATGCTGGTTAACACCCTCACTGGGTGCTAAATAATTATAACTACAATCTTTTTAAAATCAAA
>JAILIP010000021.1 GCA_024695235.1 Bacilli bacterium | reverse complement strand
TTATGGCTTTAAAGATGGCGCTGAAGACATTGAATATGAATGGTTTGATGGTTCCCTTCATAATGTGAAAATGGGCGTAGTTGGTGATAACTATATTGAACCAGCTCAACCAACATTTGTGTACATTCGTGCAACTGTCGGTGGTGAAGAAGGCACAAAATCTATGTCTTATCTAAAGACAGCTCACAAAAACGGTACAGTTCATACATTTGATGATCATGATCACTGTGCTTGTGGATGGACCAGTACCGAGTCCGGAAGACATATTCATTACATTGATCGCACAATCGATGTTGAGCCTTCACTTATGAATATGACAGCTGAGCAATTATATTCATTTAAGGTTAAATTATATAAGGGCCATGAATATAAAATTGGTAGTCTTTCCCAATATCCAGCAAAAGTTGATGTTGAATACTATGATTATCTTCAAGGCCAATGGGTAACAACTCAATTCAACAATAATGGTTATGATAACTTCAATAACTTACACGCAACATTTGCTGCACCAATCACAACCGAATATTACGTTCATGTTTTAGCCACACAAACTATCACAGATCAAAAGGCAAAATTTAATACACAAGAACATATTTACGGTGATTATGGTTTAGACCTCGAAGATCGCAATTACAAAGGTGACACATTAACAGTTGATACATATTCTGATACGTTCTCTTTAGAAGCTGGCGCAGTCAAATACCTCAAATGGGATTTCACCTATTCACAAGTTCAAACTGCAACAGCTTGGGAAATCGCAGGCGATAACATTGGTACTAACGCAAATTCTGTTCACGTTGAAGGCATTTGGTTTGAAAAAGAAGAGAATACCGGCGTCTATTATAGAGAAAAACTCTCTGATGGTGGTTATGGTTACCACAATGGTAAGCCTGAATATGGAACATATTATATGCGCATAGTTAATGGTTCCAACGAAGAAAAGACTGGAATTAAAGTTAAGGCACGCTTACATACATCAGCCTAATTAAACAATTTAATAAACTGGGCACAGGGAACTGTGTCCTTTTTATTTGCTTGTGCGCTTACATAATGCGCACTTTTATTTATTAAGAAAAGAGGTTAGAATTGAATTACAGGAGATTTTAATAATGGATTCAAATTACAAAAAAGAATTGGAGCCAGGTTTTTCACCATTGACTGTGTGTGAAGAAGCTTCAAGATGTTTATTGTGTCTTGATGCACCTTGCTCAAAAGCTTGTCCAGCTGGTACAAGCCCAGACAAATTTATTCGTTCTGTAAGATTCCGTAACTTCAAAGGAGCTGCAGAAACAATCCGTGAGAACAATGCATTAGGTGCAATTTGCGCTCGCGTATGTCCAACTGAAAAATACTGCCAAAAAGGTTGTTCAAGAAGCGGTATCGATCGTCCAATTGACATTGGTCGCATTCAAAGATACGTCACTGACTATGAAGAATCTCTTAAGATGGAAATTCTTAAAGCCGGTAAAGCAAATGGTAAGAAAGTTGCTATTGTTGGTAGTGGTCCTAGCGCTCTTCAAGCTGCTGTTTCTCTTAGAAGCCTAGGTTATGCAGTAGAAGTATTTGAAAAAGAAAAAGTATTAGGTGGTATGCTACGCCTTATTCCAGAGTATCGTCTACCAGATAGAGTAGTTGATAAAGAAATCGAACGCATTGAAAAACTTGGTGTTAAATTCCACGTTGGTGAATGCGTTGGTAAAGACGTCAAACTTGAAGAACTTAAGAAAGCATTTGATGCTGTCTTACTTGCTCCAGGATATTCATATGGAAAGATGCTTCCAGCATTTGAAGGAAATCCAAATGTCGTCTTAGCAGTTGATTTCCTCCGTGAAGTCAAAGCTAAAAAAGGCGAAGTCAAAGTCCCTGCTAATGTCTTAGTTGTTGGTGGCGGTGACGTCGCTATGGACGTTGTTACAACTCTTAAACTTTTAGGTGTTGAACATGTCACAGACGTTGTCTACGAACAATTTAAAGAATTTAAAGCTAGCAAGAAAGAACTTGAAGGTGCTCAAAGACTTGGTGTTACCATTATGGATGGCTATGTCCCAGCCAAGGTTGAAGGTAAAGTCGTTTCCTTTGCTCATAGAGAAATTAAAGGTGAAGTTAAAATTGAAGCTGACAAGATTATTCTTGCAGTTGGCCAATATCCAGATGTAAGTGGTCTTGGCGTTGAACTCGTCAAAGGCGAAGTTAACGAAGGCAAGAAATATTTCACTAAAGATCCAAAAGTATTCGTTTGTGGCGATATTGCTAAGAGCGAATTTGATAAGACCGTTGTCGGTGGTGTCCGTACAGGTAAAGAAGTTGCTCTTTATATCGATGCAGCTTTAGGAGGTAAATAAGATGATTAAGAAAGATTTATCTATTGAATTCCTCGGGGTTAAATTTGAAAACCCATTCTGTCTATCCAGTTCACCTGTTGGAAACTGTTATGACATGTGTAAAAAAGCCTATGAAGTAGGTTGGGGTGGTGTTGTCTTTAAGACAATTGGTCCTAAATCATACTTCATTGACGAAGTATCTCCTCGTTTTGATAAGCTCAATAAAGAAAACACTCCATTCGTTGGATTTAAAAACATGGAGCAAATTGCTGAGCACTCCTTAGAAGAAAATCTTAGAGATTTAAGAAAACTTAAAAAAGAATTCCCTAACAAAGTTCTCATCGCCTCAATTATGGGTAATGATGAAAAGACATGGGAAGACTTAGCACGCATGGTTGAAGAAGCTGGTGCAGATATGATTGAAATGAACCTTTCATGTCCACAAATGACTTCTCACGCTATGGGTAGTGATGTTGGAACAAATCCAGAACTCTGTAAGAAATATTGTCAAGCTGTTAAACGTGGTTCAAAACTACCAATGATGGCTAAGATGACACCAAACATTACAGACATGGTTCCAGTTGCTCTTGCTTGTTTAGAAGGTGGAGCAGATGGTATCGCTGCAATTAACACAATTAAATCCATTTGTAATATTGATTTAGATAAGAAGATTGGTTTACCAATCGTTGATGGAAAATCCGCAATTTCTGGTTATTCAGGTAAAGCTGTTAAACCAGTTGCATTACGCTTCCTTCAACAAATGAGACAAGACCCACGTCTTAAAGATCTTCCAATCTCTGGTATCGGTGGTATTGAAACTTGGGAAGACGCTGCTGAATTTATTCTCGTTGGTGCTTCCACACTTCAAGTTACCACAGGTATCATGCAATATGGCTATCGTATCGTTGAAGATATGAAAAACGGCTTAATGCATTATATGGAAGAACAAGGCGTTGAACACTTAAGCGAACTCGTTGGTCTTGCAAATAAGAACATTATCCCAGCTGAAAACCTCAATCGTGATTATATTGTTAGACCTACATTTGATTACGATAAATGTGTTAAATGTGGTCGTTGCTACATCTCCTGCTATGATGGTGGTCACCAAGCTATTGAATGGGATGCTGAAAATAGAAAACCAACTTGTAATAAAGATAAATGTGTTGGCTGTCTACTTTGTGGACATGTATGCCCAGTCGGTGCTATCTCCAAAGGAGAAATCACTATCAAAGCTGGTCGTAAGACAAAAGCCAAAGACGTTAGATTATAATTAGGAGGAGCTAAATATGAAAAAGTTAATATTTGCTTTACCACTTTTCACATTAGCCTTAACAGGTTGTGATTTAAGTGGTCTTAATGATGGTGATGATAACAATGAATCAAAAGAAACAACGTCACTTCCAATGACTCCTGAAGAAGGTGTTGAAAAGATTAAAGAACACGCCGAAGAAGGCCTTGAAGTCGCTTGGAAAGTTGTTGATGACGATGAGAGTGTTGAAACATTCTCCTTTGGTATCAAAGGAAATGCCTCATGGCACTTTGTTGATAATGGCGATGGAATGGTTGTTCTAGGAGAAGGCGCTACATATGTCGATGTTTATGATTCATATGTAAGCAATGAGTTTAAATACTACACGACAGTTTCTGAAGATGCACAAGCATATTTTGATGCTCATGTTAATGCATACTCTGCCGCACTATACTATGCAAATCAACTTACTGTTGGTGATCTATATTATGCAGGTACATCAACCATTGCTGGAAGAAGTGCTTTGCATTACACATTAACTGTTGGTTATGCAATGGAATCAGCTTCATTTGATTTACACATTGATAAAGAACTTGGTATCACCTTAAAATACGCAATTGTCGTTAATGGTGTTGAATCAGGTTCCGCATCATTTGAAGTAACATCAGTTAAAACTGGTGCTCAAGTTAGTGTTCCAGCCCACGAACCAAATCCAAATCTATAATCACTCATTAATTGAAGAGGTAGTATTCGTACTACCTTTTCTTTTATAATTTGATATAATCAAGTCATGTCTAAAAAAGAACCTATGTCAATTGCCTTAAAGGCTAAGTTATTAATCCAAGGAGAATATCTATTAATTGGTATCATTTTCCTTGTTGTGGGAATATTAAAATTAACAGGTGTATTTCCTACCAACGGATATGTGAGATTTAGAATCTTTAACTTTGTTACTCTTTTAGGTTCAGCCTGGATTATGTTTGATTTTTTATGGTCAACATTTTCAAAAGCTAGACGTACAAAAGTTGACTATATCGATAAGATTTTAGTGCTTCCAGCTGGCTTAGCATTTTATACTTTTGATCTCATCTGTTTAGTGAGATGGAATGATGGAATATTGCCATATGCTGCAATAGTGATGGGCTCGGTATTTTGCTATATCGCTTGTGTTTATATCTTCCAAGCAATATATCATTGGTTCAAGCCTACAAAAGCTTTGCTTGCCGCTATTGCCGAAGATGAGAAGACTGCTGAAGAAAGAAAACTCGAAGCTGAGAAAGCAGTTGAAGAAAACGTCGAGAAAGAAAACGATGATGCATAGCATCATTTTCTTTTAATTATTTTAATTATTATTTTTTGTGATTTTTTATCAGGTTGATAAAACCACTTTTAAGTGTTAGAGTGTTTATGTAATAAACTTATGCTTATAACATTTGTTCTCAAAATAATAAACTGAAGGCGAAGGCTTTTGGTTTATTTTTATTTTGGGAGAAAGAGAGGAAGTAAATGTATAAAAGTAAGTATCTAAATGATTTGCTCGAACAAATTAGAGCAAAGAACCCAGAACAAAAAGAATTCCTTTCCGCAGTTGAAGAGTTCTTTGATTCAATGGACTTTTTAGTAGATAAAGATCCACGTATCGAAAAGTATTCAATTCTCGAAAGAATTACAATGCCAGAAAGAGTTATCACATTCCGTGTACCTTGGGTTGATGATGAAGGTAAGATTCGTGTTAATACTGGCTACCGTGTTCAATTCAATTCTGCAATTGGACCATATAAAGGTGGAATGAGATTTGATAAGTCAGTTAATTTATCAATTCTTAAGTTCCTTGGCTTTGAACAAACATTTAAAAACAGCTTAACCGGTCTCCCAATGGGTGGCGGTAAAGGTGGTGCTGATTTTGATCCACGCGGAAAGAGCGATGGTGAAGTCATGCGCTTCTGTCAATCATTCATGGCTGAATTCTATCGTCATATCGGACCAGACACTGACGTCCCAGCTGGTGATTTAGGTTTCGGTGCTCGTGAAATTGGCTATATGTTTGGTTACTATAAGAAACTTGCTAATGAATGGAGTGGTGTATTCACTGGAAAGAACATTTCCTATGGTGGATCACTTGGCCGTCCAGAAGCTACTGGCTATGGCCTACTATACTTCACAGCTGAAATGATGAAAGAATATAAGAAAGATGACCTCAAAGGTAAGCGCGTCATCATCTCTGGTAGTGGTAAAGTCGGTGGAATGGCTGCTGATAAAGCCAACCAAATGGGTGCTAAACTCGTTGCCATGTCTGATATTGAAGGATTTGTCTCTGATCCAAATGGATTAGACGTTCCATATATCGTTAAGAAAGCTAAAGAAAAAGGCATGTTTTCTAAAGACTACGCTAAAGATCATCCAGGAGTTAAGTTTGTTGGTGATCCACATGCTATGTGGGCTACACCATGTGACATTGCTCTTCCATGTGCAACACAAGGTGAAATTCATGAAGCTGATGCTAAGCTATTAAAAGAAAATGGCTGCTACATGCTTGTTGAAGGCGCAAATATGCCATGTGATGTTGAAGCTATTAGATATTTCAATAACAATGGTGTCTTATTTGCTCCAGGTAAAGCTAGTAACGCTGGTGGTGTTGCAGTCTCTGGCTTAGAAATGAGCCAAAACGCAATGCACTTATCATGGACATTTGAAGAAGTTGATGAAAAACTCAAAGGCATCATGAAAGAAATCTTTAGAAAATGTCATGAAACTGCTGTTAAATTTGGTCAACCAAACAATATTGCATTAGGCGCTAACATTGCTGGATTTGAAAAAGTCTTAGATGCAATGCTTGCTCAAGGTGTGTGCTAATGGGTGAGTTTAAAACCATAATTGCACCTCATATTCTTCTTCCACGCAAGGGAGTGGATTTAACATCGTTTGCTGTTATTGCTTGCGACCAATTCACATCTAACCAAGAGTATTGGAAGCAAGTTCATGATTTAGTAAAAGATAAACCATCTACTTACCACATGATGTTTCCTGAAGCATATTTAGGAAAAGTGGATGAAGAAAAATATATCGCTCAAATTAATAAAAATATTGAAGGATATTTAAGTGATGGCACACTTGTTGATCAAGGTGAATGTTTTATTCTAGTTGATCGTAAGACAAGTGTTGTTGATCGTAGACTTGGCTTAGTTATCGCAATTGATTTAGAAGACTATACATATGCAAAAGGTGTGAAGTCATTAATTCGTGCTAGCGAAGCCACAATTGTTGAAAGAATTCCTCCAAGACTTAAAATTAGGGAAAACGCTCCAGTTGAACTTCCTCATATTTTGTTCCTCTTTGATGATAAAGATAGGTCAATAATTGAGCCTTTATACGAAAATAGAGCAAAACTAGAAAAAGTATATGACTTTGAACTTAACCAAGATGGTGGTCATATTAGTGGTTATAAAGTTAAAAACACTGACGAGATAATTAAGAAATTTAATGATCTTCTTAAGAAGAATAACAACGGACTTCTTTTCATCGTCGGTGATGGTAACCACTCTCTTGCTACTGCTAAAGCCCATTGGGACAAGATTAAAGTTAATCTAAGTGAAGAAGAAAGAAAATCTCATCCAGCTAGATATGCTTTAGTCGAAGCATTAAATATTTACGATAAAGGTCTCATCTTTGAACCTATTCATCGTTTGTTATTCAATGTTGGTGATGATTTCTTACCATCTTTAAAAGCTAAACTTGGTGGAGAATTCAAGAGTTTCACTTACTCAAAAGAGAAAGGAAAAGAAGAACTCTTGATGCCTAAGAACGCACCAATGTGCTATAAGATTATTCAATCATATATTGATGAGTATTTAGCCTCTCATAAGGAAGTTAGCATCGATTATATTCACGATGAAAGCGAACTTATCGATTGTGCAAATAAAAATCCAGGCTCATTAGCAATTGCTATGCCTGCACTTACAAAAGGCGATGTCTTTGATTACATTGCCGCTGATGATGTCCTTCCAAGAAAATCATTTTCAATGGGACATGCAACTGAAAAACGTTATTATCTTGAAATCAAGAAAATTAAATAACCTTAAAGGAGATAAAAAATGAAAGGTAATCGTATTTACAACTTCTCCGCTGGACCAGCTATGCTTCCTGAGGAAGTCTTAGAGCAAGCAGCTGCGGAAATGCTTGATTATAAAGGATCAGGCATGTCGGTCATGGAAATGTCTCACCGTTCCAAAGTTTATCAAGGAATCATTGATGAAGCTGAAAAAGACTTAAGAGAATTAATTGGTATTCCAGAGAATTACAAAGTCTTATTCCTTCAAGGTGGTGCAACACTCCAATTTGCTTTAATCCCACTTAACTTTATGTTTAATGGCAAAGCCGATTACATCAATACAGGTGTTTGGACAAAGAAAGCTATTAAAGATGCCAAACTTTATGGTGATGTTCGTGTTATTGCCTCTGGTGAAGAAAACGGATTCAAGAAAATTCCAGATGTTAAATCACTTAAGTTTAATGAAGACAGTGATTATGTCTACATATGTGATAACAACACCATCTTTGGTACAAAATATAAAGAATATCCAGAAACTGGAGATATCCCATTATTCTGTGATATGTCATCTTGTTTCCTAAGTGAACCAATTGATGTTAAGAAATTTGGACTCATCTATGCTGGCGCTCAAAAAAACGTTGGCCCTGCTGGTGTAACAATTCTTATCATTCGTGATGATTTGCTTGCAAAAGCACCTCGCCAACCACTTCCTGCTTATTTTGACTATAGACTTCATGTTGAAAATGGTTCAATGTATAACACACCTCCAACATATGGTATTTATATCTGTGGTCTTGTCTTTAAGTGGTTACTTAAAAATGGTGGACTTAAAGCAAGAGAAAAAGCAAACGAAGAAAAAGCTAAGATTCTTTATGATTACTTGGATAAATCAGAATTCTTCAAACCATTTGCAGATAAATCTTGCCGTTCACTTATGAACGTTACATTCCGTACACCAAGTGAAGAACTTGATGCTGAATTCCTTGAAGGTGCTAAAAAGTATAGATTCACCAATCTTAAAGGTCACCGTTTAACAGGTGGACTTCGTGCATCTATTTATAACGCCATGCCAAAAGAAGGTGTTGAAGCACTTGTTAAATACTTAAAAGAATTTGAAGAGGCTCATAAATAATGAATATCCTTTGTTTAAACAAAATATCTCCAGTTGGCTTAAAAGTTCTTCCTAAAGAATACGCCATTACTGAAGATGTTAATAAAGCAGACGCTATTTTAGTTAGATCTGCTAACATGCTTGAAATGGAACTACCAGAAAATGTTCTTGCAGTTGCTAGAGCAGGGGCTGGTGTTAACAATATTCCACTTGAAGCATACGCTAAAAAAGGTGTGGTGGTATTCAACACACCTGGAGCAAATGCTAACGCAGTTAAAGAATTAACAATTGCTGCTATGCTCCTTGCTGCACGTGATCTCCGCGGATCAATGGAATGGGTCAAAGCTAATAAAGCAGACGAACTCATCAATAAATCCATGGAAAAAGCCAAAGGCGCATTTGCTGGTACTGAAATCATGGGCAAGACCCTTGGTATTGTTGGATTAGGTGCTATTGGCGCACTTGTTGCCCAAGCCGCTGGTGCTCTTGGAATGCATATCATTGCTGTTGAACCAAGTGCCGCTACAGTTGAAAGAAATAAACATCTTCTTCCAAAAGATATCGAAATTGTTTCTAATGATGAACTATATGCTCGTGCAGATTACATCTCCATCCATGTTCCTCTTTTAGATGCCACACGTGGAATGTTTAATAAGGAAGCATTCGCAAAGATGAAAGATGGCGTGATCCTTGTAAACTGTGCTCGTGACGCTATCGTTAATGATAATGATTTAGAAGAAGCCATTAAAGCAGGTAAGGTTAGAAAATATGTCACTGACTTCCCTAATCATAAGACCGCTAACATGGAAGGCGTAGTTGCTATTTCTCACTTAGGCGCTTCAACAGAAGAAGCTGAAGATAACTGTGCCATGATGGCAGCTAATCAAGTTGTTGATTATATTGAAAATGGCAACATCATTAACTCTGTTAACTATCCACGCTTAGACCTTGGTAAGAAAGAAGGAGTTAGACTTCTTGTTCTCTATGAAGGTGATAAAGCAAAAGAAGTTCAAGATATCGTTTCTAAAGAAGCTGGTATCAAGAAAATGGCTAGTGGAGTTAAAGGTGCATTTGGTGCTTCCTTGTTTGAATTAGATAAAGAAGTATGTGGCTGCTGTCTCAAAGACTTAGCCTTAAAAGTTAGAGTTATTAAATAATTTATCTAAAGTTAAGAATGCTTGTTCAAGGCATTCTTTTCTTTATATAATAAATCTAACGAGGACAACATCATGAAAAGACGCGCCCTATTATTGAGTTTAATCTCTTCTTTTTTATTGTTAAGTAGTTGTAATAACAAGAACAATGCCGAAGATAATTCAGGCACTGTTGAAACCACAGATATTGTCACAACCCATTCTCAAGAATGGCTAAATGGTAAAACTATTAATATTTTTACGTTAAATGATTTCCATGGAGCAATAGAAGAAAAAGTCGGTCAACAAATGGGTTTAAAAAAGATGGGATCATTCTTTAAACAAAGAGGCGCTGAAGAAAATACCATCATTCTTGATCAAGGCGATACATGGCAAGGAAGTATTTACTCTAATTTTAATCGTGGTCAACTTATAAATGATGTAATGTGCGAAGCAAGATTTGATGCTCGTACTGTTGGAAACCACGATTTTGACTGGGGTGCTGATACAGTTATTCGCAATAGTGCTCTAACATATAACGATTATAAAATTCCAGCACTAGCTGCAAACATCTATGATTACAATTTTGCAACTAAAACATTTGGCAATACCCAACAATCTCAAATTGGTCAACCATCAACTGTAATTACGTTAGAAAACGAAATTCGCGTTGGGGTTGTTGGAGTTATTGGTTCAGATCAAATCACCTCAATCAACTCTGAATTTATGTATGATTATGGCTTTAAAGATCATGTTAGTATTGCAAAAGCAGAAGCAACTAGATTAAGAGAAGAAGAGGGCTGCGATTTTATCATTTGTTCAATTCACGCCGATCAAGAAGATATGATTGGATGTGGAATGGAAGATTATGTTGATTTAGTTTTATGTGCTCATACTCATCAAATCGAATATTATGTCGAAAATAGCAAATTGCTATATCTACAAGCCGGTCGTAATGGTGAAGCATATGGTGAGATTCACGTTACATTCACAGAGGATAGTCGTAAAAATACATTTAAAATCAACAAGTATTCGGAAAACCAAGGAAAATTCTCTGAAATTGACCCAGAAATATCTTCTATCGTAGATAGATATAATGCTGAATGTGCAGCAGAAGCTAATCAAGTTGTAGCTCAAAATGTTTCAGGTCATTTCTATGATGATGGTAATTTAGTCAATTTAATGTGCAAAGCCGTAATTGATAGGGCAGAAGCAGAAGGACATGAAGATGTCATCTTGTCATATTGCAATTATGCGAGAACTGGTTTAGATAAAGTTCAATGGACCTATGGTGATATCTATGAGGCATTTCCGTTTGATAACATAGTTTATATTATCGAAGTAACAGGCAAAGAGATTTATGATGAAATTCGAACATACAACTGGATATGTAAGAGTTCTACTTTTGATGGAAATATTAACTACACTCAAAAATACAAAATCGCATGTCTGGACTATCTTGCATTCCATACGAACAAATATAGAAATTACGATTTTTTCCCTGAAAATGCTGGACGTTATATAGCTAAACTTTCATTGAATTATCGACTTATTTTAAAAGAATGGCTTGCGAGCAATCATTTTACAGATGGAACTTATACTTTGACTGCATCAAATTATGATAGCAATGTTGCATGTTATAACAAAGATTCAATAAATTATATCCTCCCAACGTACACTGTCACATTTAATTTAAATGGTGGACATGTTGAAGATGAGTCTCAATTAGTTAGAACCGCTAATATTAGTACCTACTATAGTTCACTATATCCAAGTCCTGATCCGACTAAAGATGATTATGTTTTCAGAGGTTGGTTCCTCGATTCTTCATTTAACTATTCTGCAGATAGCAGAAAAGTTGATTCTAATAGAACTTTATATGCTAAATGGGGAGAGTATGTGCCAGCAGATAACACAATTACCGCTAGTGAAATAGATTTCGCTGGTGCAAACCCACAAAATATTGAAGTAGCAGATGGTCTATCAGTAAGCGTATTTTGGTATCGCGCTAGCCATAACGAACAATATGGGCAAATTCAAATTTCTAGTGGCGGATCATTCGAACTAGGCGCACCATCAGACTATAGAATCACTCATTTCCATATGGATATTTATGGCACTTATGACAATCTATCATTTAGGGTCGATTCTAATAATTTCGCAAATGAGGGTTTTGTTGTTAGTGGTAGTAATGCCTCATACGATTTTATTCCAAATGGTAGATACGTTAGCATGTCTAACTCAACATCTCACAATGTGTACATTTATTCAATTCAATTAGAACTAGAGGCTATTTAATGAGATTAATTGTTGATTGTGTTTTTTCAGATGAATATCCAGATAAATTCACCATAGGTGATCTTTTAAGACTGAAAGATGTTGAACCAGTACCTTGGTTAGTTGTTGGTATCAACAATGTTTTCTATCGCAACAACAAATTTGATGAAACTTATCTCCATGATGGCGATAAAGTTGATTTAGTTTATATTCGTGGTGGTGGATGATATGAAGAAATTATCTGAAACTCAATTAGAAAAATATTATTGTTCCACCTTTCTTAAAGAAATAGGAGAAAAAGGACAATTAAAACTACTTGATTCTAAAGTGCTTGTGGTAGGCGCTGGTGGTTTAGCTAGTTCCACTCTTTTATATTTAGCAACATCAGGTGTTGGACATATTGGAGTAGTAGATAATGATGTAGTTTCTTTAAGCAATCTTCCACGTCAGATTTTGTATGCTCAAGGTGATATAGGGCAAGCCAAAGTAGATGTTGCAAAAAAGAAATTGGAATACATCAATCCAGATACAAAAGTAACCCCATACAATATGTGGCTAAATAAAGAAAATGCTGAAAAGATAATAAAAGATTATGATATTGTCCTTGATTGTGTTGATAACTTTGAAACCAAATTCTTAATTAATGATGTTTGTAAGAAACTAAACAAACCATTTATCAGTGCCGGTGTCTCTGATTATAAAGGTCAAATTATGACTATCACCGATAAGTCAAAATGTGACTTTAAGTCTATATTTCAAACGTTGCCAATCGATATTCCTCAAGAGGAAAAAGATAAGGATCAAGGCGTGTTCTCGATTGCGGTAGGAATCATTTCTAATATCCAATGTGCAGAAACATTAAAATTTCTACTTGGAATAGGTGAACTACTCATTGATAAAATGCTGCTCGTTGATAGTTTAAAGATGGAGTTTCGAACCTTTGATATCAAGTGAATGGTACCTTATAAACCAAAGAAAAGTGCCAAAATGGCATTTTTTCTTTTGACAAAAAGTGCCAAAGTGTTATATTAATGTAGTATGACATTAAAAGAAATAAGAACTAGCAAAGGACTTACACAGAAACAAGCTGCGCTTTTGATTAATGTTCCTTTACGCACATATAAAAGATATGAAACAGATGATACTTATGTGAACTCTTACAAGTATCAAATGTTCATTAATGATTTGGTTAGTAAAACATTAGTCGACGAAGAACATGGTTTGCTTTCTATTGAAAAAATTAAAGAAGTTGTTATTTCGGTTTTAAAAGAACATAACATAAATTATTGCTATCTTTTTGGCAGCTATGCTGAAGGAAGAGCAAGAGAAAACAGTGATGTAGATTTACTTATTGATACAGAGATTACGGGATTTGAGTTTTTGGGTATGGTGGAGGAGTTGAGAACAAAACTCGCTAAAAAAGTGGATTTGTTAAGGCTGAAAGATCTTCAGGCAAACAATCCAATTGTTTTAGAAATCTTAAAGAAAGGTGTGAGAATCATCTAATGGATCCTCTCAACCATCAAGAAAGAAAACCTAAAAGTGCTATCTTAGATAGAAAAAACGTCACTTCTCAATTAGTGACGTTTTTCTTATGTTTATTTAATGATTGTTCCTGCTTTTCCTTCGAATGCTTCGTTAGCTTTTTCTAGGGATGAGATAACAGCGGTTTTGCCAGGCATCTTTTCAAGGAATTTAACACAGGCATTTACTTTTGGATACATGCTACCTTTTGCAAAGTAATCTGTATTTAAGTAATCCTTCATTTCTTTAAGTGAAACTGATTCAAGTTTCTTTTGATCTGGCTTATTGAAATTGATGTAAACGTTATCAACAGCAGTGAGGATTACAAGGTAATCAGCATCGACAAGTTCAGCGACTTTAGCAGAGGCATAATCCTTATCAATAACCGCGGCAATACCTTCGAGTTTTTCACCGTTTTTAATGACTGGAATTCCGCCACCACCGGCACAAATAACGATGTCGCCTTTCTTCACTAGTGAAGAAATACTTTCTTTTTCAATGACATCAATTGGTAGTGGTGATGCCACAACTCTTCTCCATCCACGGCCAGCATCTTCTTTCATGGTGTATCCTTTTTCAGCCATGATTTTCTTGGCTTCTTCTTCAGAATAGAAAGCACCTACTGGTTTGGTTGGATTTTTAAATAATGGGTCATCTTTATCAACGAGGACTTGGCTCACTAAAGTGACTACATTACGTTTGATGTTTTGCTTTTTAAGTTCGTTATAAATAGCGTTTTGAATATGGAAACCAATATAACCTTGGCTCATAGCCCCACATTCTGGGAATGGCATATCTGGAGCGGAAGCTGATTCAGTAAAAGCTAGGTTAATCATACCTACTTGTGGTCCATTACCATGGACAATAACAACTTCGTTTCCTAATTTGATTAAATGAACAATTGATTTAGCAACTCCGATGAGCAATTCTTTTTGTTCTTCGGCATTTTTGCCTAACGCGTTACCACCTAATGAAACAACATATCTAGACATATTTTTTTCTCCTTGAAACATATTTATTATATCTAAATTGAAAAATAAGTGTTTTATTACTTCTAAACCTTGAAGAAGTTAATGCGTGTATATACGCCCTTGCGAAGAAAGGGGGTTACTTGTAAAATAATAGTATATTATCC
>JAILIP010000010.1 GCA_024695235.1 Bacilli bacterium | reverse complement strand
TTCATCAGTTATCGTTTGGGATTACTCATTCCAAGCCGCTGCTTTATATAACTCAATGTATATTCCTATTAGTGGTGGTATTGCCGCTATTATCATCATGGCATCTTTCAAATTCATCAGGATGTTCAATGATAGATTTCCTGTTAAACACGGTTATCTTATCTAACATAGGTTAGTAAAAAATAAAAATATGTGTTATATTCCTTTTAGGAAGTTTTAGATATGAAGAAAAAAGAACCAGTTAACGAAGAAATCAAGGAAGAAAAAGTTGAAGAAGCAATTGAAGAGGCTCCTGCTATTGAAGAGCCTCAACCAATATCTTATGAAAGTGAATATCTTCAAGATATTGAAAATAGCCGTTTAGATTTTTTGAAGTTTTATAAGACTCAAAATATTTTTAAATGGGTTGTTGCTTTAGTCTCACTCACAATTGTTCTTTTAGATTTCCTTTTAATCCCAAACCTATTCCCAGAGAAAGCAAAGCTTAGACTAGCCTTAATGCTTGTCATCGCTGGTGTTGCTTTAGGTGGAGCAGGTACATACACAATTCTCATTAAGCGTTTTATCAACAAACGCATGAAAAAGTATTTCGTTGATTACTATCAATCAGTGGATAACTATGTTTTTGATCAAGAAGGATTCTCTGATGCAGAACTTCAAGATCCGGATAGAATTGAACAAGTTCAATTTGATGAAAACAAGATTCACGTCAATGTTTCAAATGTTGGTTCACGTGGTTTAACTACTTTTAGATATCGTGATAAACCAATGTATATTTGTGATTGTGCCGCTCAAATTAGATTAGAAAAATCAATGAAGCCTGTCTTCGTTGGTAAATATCTTGTTGGAGATTCCTCTTATGAAGATGCTGATCCAGTCATCATCTATATTAAAGGTGATGAACGTTCACTTCCTCCAACAAACGTTGAAGCAAATAAACTCGTCTATGATGATAAAGACATGCTTGTTTATTCAAACAATAAAGATTGGAACAAACTCGTTAACTCTAAGTTAATGAAGAAGCTTCATACATTCAAACTCAGCAAAGATTTAGTGGATGTCACAATCTCATTTGTGAACAAAAAAGTATATATGTGTTTAGGATATGATGATTCATTAATGGTTTTACCATTACAAAATCCATTTGATCCAAAACCAAATATGCAATACAAAAAAGATTTAGCGTACTTCGCATCACTTATTGAGGAACTCGATAAATAAAATGAAAAACCTCGCAGGCAGTTGGATAATCATTCAAGCATATAAGCATAACGGTGAACTTCATCGTCAATGGTCTCATAGCTATGTCTTAGAAGACACAGAAGACTTTTATGTGCTTGCATCTATTCGTGCCTCAGTCATTGAAAATGATGGTCGTAAGTGGCACACAAAAGAGCCTGCCATTTTTATCCTTTCGAAAAAAGAATGGTTCAATGTCATTGCAATGATGAAAGATGAAGGTGTGGCATTCTATGTTAATATTGCTTCACCAACTATCTTTGATAAGGGATATCTAAAATACATCGATTACGATCTTGATGTTAAGTTATTCACAGATGGTTCAACTAAACTTCTTGATATGAATGAATACAAGAAGCACGCGAAAGAACAAAACTATCCAGAAAAGATTAAAGAAATTCTTTCTAAATCAGTTGAACATACTTACGATCTTATAAATAAAAAACAATACCCGTTCTTACCAAAGGTAATTAACGAGTATTATCATGATTTTAAGAAGACTGTTAATCAATAAGTTTTAGTAACTTATCTACTTCTTCATTTCCAGGGGCGATACGCCTCTTTTTATTTTCATAAGTTGAGCCATCTCCAAGTGCGTAAACGTGTGGAGCAACCTCAAACTTTTCATTAACTTTTAAGAAGGCACCTTCTTTTTCAAACGGGAAGTTATTTTGTTCGGCGATTTGGCCATAGTTCACTAAAACAAAATCAACATCTAGTTCTATGAACTCTTCTAGAGCTTCGCTCACTTTTTTAATGGTGATGCTTTTACATATATCACCTTCATATTTGAGTGAATATGGCACATATGGGAGATATAGTTTTAGATTCTTGCAACCCTTAATTGTGTCTGGATTTCCTCTAAATTCTGTTCTTCTATGTATCAATGATACATTATCAGATAATGCAGATATTTCTTTAGCCCAATCTAAGGCAGAATCTCCTCCTCCAAAGATTGCGACTTTCTTATCTTTTAAGAACTTAAAATCCGCAAGGCTATAAAGGATGTTTTTACATTTCTCTTCGTTCTCAATTCCTAACTTTCTAGGAGAGGAGAAGCCTAATCCTGTGACAATAAAAATGTTGTCAGCAAAGTATTCACCTTTAGATGTGATAACTTTGTTATTTTCAATGCCTATCACCTTTTCATTTAGGTGTACATTTTTAAGATCGATTTTGCTTATAAGAAGTGAGATATAATCTTTAGCTTTGATGCTATCAATGCCTTTGATATCCACGATCTCTTTTTCAGGATATAGATGAGTAATTTGACCACCAAGTTCATTTGATGCTTCAAGCAAAAGATAATTATCTAATTTGCTTGCTAAATATAACCCGATTGGACCGCCACCAATAATAATGTGCTTGCAATTCATGCTTTAATTATAGCATTTTGCTATAACTTTGTTATAATTATTCGTGGATTTTATGAGACAAAAAGAAGTTATTACAAAAAGTGCTCTTGAGACCAAATCTCTTGCTCAAAAAATAATCAAATATCTTCGTCCTGGAGATGTTGTTTTGTTAAGTGGAGATTTAGGTGCTGGAAAAACTACTTTTGTAGGAGGCGCACTTGAAGCATTGGGTTATAAAGACCACGTTGTCTCTCCAACTTTCAACATTCTTAAATGCTACTTCGAGGTTAATCCTCCAGTATTTCATATTGATGCATATCGTTTAGAAGATCAAAATCACGATATTGGATTAGAAGAGTTCATTGAAGGAAACGGAATCACATTTATTGAATGGCCAGTCTATATTCCTGAACTTATTCCAGTAAACCATATCGAGATCGAAATATATCGCATCGATGACAATCAAAGAAGAATCATCATCAAAGATGAGAAAGAACTTCATAAAGAGATTTTTGAGGAAGAATAATGTATCAATTACTACTTGATAGCTCCAATAAATATCTTGCAGTCGGTCTAAGTAAAGACGGACAAGTTTTTGATTCTATCTTCTATGAAGCTTGGCAAAGACAATCTGAGATGATGGTGGTAGAAATCGATAACATCTTAAAAAGAAACAACGTCTATAATGATCAACTTGATTCTATTGTTGTCGGAATTGGTCCTGGTTCATATACAGGTGTTAGAATCGCTATCACAATTGCTAAAACAATTGCATATGCGTTAAAAATTGATGTCTATCAAGTGAGTTCACTTTCACTTTTAAGAATGGATGATAAACCAACCATCTGCATTTTTAATGCAAGAAGTGGTCGTTCATATGTTGGAGTGTACCATAACGATAAAGTTCTATTAGAAGATACAGTTCTTCCTAATGAGGAACTACTCAAATATATCGATGAGCACAAAAACTATGCCTTATGTGGAGATACATCAAACCTTGGCTTTGAAAGCGATAAGTTTGATATAATCGCTAACCTTGCCAAAGGCAAAAAGAAAGAAAACAAAGTTGAAAATATATTCACTTTAAATCCAGTTTATCTAAAGGAGTTAACAAAATGATTTCTATTAGAAAAGCTGAACTTAAAGATTTAGAAATGATTCTTCCTATCGAGAATGAATGTTTTATTTCTCCTTGGAAAGAATCAGATTTGAAATATGAACTGACTGAAAATCCAGTTAACAAATTCTATGTTTTAGATGATGAAGGTAAAGTGGTGGGCTTTTTAAATTTCATGATTACCTTTAACTCTGCCACAATATCTCAAATCGCTGTGACAAAGTTGTATCGTCATCAAGGTCTTGCACTTAAACTCATGGAGCAAATGTTCTTGGATCTACCAAAAGATGGCGATGAAGTTGTAGAGTTTGTAACACTTGAAGTTAGAAAGTCTAATGTAGCTGCTATTTCTCTATATAAGAAATGTGGCTTTGAAATAATTGTTGATAAGAAAGCATATTATCCAGATGGAGAAGATGCAGTTTATATGGTGAAGAGGATGTAAAATGGCAATCATACTTGGTATTGAATCTAGTTGTGATGAAACATCAATTGCAATCATCAAAGATGGTGAGCTTTTAAGCAATGTTGTTGCCACCCAAATAAAGATGCATCAAATGTTTGGTGGCGTTATGCCTGAATTAGCAAGTAGACTCCATTGTGAAAATGCATTGTTTGTTTTAGATGAGGCTTTAAGTAAAGCCAATATCAAACTTGAAGATATTGATGCATTTGCATTTACTCGTGGCCCGGGTTTAGTTGGTGCACTTCATATTGGCATGCAAGTCGCTAAAACACTTGCGATGCTATATCATAAGCCACTCATTCCAGTTCATCATTTAGCTGGACATATATACGCAAATGAATTTGTTAAACCACTCAAGTTCCCACTTCTATCAATTGTTGTTAGTGGTGGTAATACTGAGTTTGTCTATATGAAAGAACATATGGATTTTGAAATCATTGGTGAGACCAAAGATGACGCAATTGGAGAATGCTTTGATAAGGTTGCTAGAACTCTAGGCTTACCTTATCCAGGTGGCATTCCAATCGATAAATTATCAAAAGAAGGTAAGCATACTTATAAACTACCTACACCTCTTCATGATGATTCGCTTGATTTCTCATATTCAGGTTTAAAAACTGCAGTCATTAACCTAGTGAATAACGAGAAACAAAAAGGAAACGAAATCAATGTTCCTGATTTATGTAAGTCATTCCAAGATACTGCTATCGGAATGATCATGGATAGACTAAAGAAAGCACTACAAAGATATGACATCAAACAAGTTGTACTTGCTGGAGGAGTATCCGCAAATTCATATCTAAGAGAAGAGATGCATCGTAGACTTGATAACACAGATGTTGATTTAATTGTTCCACCTATTTGGTGCACTACTGATAATGCAGCAATGATTGCAAAGCTAGGTGAACACTTATACAAAATGAAACTATTTGCAGATGTTTCGATCTCTGCTGATCCTAACTGGAAAATAGACAAATATAAAACATTCTAACGACTAGTAAAACTAGTTTGATATAATGAAATTACTTTGGAGGAAACAAAAATGGAAGTACAAGGTGTAATGGCTGTTGATTTATATGCCTTAGTTAATAGTCAAGAAAAAGAAGAGAAAGCATATCTAGAAGAACTACTTAAAGATAATGTTTACATTCAAGGTTGGGTTCGCACTAACCGCGATAATGGATCAATTGGATTCATTGCTTTAAACGATGGAACATGCTTTAAAAATGTTCAACTTGTCTATGACAACTCCATTCCAAATCACGATGTACTTTCCCATGTTAATACCGGTGCTGCACTTAATGTAGTCGGTAGACTTGTTTTAACTCCTCAAGCAAAACAACCATTTGAAATTAGAGTAGTGGATTTTGAAGTTGAAGGCGATGTTGCTAGTGACTACCCACTTCAAAAGAAAGCTCACTCCTTAGAATTCCTTCGTGACATTGCTCATCTCCGTCCAAGAGCAAATACATTTAATGCTGTCTTTAGAATGAGAAATGCCATGGCGATGGCAATTCATGAATATTTTCAACAAAACGGATTCATGTATGTCCATACACCTCTTATCACTGGTAACGATGCCGAAGGTGCAGGATCAACATTTAATGTTACTACAAATGACAAAGATCCAAATTCGTTCTTTGGTAAACCAGTTTCATTAACTGTTTCTGGTCAACTCCATGTTGAAGCATTCGCTTTAGCATTCCGTGATGTATATACATTTGGTCCAACCTTTAGAGCGGAGCATTCTAACACTGTTAGACACGCCTCTGAATTCTGGATGATTGAACCAGAACTTGCCTTTGCAGATTTAAATGATGATATGGATTGCATTGAAGGATGCATCAAACATTGTATTAATGTTGCACTTCATGAATGCCCAGATGAAATGGATTTCTTTAACAATTTTATTGATAAAGGACTCAAAGAAAGATTACACGCTGTACTCCATTCAGAATTCAAACGTATGACTTATACTGAAGCAATTGAAGAACTTCAAAAAGCTGTTAAGAATGGTCATAAGTTTGAAAACTCAGATATCAAATGGGGTATGGATTTACAATCCGAACATGAAAGATATATCACTGAGCAAGTAATCAAAGGCCCAGTATTCCTAATTGACTATCCAAAGGAAATCAAAGCCTTCTATATGAGACTCAATGAAGATGGTAAGACCGTCGCTGCATGTGACTTACTTGTTCCACATGTTGGAGAACTTGTTGGAGGATCTCAAAGAGAAGAACGTTATGACGTCTTGAAAGAAAAAATGGAAAAAGCTGGATGCCTCAAAGGTCTTGAATGGTATCTTGATCTCCGTAAATACGGTGGATGTAAACATGCTGGCTTTGGTATTGGTTTTGATAGACTTCTTATGTACGTTACAGGTATTAATAACATCCGTGATGTTCAACCATTCCCAAGAACATCCGATCCAATTAAATATTAATTGAGGTGCTTAAAATGATCGAAGAAGAAAAGACTGTCGAAGAACTTGACGCACTTCAAGAAGAAAAAGAACAAAAATCTCGCAATAGAATCTTTATCTTACTTGTTTCTATATGTGTCTTGCTTTTAGCAGGCATTATATATGAACTTGTGACAATATTCACAAAGTAGGAGATTTATGAAATTACAAAAGTTGTTCTTATTACTCGCTTCCTGCACGTTACTTGCAGGATGTGATATTTCAAATAAAGATAATGAAAATAGCAGTGGAAGCGGGGCTACAAGCGAAGAAGTAGACGTTTTACCTATAAACGCTAAAGAATATACCATCATGATCTATATGTGTGGTAGCAACCTTGAAAGCGATTATGGTGAAGCTACCGCTAATATTGCTGAGATGCTATCTGTAAATATTGATTCAAGTAAGATAAATCTCATCATTGAAACAGGTGGTTCTGAAAGATGGAAAAACTATGGAATTTCTAACAACAAACTTTCCCGTTATCACGTTGAAGGCAATCAACTTAAACTCGATACAACCTTAACTAATGCTTCAATGGGAGATACTGACACATTCCAATCATTCATGGAATGGGGGCTTAAAGATTACCCAGCTAAAAAGACCGGTGTTATTCTTTGGAACCATGGTGGTGCTATGGAAGGCTGCTGCAATGATGATGTTAAAGGTGGTGAACTTCTCAATAGTGAAGTAAAAGATGCCTTAGGAAAAGCCTTTACTGCTCAAAATAGAAAATCCAAACTTGAATGGATTGGTTATGACTGCTGTCTAATGCAAGTTGCAGATGTTGCTTCATACAATAGTCAATACTTCAACTACATGGTTGCTTCTCAAGAAAGCGAAATGGGTGGCGGATGGGACTATGACCAATGGTTACCAACACTTAAAAGCAACACGAGTGTTGATACTGTTACATTGCTCTCAAAGATTTGCGATACATTCATTCCTAAAAATGGTGCAGAATTTAATGATCCTGATGATAACGATGGAACATTATCTGTATTAGATTTATCTAAGATGGCTGAATTTGATTCAAAATTCAAAACATTAGCTGCTAATTTAACAAGTGTTATCACAACTAAGAGTAAATTCTCAAACATGTTTGATGGTGTAATGGAATTTGGCTATGACGATAGTGGCTATTACAAGGTGTATCAATTTGATATGCATGACGCAAAAGGATTATTCCAACGCATTGAATCACTTCATTCTGGTAAAGGTGCATCTGCATGCGTAACAGCCTTAGATGATTTAGTTGTTTATCACCTTAATGGCAATGCTGCTTCATCAGCATGTGGTTTATCAATCTTCGGTGCAACTACTGAATACACAAAGAAAGCTACATACTCAACAAGTGAAACACCATACTCTGATTGGAGAACTCTTAATATCTCCTATGGAGCATGGGATACCGGATACGGTTATTAAAGAAAATGTCACACATATGTGTGACTTTCTTTTTATTGAATAGGATTTTGAGGAGTGTTACTCACTTCGTTAACGTTATAGTTTTCAAGTGATTTTGAGAACACTTCTTTTGACTTTTTAAATAGTCTAATTGTGCGTGCGATGTACGCCTGAATACAAATTAAGAACCAAAGCGCTCCACCAATCATTCCTGGGAAGAATAAATATGCTCCCCAAGCTTTCCATGAGAAGTGTGGCTTTGAAAGTAGTGTTGGCCATCCAGAGATAATTTCTTTTCCAAAGAACGTTGATCTCGGTGCGTTCTTCCAATCAAAGACAAAGAATAATGTATTAAAACCAGTGCTTTCATAATCACTTAAGAAAGATGGATTCCAATTTTGATAGATGATGCAGTAAAGGATGATGATAAATGAGGCAAACGCCATGATAGAGAATGGTAGCCACGCATCTTTAAAGAGTTGACGATGGTTTTTCTTAATTCCAAAACGAATGAGATGTTTTCTATCTGTGATAACACCCGCTACAACAACATCATGAATGAGATCATCCATCTTCTTTCCTTGCTTATCCATGATTTTCTTAACAAGGATTCCGATGTATCCTGCGATAACAAAAACAAGAATCACTAAAAGAAGTAAAACAATGATGAGACGCTTATCATTTTCAGTAAGTTTGAGTAAAGTTACCATCATCGTCACCTCCTTGATCTTGTTCTTCTTGTCTATTTAAAACTTCATCACTTGTTTCAGTGACAAAGGTTGGTCTAAGTGATTCTGCTGTTGGAGCAGGGCTACCTTCGACTGATACAGCTGGAGTTGGAGCAGCAGCTGTAGGAATGAAACTTGGTTGAGGTTGAATAAGTCTTTCAGTAAGAATCTTCTTTGCTTTAACATCCTCTGGTAAATCACCCATTGGATTTCCTCCAGCAAAGAAAATAATCATATTCTTGATTGCAGAATATAAAAATATAAAGACACAATATATAGCAGAAAGCACCCATACTAAAAGTATGAATGGTAGTAGTACCACATATATCACACCTTTTAATAATGTCTTAAAGAATTCTGCCATAATATTATTGTATCTTTTTAGACTCTCTTTTCAATAAAGAGAAAGCAATAGATATAAACCCAATCCATAAAGGAGTCACTCCAACAAGTAATAGAGCCTTACATCCATCAAGTTTTGAATATGCTAACGCAAAGACAATTACATTGATAACAATGCCAAAAAGAAGCACTCCTAATGTGAACCATTTCCTTTTGTAGATAAAATCTAAAACAATGAACACTGCAAAATAAATCGCAATCATAAGGAAGACATATGATCCTTTCACAAAGAAGAATGCAAAAGGAATAATTGCTAATGAACAAACAAAGCATGCAATTTGATAAATGATGCGATATTTCTCATCATCTTTTGGTTCGAAACCAAACTTCTTAACTTCGTTAGAAACGATGAGATAAGATAACACAATTTGGACCATTGAAATCGCAAAGATAAAGGCTGGAACAATCTCATCAATATAGATACTTTCAGTTAATTTGAAGAATGATTTGAATGTGAAAATAACATCCACATCAAACACAAAATTGATGAATGGAATAAATGCTATAGTCACTCCAGCTTGAGCAACACTTGCCGCCAGAATTGAATAAATAGCAGGAACATTTTTCTTGCTCATTAATCCAAAGATGTAACCTGTAAGAATTGATGGAATGACATAGAAAATTGTGGTCTCCATATTCCATATTGTTGCAACCAATGCTAAGCCAATAGTTGCGAATGCATAAATAGGGAAATATCTATCTTTACAAAATAGTTCAACTAAAGTTGATGATAACGGAAGGATGAGCACCAAAAACAAAGAAAAGACAGGGAAGAAAGCGGCAATAACAGCAATGATAATATTGATACTTGCCATGATTCCCATAAGGGTCATATTTTCAAGCAATGTCTCTCTATTTGAGAAAAGTTTCATGAACAAATTGTATCATGAAAAATTTGAATTTTGACACATTTTTGATTTTTTTGACTAGATAATGGGTATGAGGCATATTTTTTCTACCATTTTCATCACAACTTTGCTCTTTTCATCCTGTGAGCAAAAACAACCAATTCATTTTGAGTCGGATAATGCATCAATTTCTTACACAAAACATGACTATTCGGAAGTGAGAGAAAAGCGCATATTTTGGAGTGAAATTTTCTCTCAAAAAAATGAGCAATATTTTGTCTATTTTTACTCTCTAACTTGCACTCATTGTCAGAGTTTAAAAGATAGAATCATAGAATATAGTCTCTATAGAGACAATATCTATTTTGTTCAATCTAGCGAGGAAATTTTCCTTGGAAATGATGAACAAATTTCACTTGGTGCAACTACCTCAGATGAGCTATCAATTTTAGGCTATCCAAGTCTTATCGAAATCAACCAAAAAGTGTGCGTTTTTATTTGTTCAGGAGAAGATAAAATAATTTCCAAACTATCTCTTTGAGTAATATATACTCTTATGCTAAACTATTACATAGTAATAACTTGGCTAAGTTTTATGGATTACAAATCTCTTCTAAACGAACATCAATACGCTGCTGTAACAACTGATAGTCAATACGTTAGAGTTGTCGCAGGTGCTGGAAGTGGCAAGACTAGAGTTTTAACATATCGTCTTGCATATCTTATTGGAGAAAGAAATGTTGATCCATCTTCTATTGTCGCCATTGCCTTTACCAACAAAGTTGCAAATGAAATGAAGGTTCGTGCCTTAAAACTTTTAGGACACAACTATTCTTCACTTCATGTTTCAACATTCCATTCCTTCTGCGCTCAATTCCTCAGAAGAGAAGCAAACGCATTAGGCTTTCCAGTTAACTTCACCATTATGGATGATGATGATACTGAAACACTCATCAAAAACATATGTGTTGAAAAAGGTCTTAAAAAGAATGATGACTTAACCAAATATACAATGAGCTATATTGCCTATTTCAAATGTAAAGGTTTCTATCCTGAAGATGTCATCTTAGATAAATATGCTACTGATAAAGAAAAGAAGGCTTTAGAATTCTTCCATATTTATGAGCAAAGAAAAAATGAAATGTATTCATTAGATTTCGATGACCTTCTTTTGAAGACAATCATCATTTTAAAAGATAATCCTGATATTCAAGATAAATGGCAAAGAAGAATATCAAACATTCTTGTTGATGAATTCCAGGATACAAATGATGTTCAATATGAACTCATCAAACTCTTAATGAATGATCAAACATCACTTTATGTTGTTGGAGATCCAGACCAAACCATCTATACATGGAGAGGTGCTAATCAAAATATCATTCTTCAATTCAACAAAAATTTCCCAAATGCTGAAACAGTCATTCTTGATAGAAACTACCGTTCTACAAAAACAATTCTTGATACAGCCAATAGACTCATATCTCATAACAAGAAAAGAATTCCAAAGGACTTATACACCGAAAACAATGTTGGCGAGAATATTGCAGTTAAATCCCTCTATGGCCAAAAAGAAGAAGCTAAGTATGTTGTTGATCAAATAGAACAACTTCACCTCAATGGAGTGGAATATCAAGATATAGCAATTTTATATCGCGCGGCATATCTAACTCTTCCATTTGAAAATGAATTCATGAGAAGAAGAATTCCTTATCAAATCCTTGGAGGACTTAAGTTCTTCCAAAGAAAAGAAGTCAAAGATGTTCTTGCATACTTCAGACTCATCTATAACTACAAAGATGACATCTCATTTGAAAGAATCGTCAATGTTCCTCGTAGAGGAATAGGCGATAAAGCAATGGATATTCTAAAGAACGAGAAAGAATATCATAGCATGTCATATCTTGAATACTTAATGGAAATTGAAAAGTATGACACAGAGATGTCTCCAAAGAATGTAATTGCCTTAACATTCCTTTCTCAAAACATTGAGAAGACAAAGAAAAGACTCGATGAAAAACTAGAAGCATACTCCAAAGTCTTAGAAGATTTCATTCGTGATATTGGATATTACGATTATCTCCAACTCGATGATGATACAGCTGAGGAAAGACTTGGTAACGTAAAAGCCTTATTTGAAAATATTGAGGCCTATGAAAAAGAATTCCCTGAATCAACATTTGATGAGTATCTGCAAAACGCAGCTTTACAAACATCTCAGGATGAAATGAAAGATGCCGATCAAGTTAAACTCATGACAATCCATGTTGCTAAAGGATTAGAGTTTGAATACGTCTTCGTTATCTCAATGAACGATGGAGTGTTCCCACATCTAAAGACAATGGATGAAGAAGGACATGATGGCTTAGAAGAAGAAAGAAGACTTTGCTATGTTGCATTCACACGCGCTAAACGTAAGTTATATGTGACTACGACTAAAGGATATTCGTTTGTTCTTGAAGGTCAGACAATTCCATCTCGCTTCATCAAAGAAGCTGGCCTAAGTATTCCATATGAAGAATACTCCACAAAAAGTTCATCTCCGTTTGGCAAGATCAAATCATCTTCATCATTTGGTTTCTATAGTGATGAGCCAGCATATGATGACTTTGTGAACTCAATCATTAACAATGAACCAAAGAAAACATCAAACAACGAAACAAATTGGCAAGTTGGTGATATTGCTATTCACGATGTCTTCGGTAGGGGAGTTGTCACCAAAGTCATAGATGCTGTCATTGAAGTTGAATTTGAAGAACACGGAAAGAAATCAATCCTCTCCACGCATCCAAAAGTACATAAAGAATCTAAAGGAGCAAAAGCATGAATCCGAAAGATAGAGTAAAAGAAATAACAAAGTTACTAGAACAATATAACTATGAATATTACGTTTTAGATAACCCATCTGTTCCTGATGGAGAATATGATCGCTTGATGAACGAACTCATCGCAATCGAAAAAGCTCATCCTGAACTAATATCACCTCTTTCACCTACTCAAAGAGTAGGAGGAAAAGTCATTTCATCATTCGCTAAGATTAAACATAAAAGAATGATGCTCTCTTTAGGAAATGCTTTTGATGAAAAAGATTTACGTGATTTTGATCAACGTATTAGAGATATCATTCGCGTCAATGAAGTTGAATATATGTGTGAAATGAAAATTGATGGTCTTGCAATGAGTCTCGATTTCATTGATGGACATCTTAACTACGCTGCGACACGTGGTGATGGTAATGAAGGTGAAGATGTTACAAATAACGTTCTCACAATTAAATCAATTCCAACGCTTGTTAAAGAAGATAGAGACTTTGAAGTTCGTGGTGAAGTCTATATGTCAAAGAAGGTTCTTGATGAACTAAATAAAAAGCGTGAAGATAATAACGAACCACTTCTTGCTAATGCGCGTAATGCCGCGGCAGGAAGCATTAGACAACTCGATAGCTCAATCGCTGCTTCAAGAAAACTAGAAGCATTTTGGTATTACTTAGTAAATGCTGATGAACTTGGTTTCAAGAAACATAGTGACGCTCTTGATTACATCGAAAGCATTGGTTTTAGAACCAACAAAGAAAGAAGAATATGTAAAGGAATTGATGCTGTTATTGAATACATCAAAGAATATACTGAGAAACGTCCAAGTCTTGCATATGATATTGATGGCATAGTCATCAAAGTAAATGACATTACAAAATATGATGTTCTTGGCTATACTGCTAAGACACCTAGATGGGCTATTGCCTATAAATTCCCACCTGAAGAAGTTGTCACCAAACTCGAAGATATTATCTTCACAGTTGGAAGAACAGGAAAGATTACTCCTAATGCAGTTATTAAACCAACCAAAGTTGCAGGATCTACTGTCCAAAGAGCAACGCTTCATAACGAAGACTTTATCAAAGATAAAGATTTACGCATCGGAGATTACATTGTCTTAAGAAAAGCTGGAGACGTTATTCCAGAAGTCGTACGCGCATTACCTGAAAGACGTGGAGGCATGGAAAGAGAATTCGTCATGATTGAGAATTGTCCAGTATGTGGCTCTCCATTAGTTAAAAAAGACGCAATGCATTTCTGTGTATCTCCAACTTGTCCAGCTAAACGTATTGAAGGAATGATTCATTTTGCTAGTAAAGATGCAATGGATATCACTGGTATGGGCGATCGCGTTGTAGAACAATTCTTCAACGAAGGATTCATTCACGATATTCCATCCATCTATAAACTTAGAGAACATCGTGAAGAAATCATGAACATCGAAGGATGGAAAGATAAATCAATTGATAACCTTCTTGATGCAATTGATAAATCAAAAGCAAAATCCCTTGAAAGATTACTATTTGGCTTAGGCATCAAAGAAGTTGGAGAGAAGATGGCGAAGATTCTTGCTAAACGTTTCCTTGAACTAGATGCTTTTAAAGAAGTTAGTGAAGAAGAATATCAAGCTATCCCAGATGTTGGACCTGTATGTGCTCATTCACTTTATGAGTATTTCCATAGCGAAGATAATCTCATAATGATTGAAGAGTTACGTGCCTTAGGCCTTAACTTCACTTATCTTGGATACGTGAAGGTTGATGAGAATTCTCCATTTTTTGGTAAGACAGTTGTTTTAACTGGCACATTAACTAAATATGGTCGCAAAGAAGCTACCGAATTACTTGAGAATATGGGGGCGAAAGTTGCAGGCTCTGTTTCTAAGAAAACAGACGTCGTAATTTTTGGAGCAGAAGCAGGCTCAAAACTTGATAAAGCTCGCGAACTTAATGTTCGCACAATGGACGAAGAAGAATTCATATCCCTTCTTTCTAAAGAAGAGTAGATATGCTAATATGAGGACATATTATGAAAGCTTATAACAAAGAAGTATTAAAAGATGCAGCTCATAGACTTCTTTTTGATATGTCAGAAGAAGAATATGATACGTTGATGTCTGAGTTTGATATCATCACACGTCAAATGCTTGTCATCGGTGAAGATCCATCAATTGATAAATATGAACCAATGACATTCCCATTTGAATGCACGACATCATATCTTAGAGAAGATGAGCCTTCCTCTCCTTTAAGTAGAGAAGAAGCACTTAGAAACGCGAATAATAAAGCGGGTGGCCAAATCAAGCTACCGAAGGTAGTTCAATGATTAATAACTATAAGGATTTATCAATCAGAGAACTCCATTCTCTTTTAGTGAGCAAGAAAATTTCTCCAGTAGAACTCACTCAATATGTCATCGATCTTCTTAAGAAAGACGATAACAATGCCATTGAATACTTAATGGAAAAAGAAGCAATTGCATATGCTTCATCTTTAGGTGAACCAGAAGAAAACAATCTATTCTGGGGCATTCCATTTGTTATCAAAGACAACTTATCCACCAAAGATGTTCCTACTACTGCAAGTAGCAATATCTTAAATGGATATGTTCCTGTATATAATGCAACTGTCGTCCAAAAACTTTTAGATAAAAAAGCCATTCCTGTATGTAAAGCTACACTTGATGAACTCGCTATGGGTGGAACAGGTACATCCGGTCATTTAGGAATGACATTTAACCCATATGATAAGTCTCACGTTAGACTTGTCGGAGGTTCTTCCTGTGGAAGTGCAGCCTTAACCGCTAATGGAATCGTTCCTCTTTCACTCGCAAGTGATACAGGTGATTCAATTCGTAAACCTGCCTCATACGCTGGACTTGTTGGCTTTAAACCAACCTGGAGCAGAATCTCTCGCTTTGGTTTATTCCCATTCGCTCCATCTTTAGATACAGTTGGTTTCTTCACAAGAAATGTCGAAGATGCTGCTTTAACCTTAGAAGTCACTGCAGGTAGAGATGATAACGATTCAACGTCATCTACAAAACCAGTAGCAAAATACTCAGAAGCACTTTCTAAATCCATCAAAGGAATGAAAGTAGCTGTTATTAAAGAAATCTTAGACGCTGTTAAAGATGCAGATATTAAAACCGCATTCTTAAAGAGTGTTGATTCACTCAAAAAAGAAGGCGCACAAGTTGACTATGTAAGTATGGATGAAAAACTTCTTTCAACCTTACTTCCAACTTACTTTGTTTTGAGCTGCGCAGAAGCTACATCTAATAATGCGAACCTTGATGGAATTAAGTTTGGCCCATATTATCATGGAAAGACATATGAAGAAGTCATGTCTAACGCAAGAACAAAAGGCTTCTCAGAACTCATCAAACGCCGC
>JAILIP010000013.1 GCA_024695235.1 Bacilli bacterium | reverse complement strand
CACCCGTTCGCCACTCGGTATTGCTACCTCGTTCGACTTGCATGTATTAGGCACGCCGCCAGCGTTCATCCTGAGCCAGGATCAAACTCTCAAAGTTTTATTCTAGTTCAAAATAATTATCTGGTTTTGTATTTTTGTTTTATTAAACAAATTGACGTTGTGATGTTTGTACATCTGTTTAGTTTTCAAAGATCAGTTGCACGTTATTACTTTAGTAATAATCTCATTGGGTCTCCCCGACACGTGCTTTGATATGATATCACTTAACATTTATTAATGTCAATGGCTTTTTTTAATTTTTTTTCACCATTTTTTTCAGTGATATTTCGCTTTCCCTTTTGGGGCGCGCTTTATCTATTATACGCATGTTAATATAGTGTGCAAGTACTTTTTAATATTTTTTATAAAAATATGCATATATGCGCCTGTATAACGCGCGCGTACGCGTTATTATATAAAAAGAAAGAGACCAGATTTTTCTGATCTCTCTTTATTATTTCTCTTTAAAACCTTAATTTATTTTGCAGGCTCGAGCATAATTTCTCTAATTTTATTAATTGTTTCTTGAGAAATTCTGCATTTATTAAGCAAATATTCTTCCATGCCTTGTTTAATGGTTTTGGCTGGAGCGCCATCTCTTTCCCAACCTAAAGTTCCTTTAAGGTAGTCCACCATGCCTGGCCATTCATTCCATGGGCCATTACGTAAATGACTACGATAATTTCTGGATGGATTAGAACTATAACTTGTTAATTCAAAGTCGATAACTAAGTCTGTATAGCTCATGCCAAGCATTGCACCGAGCATAAAGCCGACAACACCTGTACGGTCAGCACCACCATAACAATGGAAATAAACTGGGTGTTGATCTGCTTGAGAGAAAGCTTCAAATAATTGTTTGATCTGTGTGGTGTTATTTTGCATACCCTTATGGTAGCTACTGATAGAGAGCATCTTATAAGAGATATCATTATTCTCAGCAAAGTCACAGTAATTTGCTTTAGCAGGATAGCCATTTGTTTCAGAACTACCTCTTAAGTCAATTTCTAGACCATTGACCATGCCCATATCTTCTCTAAACGCTCTCTTGGATTCAGTTGTCTCAGAAACGATATGACCATCTCTAGCATCGGTTTTGCCTGTATCGTCAGTATAGCGTTGTGTACCATACCAACCAGTTTTCTTGTTGATTTCTCCACCTCTATAAACTAAACCTTGTTTAATTCTTTGACCAGAGGAAGTCATATAGCCACCCATATCACGGACATTGAACATTGGTCGAGCGTCAATCCAACGTGGATAATCACCAGTGGTAAAGTTAATGGTTTGTGAATCTTTGCCATCCGCGGAGACTTTAACGTAGTATTTTTGATTGACTAAAAGGTTTTTGAGATACACTTTAGTGTCATTGGAATTAAATGATTTCGCATCAGAGAAATCTTCCTTTTGACTATAAGTAATTGTGTATTGTTTGTTCTTTAAAGCATCAGCAGGTGTGAATTCGATTTCAATACCTTTAGATTCATCACTCTTTTCACCTTTGGTGTAATCCGCACCGATAGGATCTAAATAGTTGTTCTCTGTGGTGCCATCACGATAGCCACCTGTGTTGTCTTGATAATCACGAGTGCTTGGTAAAACACCTTTGGTGAGGTCAACGCCAGCAGTACCATATAAATCATTTAAGTAATAATCCGCTTGAGTGCCTTTTTCTTGAATGAGCTTTCTTTGTTGAGTACGCATATCATCGACATATTGCTTACAGTTATTGCTCATGGAAGATAGATTATTTGGTTTAAGAAGAGTAAAGTTATCGTTTTTCACTTCTTCTTTAGGAGCGGCAGGTTGAGAAGATGAACTAGAACTATTGGAAGATTCATCATTTTTACTTGATGATGGATTAACTGGATCAACATTTGAGCTTTCACTTGGTTCATTTGTACCTTGTGATTTTTCACTTGTTGAAGCACCACTACAGCCAGTAACGCATAAAGCGGCAATCATGGAAAATAAAAGAAGAGACTTTTTCATAAATAATTCCTTTCTGGAGATATCATTCAAAGTAAATCTACTATTTATCTTCCCTTAAAAAGGCTTGAAGATAAAGTTATTTTTATTCTTTTGAGCAATAAAATAAAAAAGAGAGATGCTAAGCACCCCTCTTTTATAGTTTGTTTTTTATCTTCTTCTAGTAAAAATCGCTAGGTAGTAGATCACTCTAATTAAGATAGAGATGAAATCTGTAAAAAGGATGAAGGCGCAGTAATAAACTAAATTGTTATTTGTGCCCGCTCCTGATTCGGCAATTCTCTTAATACGGTTGACGTCATATAAGGTGACGAGCATTAAGAAACCGAAGATTAATAATGAGACAATCCAAGATAGAGTCACATTGCCTTGTTTAACACCACCGAACATAATCATCAGGTAATTCACTAAAGAAAGGGCTAAAGCGCCGATTAATAGACCTAGTAGGATAAAGCCTATACCAGCGAGTCTTCCTTTGCTTAGATAGCCTAATAAGGCCATCACACCGAAGATGACTGTCGTAATGCCAAATGCCTCAACAAGAATCACCCAATCAAAGAGGAATGTAAATGTTGAGAGCATAATCCCCATTAAGACCACATAAATCATTAGTGGAACGAGGATATTATGTCTGCCTCTTAAATAAGTGATTGGTAAGACAAACGACATGATAAGTAAGGCAATCGCGGAAACAATTAATGTTCCGACTAAACCATAAACGATGTTTGTGACAAGTTGTCCGTTATCCGCGTTAACGGCTTGTTCCAAGAAATATTGGGAGCCGTAACCGAGGCCTGCTGCCACCACAGTGGTGATGAGTAACAGGACAAACATCATACCAAAGACTTTTGTTAAGAAAGCACCTTTGGTTTGCTTACTTGAAAAATCGTAAACAACTTGGGAATTGTCGTTACTATAAGTAGCCATTTATTAAAGAATGTTTGTTAATAATGCTTCGTAAGAATCAATCTTTAAGGAAGCACCACCAACTAAGCCACCATCAACATCTGGGCAAGAAAGGTATGCTTTGATGTTTTCTGGTTTCACGGAACCACCGTACAAGACTCTGATTTCATCAGCGACATCACCGAATAATTCTCTTAAGACATCACGAATGAATTTGCAGACATCCTCTGCGATTTCTGTAGAAGCGTTTTTGCCAGTACCAATGGACCAAACTGGTTCATAAGCAACGACTAAATTTTTGACTTGTTCGGAGGTTAATTCTTTTAAACCAACGCGAACTTGTTCACCGACAACGGCTTTTGTTTGGTTAGCTTCGAATTGTTCGAGAGTTTCACCAACGCAGTAAACTGGCACCATATCATTAGCGATTAAGGCTTTGATTTTGGCATTACATTTTTCGTTTGTTTCGTTATCGTATGTTCTTCTTTCGCTATGACCGATTAAGACCCAGTCAATACCGAATTCTTTGAGCATTGGGATAGAAACTTCACCAGTAAATGCACCGTGGTCGTTGAAGTGGACGTTTTGAGCGGCCACGATCATTTCTTTAGCAGCGTTTTCTTTAACCGCGGCTAAGGAAAGGTATGTTGGAGCAACACCTAAGTCGATGTTGTTAGCTTCAGCTTTTTTAGCTAAGTCACGGGAAGCGATAGCAAACTCTTTAGCTTCGCTAGCGAGTTTGTTCATCTTCCAGTTACCTAATAATAATTTTCTTCTCATAATTATCTAACCACGTCGATGCCTGGTAAGTGGCCATCGTTTTCAATCATTTCTAAGGAAGCACCGCCACCTGTGGAAACGTGAGAGAATTTGTCTTTATAGCCGAATTGTTTGACAGCAGCGGCGGAGTCACCACCACCACAGACAGTGAAGGCTTTGTCGTTTTTAGCGATAGCTTCACAAATGGCTAATGTACCTTTTTGGAATTCATCTTGTTCGAAGACACCACTTGGGCCGTTCCAGAAAATCATTCTGGCTTTGGCGATTTCGTTAGCGAAGAGTTCTCTGGTCTTTGGACCGATGTCTAAGCCTTGGAAACCTTCTGGAATTTCACCAGATTGAACAGTTTCGACTGTTGTTCTTTCTGCTGGGTCGAAAGCATCACCGATGACGGAGTCAACTGGTAAGACGATTTTGCCATTCGCTTTGACATAGCAGTTCTTGGCGTATTCTAATTGGTCTTCTTCCACTGGGGAATTGCCAGTTGTGTGACCTAAAGCTCTTAAGAATGTGAATGCCATAGCACCACCGATGAGGACTTTATCACACTTATTTAATAAGGATTCGATAACTTTAATCTTATCGGAAACTTTTAAGCCACCTAAGATAGCGACGTATGGACGGTCTTCGTCTTTAACATCAACACATCTTGTTAAGTTAGCGACTTCTTTTTCAACGAGGTAACCAACAGCGACTGGTTTACCTTCGCCTTTTAAGATTTCTGGGATACCGTATGTGGAGGCGTGAGCTCTATGAGCGGAACCGAAGGCATCCATGACGAATGCATCGCCTAAAGCAGCCCAGATCTTGGCTAATTCAGGATCGTTCTTTTCTTCACCCTTTTCATAACGGGTATTTTGCATTAATAACACTTCGCCATCTTTTAAAGCGTTGACAGCGTTTGTTAAGTTTTCACCACGTGTTTCAGGAACAAACACGACTGGTTGATTTAATAATTCGCCTAAACGTTTAGCAACTGGTTCTAAGTTACCATCTTTGATTTGTTTGGCAAATTTTTCTGGATCTTCTTGGGCTAATTTGTGTTTGACTTTGCCTAAATGGGACATTAAGACAACTCTAGCACCTTTAGCAATTAATTCCTTGATGGTTGGCAAGGCGGCAACGATTCTGTTGTCATCGCGGATTTCACCACTCTTGAGTGGGACGTTGAAGTCAACACGAACAATCACACGTTTGCCTTGAAGATTGTTCATTTCTTTAACTGTTAACATAGTTAAATTCTCCTTTATTTCAATAATAACGGCACCCATAGTACACAGGTGCCGTATATTTTTCTATGGGTTAATTGAACTCTATTGAGTTAATTAGCACTTTTCCGCAAAGTATTTGATGGTGCGGACCATTTGTGATGTATAGGAGTTTTCGTTGTCATACCAAGAGACGACTTGGACTTCATATAAATCATCAGCGATTTTGCTAACCATTGTTTGTGTAGCATCGAATAAGGAACCGAATCTCATACCGATAACGTCGGAGGAAACGATTTGATCTTCGTTGTAACCGAAGGATTGGTTAGCAGCAACCTTCATAGCAGCATTGATGCCTTCAGCTGTGACATCTTTACCTTTAACAACGGCTGTTAAGATTGTTGTGGAACCAGTAGCAACTGGGACACGTTGAGCGGAACCAATGAGTTTGCCATTGAGTTCTGGAATAACTAAGCCGATAGCTTTAGCAGCACCTGTGCTGTTTGGAACGATGTTCGCAGCACCGGCACGGGCTCTACGTAAGTCACCTTTTCTGTGTGGACCATCAAGAATCATTTGGTCACCAGTGTAAGCGTGAATTGTGCTCATGATGCCTGATTTAATTGGAGCTAAATCATTGAGAGCTTTTGCCATTGGGGCTAAGCAGTTGGTTGTGCAGCTTGCAGCTGAGATGACATCATCACTGGCTTTAAGTGTCTTTTCGTTAACGCCATAGACGATGGTTGGTAAATCTTTACCTGCTGGAGCAGAGATGACGACTTTACGTGCACCGGCTTTAATGTGAGCGAGTGATTTTTCACGGCTTGTGTAGAAACCTGTACATTCTAAGACAACATCAACACCGAGTTTTCCCCATGGGAGGTTTTCGGCTTTTGGTTCAGCATAGATGGTGATTTCTTTTCCGTCAACTGTGATTGAACCTGGAGTGACGATTGTCTTTCCGTCTTCTGCTAAGACTGGTTCTTTGCTCGAGACTGTATGACGGGCTTCACCATAGAAACCAGCATATCCACCTTGAGCGGTGTCATATTTTAATAGATTGGCGAGCATCTTTGGGGAAGTTAAATCGTTGATTGCGACGATTTCATAACCTTCTGCACCAAACATTTGACGGAATGCCAAACGGCCGATACGTCCAAATCCATTAATTGCAACTTTGACTGACATATATAAATGTCCTCCTTTAATATTTTGATGATATTATTATATATAATACTTGGACTTATACAATATATTTTTGTTGTGAAAGTGCTTTCTTTACAAAGAAAAAAGCCCATGTGGGCTAGATTTCTGGAATTGAATGAACACCTTTGAAGAGTTCTTCTAAACTTATGTTTAGTGCATCAGCAATTCTCTCCAGTATTTCTAGTGATGGATTGCGACGTCCTTTTTCTAAATCACAAAGATAATTTTTGTTAACTTCACTTTCTAAAGCAAGTTCTAACTGCGACCAGCCTTTTGATTTACGAAGATACTCAATTCTCTTTCCTAGAACTTGAGACACTTTCATTGTAAGTTTCCTCGTATTGGACTGCTTGAGCGTGGATTGCTCTGAAGAGGTGATTAATATTACTACGTGATACTTCTTTGCCTAAAACTTCACTTAATCTCGCCGCCATTTCTTGTAAAGAAAGATCATCACTTGTAAGTCTTAGTTTCATGAGTTCTCTTTGCTTCTCATTTTTGATGTTATCGATACCAAAGACTTTGTCTATGACTTGAATATCATGAATTTGTCTTTGAGCAGCACTTGTTGTTTTTGAATAATTAGCGGCATCCAAATTGTTAAGTCTATTACCGATGTTAGAGAAGTCTCTACTAATACGAACATTCTCAAACTCTAGTGCTGTATTTGTCGCACCAATGAGGATGAGGAAATCTACGATTTGAGAACTGCGTTTTAAATACACAACATGTTGATTACGACGTTTGATGATCTTAACGTTAAATTCTCCACCTTTGTATTTGAGGAAGAGTTTTGAGAACCACTTAGCATAGTTAGCGTCTGTTAAAGCAATTTCAAGATGGTAGTTAGATTTCTTTGGAGAATTAACTGAGCCACTTGCAAGGAATGCTCCAGAAATATATCCAGCAATTAAGTCATCATTTGAAACAATGCTTTTAGCAATCTTGCCATCAAGGAAGTTGATTTCAAGATCGGAAATAATGTAATCTGCTTCATCAACAACTACGTTATAGAATAAACGCTTCTTAAAGTTCATGGCCTTGGAGTATGTAAAACGGCATGGAACTCCATAGACTTTTTCGATTGCATGATAAATGAATTTAGCAATCTTAGCGTTTTCTGTTTTTAAGGCGATGCCTTCTTTTTTATTGTTGATTGTTAAAGAACCATTTATTTTAATAAATGCAGCGAGAATTGCACGTAAGTGTTCATCACTAAAAGAGATGGAAACAACTTCCTCTTTTACCTTTTGAGTGAATGATACTTTAGCTTGCATATTACTTTAGATCCCTATGAGAAACGTTAGTATTATATCGTTTCGAATAATACTTTTTCAAATATTCACTTATTGCTACTGAACGATGTTGACCACCACTACAGGCAATACCAATTGTGGTAGATTTCTTTCCACTTTCTTCAAGTTTTGGAAGATAGAAATCAAGATATTCGGTGACGTGTTTTAAATACTCTTCTGTCTCTTTACGAGAGAAGATGTAATTTACGACTTCTTTATCTAAACCTGTCTTTTCTTTCAAAGCAGGTACCCAGAATGGATTTGGAAGAAGTCTAGCATCAAAAACAATTTCAACATCTTGAGGAACACTCTTTTTATAGCCAAAAGAGATGAAATTAACTGTGAGTTTTCTTTCCTTCGGAGAGAAGATATTAACATTTAAATATTTTCTAAACTCTTGCGGTGATGTTTTGGATGTATCAATGAAATGAGTAAATTTCTCTTTCATCTTTAACATCAATTCATCATCTTTTTTAATGGCCTCTACTAAAGATAATCCTTGGTGTTCTAAAGGATGGACTCTACGAGATAGTTTATATCTTTCAAGTAAAACAGATTCAGAGCAATATAGTCCTAAAAATGTAATATTGAATTCTTTGAATTGCTTAGCAGATTCATATGCTTCTTGGCAATATTCTAGAGGAATGGATAAAGCGACTTTTTTATATTTACCATCAATCAATGATTTAAAAAAGTCATCAAGCAAAACATGAGGAATGTTATCAACGATGACATAACCGTTTTCTTCAAAAGAGGATAAGGCGACTGTCTTACCTGCTCCATGAACTCCAGAAATAATAACGAGATTAATCATACATTTATACTACTATGAGTGAACAAAATATTCTATTTGTTCTTTACATATTTGTTTGCATCTAATGCTGCAATTGCTCCATCGGAAGCTGCTGTAACAAGCTGTCTAAGTCCTTTTTGACGGACATCTCCGATTGCATACAAACCATCAATATTTGTCTTCATATTTTCATCTGTGACAATGAAATTACCGTTCATTGATGGATTTAGATTTCTTAAGAAATCTGCTGATGATTTACTACCAGTAAATGGGAATACTCCATGGACGTTGATAACTGTTCCGTCATCAAGTGTGACATCACTAACACCAAACATATCGCCACTGATCTTTTGAATCTTGTGATTGATATATGGCTTAACTTTTGAAAGAGAAAGAAGTTTTTCTGCTTCTTCACCGACAAGTTTTTCTCCATCAACTACTAAGTAGAGGGTTTTAACAAGGTTAGATAAATATAGTGCTTCTTCAATTGCGACGTGATTGTTTCCGTAGACCACCACATCATCATTCTTAAAGAAACTACCATCACAAGTAGCACAATAGGAAACGCCTCTTCCAAGGAATTCGCTTTCACCTTCAAGTTTAATTTGGTTACGTGAAATACCTGTGGCAACAATAACGGCTTTGCATAGATATGATTCAAAATCAGAAACTACTCTAAAACCAACTTGGTCTTTAAGGATTGTTTGAACGCTTCCTTTTTCGATATTAATACCAAGTTCTTTTACTTGTTCTTCTAAAGAAGAGAGGATTGCTTCACCACTAGTTTTTGGAAAGCCAGGATAGTTTTCGACTTCTTTAAGGTTGGAAAGTTGACCACCAACTTTACCTGACTCTAAAATGGCAAAGTTTGCGTTTGCTCTTTTTAGATAAATTGCGGATGTTAAGCCGGCAATGCCAGCACCAATAACAACAATGTCATAATTTTTCATTGATGATCTCCTTTTCAAATTCTTTGAACGAGTGAATTAACACATCTATTTTACTATTTGGATCAAGTTTACGTGGAGAGAATGTAACATATCCAAATTTCACTCCAGCATTTTTTGCAGTTTCGTAATCATAGATACCATCTCCGACATACAAAACTTCTTCTTTATTTAAAACATTGAAATGTTTCATTGCAAGGAATATGCCTTCAGGATCTGGTTTGAAGTTATTAACTTCAGATGCAGTAATTGAAAAATCTAACAAACCATCTAACCCAACAAGCTTAATAGCAAAATCGGTTGCGGCTCTAGCTTTAGATGTGATTAGTCCATATTTAACATGATTCTTTTTGAAACTTACGAGCATTTCCTTAACATAAGGGAATAGCTTTGTTGTTTTAATGTAATTCTCAGTTGAATATTTAACCCATTCATCAAACATCATCTTTTGATCTAGATCTGGGAATTCCTGTTTGAGAGTATCTACAATCTGAGGTCCAGAAAATTTTAAGATGTAATCATCGCTAGGATGAAAATCTGGCTTATATTTCTCATATAATTGCTTAAAAGTGACCACGAGCATTTGGTCACTATCAAGTAATGTTCCATCAAAATCAAACAGTATTAATTTATACATTTAAATTGTTTCTAAATTCTTTGGTGGTAATCCTTTTTTCTTACGAATTAAATCATAGACGTGGAAGCCAACAATTCCTAAGACACCAATACCGATAAATACTAAAGCGGTAATCCAGGAGTTTTGGTATTCAAATTCACCATCACGTAGTCTTTCTAAGGCGACACGGACAAGGCCATACCAAATTAAGTAGCACATAGATATATCGCCTAATGCTAAGAATTTCTTTAAACCTTTTCCAACAGCGTATCTAATGATGAAATATCCAGCTAAGTTAATTACTCCTTCGATGAAGAACAAAGGCACGCGGAATTCACCAAAGATAATCATGTTATTTTGAACCATCTTTGGTAACCACCAATATGAAGATTGATTAGTAACCGCACCATAAACTTCTTGATTGAAGAAATTGCCCCATCTACCCATGACTTGAGCAATAAGAATAGTTGGAATAATGATATCCATTGCCCAACGGATATTAATATATCTTCTAAAGATAAGCATGTATGCTACACCAGCAATAATGCCTAACAAAGCACCACCTTGAATGGCCATACCACCATCTCTAATTGCAAAGATATTTGTTCCTGGTTCAAGGATAAGACAATACCAAAGTCTTCCGCCAATAATACCGGCTGGGAATGCTACAAGTAGACATCCATCTAATAATCCATGCTTTTCATATTTCTTAAAGAAATAGTGATCAGAAATGAAATAGCTAATAGCAGCACCTGTGACAATTAATATTCCGTAGAACTTAATTGTGAAGCCAGCATCACCATCATCATAGACAAGACCTTTTGTGAATGAGAGAGCGTTAACAAGTGGATATGCGGCATGTGCAGCAAATGCATCTGTTAACATCCATAGGCCTGCCACCATAAATGGAATTGCGGCAAATGTTAAGACACGTGATATCTTTCTTTGCTTAGCATCTAAATCTGGACGATAGTAATACATCGTAAATGAAGATGTAAACAAAGACACAAATGTGCCAAATAAATATGAACCAAAAGCTAGGAGGAGATGTTCACCAATTGAAAGTGTAAATTGTTTGATAAACACTATTCCATAGCTTGAAAGAATAGTTCCTACTCCAGTAGCAGCTACTAAAGCAATGAAAAGAAATCTATCTAAGCCAAATACCTTTGGTGTAACCCCACCTAAAGGTGAGGCTTTACAAAATCTCACTAATTTATAGATTAAAAACCCGAAGCATCCTACTCCGATGACTAATCCAATAACAAGTAATGCAATTCCCATAGTAACTTAAGTATAGCAAAAAGCTATATCTTTAAAATCCTTTTTAAATATTGACCAGTATATGACTTAGGATTCTTTGCGACTTCCTCTGGTGTTCCAGTAGCGATAACTTGACCACCACGATTACCACCTTCAGGGCCTAAATCAATAATATAATCAGCAACTTTAATAACATCTAAGTTATGTTCAATAACTAAAACCGTATCTCCGTGATCAACAATTCTTTGAAGAACTGTGATTAGACGTTTAACGTCATCGGTGTGTAGACCGGTTGTAGGTTCATCTAATATAAATAAAGTTTTTCCTGTTGGACGTTTTTGAAGTTCATAGGCAAGTTTAATTCTTTGAGCTTCACCGCCAGAAAGAGTTGTGGCTTGTTGGCCAAGCTTAATGTAGCCAAGACCAACATCGTATAGGGTTTGAAGTTTTCTAGCGAGTTTTGGACGTGCCTCAAAGAATTTAAGTGCTTCTTCAACTGTCATCTCAAGAACTTCAAAGATGTTTTTGCCTTTGTATGTGACTTCTAGTGTTGATTCGTTATATCTATGTCCATGACATTGATCACATTTAACGTAAACATCTGGTAGAAAGTTCATTGGAATGCACATGACACCTGCACCTTGGCAAGCTTCGCATCTTCCACCTGGAACGTTAAAGGAGAATCTACCTTTATCATATCCTCTAGTTTTAGCATCTATTGTTTCTGCAAATACGGCGCGGATTTCATCAAACAATCCTACATATGTAGCAGGGTTACTTCTTGGAGTTCTTCCAATAGGATCTTGGTCAATTGTGATAACTTTATCGATGTTTTCTAGGCCAAGCATTTCTTTATATTTTCCTGGAATAATATCATCCTCTTCAGAACCCAATTGTTTCTTGATAGCAGGATATAAAGTTTGATTAACTAATGATGATTTCCCACTTCCAGAGACACCACTAACAACGGTAAATGTACCTAAAGGAATTGAGACATCAATCTTTTTAAGATTGTTTTTCTCTGCGCCCTTGATTGTGATGCTTTTTCCGTTACCTTTTCTTCTTTCAGGCGGAACTTCAATTTTCTTCTTCCCTGAAAGGTATTGACCAGTAATTGAACGTGGTTCATTTTCTAAATCTTTAACTGAACCAGTGGCGACAATTTCACCACCATGGACACCAGCACCTGGACCGATATCTACAAGATAATCAGCCGCTCTCATTGTGTCTTCATCGTGTTCAACAACAATAAGTGTGTTTCCAAGTTCCACCATTTCTTTTAAGGTGCCAATAAGTTTATCGTTATCCTTTTGATGTAAGCCAATGCTTGGTTCATCAAGAACATATAAAATACCTGAAAGATTGCTTCCAATTTGAGTGGCTAATCTAATACGTTGTGATTCTCCACCACTAAGGGTCATAGCCATACGCGAAAGAGTTAGATAGTTTAATCCAACATCCACAAGGAACTTAACTCTTGAAGATATTTCTTTAACAATGAGTCTAGTGATTTCTAATTGTGTTGGAGTAAGTTTACTTCTTGTATCTTCAATCCATTTTTGAAGTTCTTCAATGGATAAACATGTGGCTTCATAAATATTTAGACCATTAACTTTAACTGATAAGGCTGCTTCGTTAAGTCTAGAACCGTGACATGTCGTACATTCACTATCACGCATATAAAATTCATATATGCCCCTCATCATTTCACTATTAGTGTCTCCATAAAGGCGATCAATTCTAGTCTTGATGCCTTCAATATAACCATTCCTATGCATCACATTTCCATTTACAGATGTGATTTCATAACTGAATGGCTTGTCTGAACCAATAAAGACAATGTCTTTTTCTTTATCGGTTAATTCTCTGAATGGCTTATTCATATCAATTTTGTATTGCTTACAAAGATAGTCAAATTCTTGCCATTCAATATTCTTAGAACCAACGATGTTTTTAAACCATCTAATTGCACCTTGATTGATTGATAAAGAATCATCAGGAACAAGTAAGTCTCTAGCTGCTTCTCTTTTAATACCAATACCATGGCAATCTGGGCAGCATCCTAAAGGAGCATTAAATGAGAAGAAACGTGGTTCAAGTTTAGGAACAGAAAAACCACACTTTGGACATGAATGATGTTCAGAGAAAAGTCTTTCTTCTTTGTCGGTTAAGAAAACACAATATCCACGTGAATGATTGCAAGCAAGTTCACAGTCTTCAGATATTCTATTTTTCACTCCGTCTTTAACAACGATTCTATCTACAACGATATCAACGTTATGACGTTTATTTTTATCTAGTTGAGGTGCTTCATCAATGCGATATATTTCTCCATCAATGCGAACACGTTCAAAACCTTGTTGTTTAATATGGAATAACTCATCTTTTTGAGTGCCTTTTTCATTTCTCACTACTGGAGAAAGGATATGTAGCTTTGTGCCTTCAGGATATTCCATTGCGATATCTGCCATCTTAGATGGAGAAAATGCCACAATTGGATCACCATGTTTAGGACAATATGGGACACCTATATGGGTATATAGTAGACGAAGGTAATCATATATCTCAGTAACGGTTCCAACTGTGGAACGTGGGTTATGAGATGTTGTCTTTTGATCAATACTAATTGCAGGAGAAAGACCTTCAATAGATTCAACGTTAGGCTTTTCCATTCCACCAAGGAATTGACGAGCATAACTAGAAAGTGATTCTACGAATCTTCTTTGTCCTTCAGCGAAAATAGTGTCAAACGCTAAAGTGGTTTTACCACATCCAGAAAGACCTGTAAAAACAGTCAATGCGTACTTAGGAATTGTCACATCGATATTTTTAAGGTTATTTTCTTTTGCGCCTTTAACTATTATTGATTTGTTTTCCATAGTTAGTGTGATTTTATCACAAATAACAAAATATAACTACTAGGATGCATTTTTGCTACAATATATGCATTCGGGACATAGCGTAGCTTGGTATCGCGCTTCCTTAGGGAGGAAGAGGTCAAGGGTTCAAATCCCTTTGTCCCGACCATTTGTATACAAAAAGCTCTAGGAATTGACCCAGAGCCTTTATTTTAATTCAGATTATAAACCGAATTTTTTGATTCTTTCCCAACGTTCCTTAGCGCAACGTTCACTCTTTTGAAGGAGTTCTTCAGCGTGAGCTGGGTTGACAACTGGAAGTTGTGAGAATCTTGTTTCACCCATGACGAATTCACGGAATTTGGAGAAGTCTGGCTCTTTGCAGTCGAGTGTAAGAGCTGGTTTACCTTCAGCAAGATTACGTGGATCATAACGGAAGCATGTGAAGTAACCGCAATCAACGGCTTTCTTCTCGACTTTCATAGCATTTGATAAGCCACCTTTAATACCGTGGTTGGCACATGGTGCGTAGCAAATGATGAGTGATGGTCCATTATAGCTTTCAGCTTCTTTCATGGCTTGAATGGCTTTAGCAGGATTTGCACCTAAGCTGATTTGAGCAACATAGACATGTCCATAGCTCATAGCGATAAGGGCAAGGTTCTTCTTTTCACCAGTCTTACCAGAAGCTGTAAACTTGGCAATACTACCTGTTTGTGATGATTTAGATGATTGACCACCGGTATTGGAGTAGACTTCGGTATCTAAGACCATGACATTAACGTCTTCATCGTTAGCAAGAACATGATCAAGACCACCGTAACCAATATCGTAGCTCCATCCGTCACCACCGATAATCCATACAGACTTATCAAGTAAGTCTCTTTCGTAAGCTAAGACAGCTTTGACTTGTTTATCTTTGCTTTCTTTAACGAGCTTAACGAGTTCTGGAATAATCTTGCGTGCTTCTTCTTTATTCTTGATGTTTGCAAGATATTGACGAATAGCAGCTTTAAGATCTTTTGAAACACCTCTACGAGATAAGGCCGGTTCAAGAATTGAAACGATTTGAGCTAAGCGATAGTTTGTGGCTGCTCTCATACCAAAACCAAATTCAGCGTTATCTTCGAATAAGGAGTTAGCCCAGGCAATACCTTCACCATTCTTATCTGTGCAGAATGGGGTAAGAGGTGTACTACCTGAATAGATTGATGAACATCCTGTTGCATTCGCAACAAGCATGTCTTTACCAAATAATTGTGAAGCTAAGCGATAGTATGGAGTTTCACCACAACCAGCACATGCTCCGGAGATTTCCATATATGGCATTAAGAAGCCAACGCCTTTAACTGAGTTTTGAAGTGCAGCTGGAAGTTTATCGGCTTTATAGGAAACGTGTTTGAATAAGTAATCAGCGCCTTCTTCTTGATCGAATTGTGATTTGGCTTCAACCATGGTGAGGGCTTTCTTACCAATCTTGTTAGCATTACATTCACTGACACAGAGGCCACAGCCGACACAGTTCTTTGGAGAAATTTGTAAGCGGTATTTATGTCCTGCAACACCCATTGCTGGAAGAACATCTTTCTTAACGATTTCAGGAGCTTTTGCAAGTTCTTCATCATTAAGTAAGAACGGTCTAATTGTTGCGTGTGGGCAAACGAATGCACAGTTATTACATTGGATACAATCGGCGCTATTCCATAATGGAACACGGTCTGCAATAGAACGTTTTTCCATAAATGTAACGTCGTTATTCATAGTACCATCAAGGAGTTCAAATTCTTTGAATTTGCTAACTGGGAGAGTATCACCATCAAGTGTACCCATGACGTTAACATATGAATCAAAGTATTCATCGCCAGTCATTTCGCGGACACGTGTTGCTGGAAGTTCAATCCATTTTGGATCAACTTTAACTTCACGGAGACCTTCTGTACCGGCATCGATAGCTTTGTAGTTAAGTTGGACGACTTCTTCACCCTTCTTAGCATATGTCTTCTTAGCAAATTTCTTCATCCATTCATTTGCTTCAGAGTAAGGCATAATACCTTGGTTAAGATAGAAGAATGAAGCTTGAAGAATTGTATTTGTGTGTCTTCCCATACCGATTTCAGCAGCAATCTTGTTAGCATCGATGACATAGAATTTAATCTTCTTTTCAGCCATTTGATGTTTAACACGATTTGGAAGAGCTTTAACAAGTTGCTCATCGCTCATATCGGTATTGAGGAGGAATGTTCCACCTTGTTTTAAGTTCTTAATCATATCGAATTTAAGAACGTATGTATCAAGTGAGCAGGAGATGAAGTCAGCGTTCTCTACATAATATGTAGAACGGATTGGTGAATGACCAAATCTTAAGTGTGAACGAGTGACACCACCAGCTTTTCTTGAGTCATATTGGAAGTATGCTTGAGCATATTGATGTGTAGCATCACCAATGATCTTAATTGATGATTTATTAGCGGAGACTGTACCATCACTACCTAAACCGTAGAATAAGCAGGATGTGTAATCACCTTTAATATGGAATGATTCATCAACTGGGATTGATAAATGTGTGATATCATCGTTAATTCCAACTGTGAAGTTATGGAATGGCTTTCCTTCAAGGAAGTCATAGACTGATTTAACATGTTTTGGTTGTGTGTCTTTGCTAGATAGACCATAACGTCCACCATAGACTTCGACGTTCTTTCTACCAACTTGTTTTAAAGCGGCAACGACATCGAGGTAGAGTGGTTCACCAGCAGCACCCATTTCTTTTGTTCTATCTAAGACAGCGACGCGTTTGGCGCTTCTTGGAAGAGCTTTGGATAAATGAGCTGCAGAGAACGGACGATATAAGTGAACCTTAACAAGACCAACTGAACGACCTTCTTTTGCAAGTTGATCGATAACTTCAATTGTTGTTTCAGTAATTGAACCCATAGCAACGATAACGAATTTAGCCTTTGGATCACCATAGTAGGTGAATGGAGCATAGTTACGTCCTGTGAGTTTGCTTACTTTCTTTAAGTATTTTTCTGTAATTGCTATAACGTTGTTATAGTGCTCGTTTTGAGCTTCACGACCTTGGAAGTAAACGTCATCGTTTTCAGCACCACCACGTGTAACGGCGTGAGTGTGTGGGTTTAAAGCGCGTGCTCTAAATTCTTCAACCTTATCCATTGGAAGGAGTTTGCGATAAACTTCTTCATCAAGGAACTCGACATTTTGAATTTCGTGAGAAGTTCTAAATCCATCAAAGAAGTGTAAGACAGGTGTGCTTGATTCGATTGCGATTAAGTGAGCAATTGGAGCAAGATCTGCGATTTCTTGAACGGAGTGAGCGCATAACATTGTTGCGCCTGTTTGACGGCAAGCATAAATATCTTGATGATCACCAAAGATTGATAAGGAACGTGTTGCTAAGCTTCTTGCAGAGACATGTAAAACTGCTGGAAGAAGTTCACCACACCACTTATAGAGGTTTGGAATCATTAAGAGTAAACCTTGTGATGCTGTATATGTTGTAGCAAGTGCACCAGCTTGAAGAGCACCATGGACTGTACCAGATGCGCCAGCTTCAGATTGCATTTCAACAACTTTAACAGGGGTGCCAAATAAGTTTTTCTTACCTTGGGAGGCATAGACATCAACTAATTCAGCCATTGGGGAGGATGGGGTAATAGGATAAATACCAGCTACTTCAGTAAAATAATAGCTACCAATAGCAGCGGCAGTATTACCATCAACCGAGAGGAATGATTTTTTAATTTCCATTATAAAAACTCCTTAATTTTTACAAAATTATTATAAGTAGCAAAATGCATAGTTTCAATAAAAAAATCGGCATTGAAACCGATTTCATGATAATTTTTATGAATTATTGCTTTTTTAGGGCCTCTAACTCTTCATTTACGAGCTTACGGAGAACCTTTAGTTCAGCCTCATTTAAGGAGGCATTTCTATTGACTAAGCCTCCGACTGTGAGCTTTTGATAAACGAAATCAGAGACACCTTTATATTTAGAAGCGTGTTTTTTGGCTTCAAATTTGGCTTTCTTAACTTTAACAGCCTCTTCTTTTTCAATGTACTCTTCAATGGTAGGAATTAAATCCTTTAGGTTATAGGAAGTATCCATTGCAAGCATTGGCTCAAAGAAAGATAGTTGTTCATTGATAATTTCTGGATAAATACCGATCAAACGAGAAAGACCTTCGCTAGTAAGGCATTTCTTCTTAGCGTTTTTAATCGCGGATAAATATTTTTTAGCAGTCGTTTTATTCATATATTTAATTATATATCTTTCTAAGGATTATAATGGAATGATTGTTTTACCTTTGATGAATCAAACCATTTATGGATCACAATGTATTCATCAAAATTATCAATTACTTCATCATCAGGTTCTTCATAAGAATCCCACATTGCTTTAAGTATCTTTTCAGGAACAATCTTTGATTCATTTCTTTCTTTGTTCTGTTTAAGAATTTGCTCAAATGGTTTTTTGAATTCAATTAATACTTTTCTATCAAAACCTACGACATTTTCAGCATAAAACATCCTGTATTTATTTTGAGTGTTTGTAGAATCTGCAATAACGGTAACATCATCATACTTATCACGATACTCTAAGATTCTTTTAAAAAAGAGATCCCACACTTCCTTTTCATGTTCAAAATTTTGATATAAACCAGTGATTTCTTTTCTTATTTCATCACTAGAGACAACTAAAACATGTCTATGGGTTAAACGGTACTGTTCAGCCCATGTGGATTTACCTGCTCCAGGGATAGCAGAAAGAAGAATAAATGTTTTCATCTTTGATATGATAACAAAAAAACCGCACAAAGTGCGGAAATTTGTTAAGTGGTGCACCATGTAGGATTCGAACTCACGACCCACTGATTAAGAGTCAGTTGCTCTACCAGCTGAGCTAATGGTGCATCGGCTTATCTATAATATACTAATCGTTTCATTCTTGCAATTAAAAAAGAACCCATTATTTCTAACGGGTTCGATTTTTAATCAAAGATTATTATTTGCTTAAGTGTTCAGCAAAGTATGGTGTAAGTTGATATTCACCACCAGGTTTTGCCAAGTCACCATCAATGTTGTATCTGATTGTACCTTTAACATTGATGTGATCGCCAGCTGATAAGCCTTTGATGAAGCTATTGAATGCTGCTGTAAGTGTATCATCACCTTTAGCTGCGTGATAGTCATAAGCGATGTTGAATTTCTTTGCGCCTTTTTGGACTTGAATAACGAAACGATCGCCAGCATCAAAATCAGTAGCTGCTTTTTCGTTATTGTTCTTATCAAAGAATTTGAGTACTTCAACGTTTGAAAGAGTTGCAATACGGCTCATAACGCCAGAATTGAACGCGACTGATGTATTCATATCTTCAGGCATTTCACCATATTCCGTCATGGCTTGAATTCTGCTATGATCGCTCATTTCTTCGATAAAGTTACAGTATTGGACTTGTAAATTACCTTTGTATTGAGAAACGGAACCATAAACATCAAGGTATTTACCAACTTCACACATTGCGTAGTCGGTTGATTTTGTTAATTGATAAAGTTCAACAACGTGATCACCATCACTGAGAAGACCCCAGTTACCATCTGGTGACATATATTCTAACTTACCAGAGACTTTAACATAGTTATATTGTTGTCCGTGGTTGCCTGGAAGACCATAGTCTTCATCTTGGATGGCATAACGATCGCCTTCTGCAGCATAGAATTCTTCGAGTGATAATGCATCGTAGATATTCTTGTTGTGTTTTAAGACGACTTTGTAGTTTTTGGTGAGTTTAGCACCACCACATTTACCAGTAGCCTTAAGTTCGACTTCTGTTGTTTCATATTGATCGTCATGACCTTCAGCATGGGAACCATAGTTGAATTTCAAACGATCGTGGTTGTCATCTAATTTAGCTTGTGATTTTACTTTGTCTTTGTTAGAAACAACTTCCCATGTAATCTTAACGTTCTTTTTGTTTTTAATTTGAACAGTTGTTAAATCTAAACATGTGTTTTTAAAACCATCAAGTTCAGATGGTGTACCAGAGACAACTGGAGCACCTGTTGCGTTTTCAGTAATGATTGTACCTTTCATTACTTTTTCTAAGGCGGCTTTTTCATCCTTTGTACCACATGATGCAAGGGCACTAACGGATAACATACCAGCACTTAGTAATAAGAGTTTTGTAAGTTTCATATGAATCCTTTCATTTTATTATCACAACATTTATTCAACTAGCTAACTTGAACAAATATTGAAATAAACGACTTAAGGCTGCACCCAAAATGAGTGCAGCCATTTAAAGTGGTTATTTAACGTAACCTTTTAGACGTGAATAAGCTTTTGCAAGCTCTTCATCGATGGAAGTCTTACCGTGAAGGAAGACGATACCTGGAAGTGTACCAACTTCGTTACGGATGACTGATGAACCGACGAATCCTGGATCAACGAACTTAATCCATTTTTCGCTTTCTTTCATGTAGTTTTCTTCATTGACTCTAGCAGATTCTTGGTAAGCAAGCTTAACTTCAGTATCTTGAGTTTCATGAATTAACTTGTAGTATGGTGAACCTTCAACAACAGCGGACTTAGCAGCTGGATAGTAACCAGTTTCAACAGCCCATTGTGATTGATAATCGCCAGTACAGAGTTCGATGATTAAATCGAATGATTTTTGAATCTTATCTTCTCCACCTTGATCAAAGACGGCTAAGTTTGTACCTTGGGAGATAACATACTTATGATCAGCATCTTTATAAGGAATTGGAGCAACGCGGAATCTACGTCCGAAACCTTCTTTAATGTTGTAGCTTAGGCCACCTGATGAACAGACGGTGAAGATACATTGATTGACTAAGAATGAATCAGATGAGTAGGATGCGGTTGCAGATAAGTCTGATGGAAGACCAAAGGTCTTATCTGTGTAAAGATCGCAGAAGTATTCTAATGCTTCTTTTGTCTTGGCTTTAACATCATCATCATAGAATCTTGCCCAGCCGTGACCAAAGACGATATCGTCCTTGTCATATTTGGTGTATTGTCCACCCCATTGACGGACAATAGTAATGAACATGTTATCAGCACTATCCCATGAGAAGACACGGAAGTAACCCATATCAACTTTAGCACAGCTAATTAAGAGGGATTCACCTTCTTGAGCATAGCTCTTGGCATCTTTTTCAGCGCCACTTTCATCATATTGAGCATCAACGACACGGAATGTGCCTGGTTGGACGAGTGTGCCTGGTGGAAGACCAGTAACACTTTCTTCTCTCATATCGAGTTTACCGAATAACCACTTACCAGCGGTGACTGATTCGTCATCGTGTTTTTGAGCAAGTGTATCCATGATTGCACGATATTTTGGACCATCTACTTGAACTTCTTCCCATGTCTTAGGGACTCTAAGAGATGGATCGATAGATTGAGCATATTGGACGAAGAAGTTATTGTAACCTAAGACTTCTGTTGATTTGTTAAATGGAAGACCATAGGTGATACCTTTACCTGCGTCATCATATGCAAGAGTTTGGTTTTCGGTCATGTATTCTGGATAGAAATCATCAAGAATATTTGAGATGCCTCTTTCTGCTAATAAATCAGCATGACTCTCGTTGTAAGCTTCAATGTAGGAATCAAGAGGTACTTGAATATCGTTGGAAATATATCCAGCAAAGTGATCAGGATAACCATTAGCAATATTTGGGAATGACTCGGTTGCGATTGAGTTATTGATATTGTTTTGGAGGTTTGGATAACCTGATTGAGATTCGTGGTCAACACTGACACCGGTCGCTGCAGTGTATTGATCAAGAACATCTCTTAAGGCGACGGAATATGAAGAACCGAAACCGGTCCACATCATGAGGTCACCTTTCTTACCACAGCCAGCAAGAGCACCTGCAGAGAGCACTCCAACGAACGCGGTAGCAATCAATTTTGATTTTTTCATAAATAAATCCTTTCTTTTTATTATCCTTTAATACCTGAGCGTGATACGCCGCGCATAATGTACTTATGGAAAATAATGAAGAAGACGAATAGAGGAGCGGTAACAACCATTGATCCTGCAATCTTGATTGTGTCTCCACCATCGGCGGCTCCACTAGCTTGTTGTCCGAACAAGGACATAAGTCCGTTGGAAACAAGTTTCATAGAATAGTTAGCGTTATATTTCCAGTTACCATTAGCAACAAGGTTAGGCCACACGAAGGAGTTCCATGAACCCATAAGTGTAAGAATAATGATTGTTGTGATTGTTGGCATAGCAATTGGAATCATAACTTTGAATAAGTATCCAATATCGTTGACACCATCAACTTTGGCAGCGAGATAAAGTTCATTAGGAATTTGTTGGAATGTTTGTCTTAAATAGAAGATATAGAAGACAGAAACACCATGAACAAGAATCAAGGCTGCGAAGGTGTTGGTCCATCCGATTTGAATTGTTGTTTGATAGTTAGTAATAACCATCATTTCGCCAGGAATCATCATTGTGGCGAGTAAGAGTGTGAACAATAAGTTCTTTCCTTTGAATTCAAGTCTTGCGAACGCAAAGGCAGCAAGAACAGCAGTAACAACTGTAACTGCAGTTGATCCGATTGCCACGATAAATGTGTTGAGGAAGTAATGTCCAAACGATGGACGTGGTAATACGTGACCAAGAGAGTCTGTATAGTGATCTGCGAAGACTTGAGCATAGTTATCAAATGTCCAGTTCGTAAATCCGAGTTGAGAGAAATCTGCTCTTGTTGTGAATTCTTGGAATGCTTCGGCTTTAATAAACGAAGCAACAATCATGAATACGAAAGGAAGAAGCATAAATAATGCAAACACTGTTAAGAACAAGTAAACCAATGTTCTAAGAATAATGGTTTTGGTTCTGTATCTAATGAGAGCGCCTTTATCGGCGAAGTACATAGCATGTTCAGCCATTTTATTTCCTCCTTTCTAATAGTGAACTCTCTTTTTGCTAACAGCAAATTGTACGAGAGTAATAAATAAGATAATGCCGAGGAGGATTAAAGATCCGGCAGCAGCAACACCTTTAGAGGTATTTGTTTGTGTGCCTAAAATACGATAAATCCAACCAACGATTGGCATCCAGTCTTCACCTTTCTCACCACCGAAGTAGTATGAGGCGTTCATTGAGCCAGCGATAGATGAGTAGACTGACATAACACCTGTGTACATCTTGAATGCACCGATGAACGATGTAATTGTGATGTAGAGAATTTGAGGACTGAGTAATGGGAGTGTAATTCTGCGCCAAATTGTGAAGTTTGATGAACCATCAATCTTAGCAGCATCATAATACTGTTTATCAATTGTGGCTAAACCTGACAAGAAGACGAGAATCTTAAAGGCAATACCATTCCATACGGCAGAGGTAACGATAACAACTAATTGATGTCCTCTAGTTGCTGGTTCAATACCACTTGTACCGAATGTTTTTAACCAGTTAATAGGTTCTTTCATACCAAACACTTTCATTAAGAACATGTTCACGATACCACCCTCACCCGTGGAGAATAACATCGTAAAGACAAGACCTAAAGCGATAGAGTTTGTGACGTATGGTAAGAAGAAGATGGTTTGGAATAAGCCTTTGAGAGCTTTAATTGAGTTAAGAAATGTAGCGATCAGCAATGCGACAATAATGGTAAGAGGAACTTCGATAACAACCAATGTTAATGTATTAAGAATAGTTCTTGGGAATACATCATCAGTCAAAACTAATCTAAAGTTTTCAAAACCAAATGTCTGGTGAACCTTTCTTGCGTTCGAAAGCGAGATAAAGAAGTTGCCTAAAGCAAAGCTTCCTGCGCCTTTACCGAAATCGAAGTCTTGAATGAAAGCCATCAAGAATGTATTCAAAATCGGATAGAACATGAATAGGACCAAGAAAATCATTGCTGGAATTAAGACGATCCAAGCATTTGCCCATTGAGGGAGGCTTAAACGACGTCTTTTGGAAATCAAACGTGCCTTAGTTGCATCGAACTCTGGCATTTTGACTGCTTCAGCGGTTTCTACTGACATTCCTATTTCCTTCCTTTCTTTAAGATTTTTGTCATAAATTAATCACAAATAATTATTTGATTCTTTCTCCGGTTTCTTCGAAAACGTAGAAACGTTTTGGTTGGAAATTCAAATGGGCCTTTCCAAGAATTTTTTCACGAAGTTCAGATGGAATAATGACCTTAATGTGATTTTCTGGTTGTTCGGAAATATGTCCGACAACGTTAATATCACGTCCGATGTTTTCAACTTGTAAGACATCAACTGGTACAAGACCTTTCTTGTCATCATAGCTGAATGATTCAGGACGGATAGCGATTTTGACCTTACGATCTTCTAAAGTAACTTCTCTGGATTCTTTCACTTTAGCGACTTCACCAGAATCAAGTTCTTTTTCAACTTCTTCTTCGATAACACCTACATATGGTTTCTTATAGCAAGGATCCTTATCGAATTCTTTTCCGTTTAAATATAATTTTCCACCTTTAATTTCGCCATCAAAGACGTTAATAGCAGGTGAGCCTAAGAACTTAGCAACGAATAAGTTGGCTGGTTCTTCATATACCTTTTGTGGTTCGTCAATTTGTTGAATGACACCAAACTTCATAACGACGATGGTATCTGAAATTGACATAGCTTCTTCTTGGTCGTGAGTAACGAAGACAGTTGTAATACCTGTTTCACGTTGAATACGTTTAATTTCTTCACGAGTTTGTAAACGAAGACGTGCGTCTAAGTTTGATAATGGTTCGTCAAGAAGAAGGACACGTGGTTTTTTAGCAAGAGCACGAGCAATAGCGACACGTTGTTGTTGACCACCTGATAATTCTTTTGGTTTACGATCAAGGTATGGAGCAATATCAACGATCTTGGCCATTTCAAGAGCAATTGCATCTTTATCTTCTTTAGAAAGTTTTGTTCTTTCTTTTAATGCTGCTTCTTCAGGATGTTCTTGTTTGAACACTGCGAAGTCGGCTTTGGCTTTGTCAAGTGCTTCTTGAGCTGCGACTAGTTCTTTTTGAACGTATTCTAAGTGTTCATCGAGGTGAACTAATTTTTCTTTAGCGTCTTCGATTGCGACAGAATAGTTCTTAACTAACTCTTCGTTGAGTTCAATAGCTGCTTTGTCATCAAGCTCTTTTGCTTTTTCAAGTTTAACTTGTGCCTTAGCAACGTTAGATTCTGCTTCCTTAAGGGCTTTTTTGTTAGCCTTAATGTCTGCATTGGTTTGTTTGAGATCGTGCTTAACATCGTGTAAGCGGTTCTCTTCATCACCAAATGGACCTGGGAAGCGAACGTTATCTAGTGGGAATTGAATGTTCTTTCTAACAGAGAGGTGTGGGTAAAGAGCATAGTTTTGGAAAACTAAGCCAATGCCACGGTTCTCAGGTGGAACGTTTGTAACATCCTCATCACCAAACCAGATATGTCCATCAGTCGGTTTATGCAATCCGGCAATCATGTATAGAGTTGTCGATTTACCGCAACCAGATGGACCTAAAAGTCCGACGAGTTTACCGTCAGGAATTGTGAAGCTCATTTGATTAACAGCGGTTGTTTTTGCACCTTTTCGACCGATGAAGGTTTTCGTAAGATTTTCAATTCTTACTTCCATGTAGTTTGTACCTCCTATGGTGTAAATATACGTAGCTGTTTTACTACAATCCAATAATAACATAGTTATAAGAACGACTACAAACAAAACTTGTAAGCGCTTTTATGAATATAAAGAAAAGCCCCGAAAAATCGGAGTTTTTGCTATTTTTGGCTAAAAATTATTTTTCTTTTCTTTTGCTCTCAATTTCCTTTTTGAGCTCAGGATCGATGATTTCTCCACCGACTTGAATGACGTTTTTGCCTATCTCGTTATATTCATTAAGTGAGGATATATTCTCGTTAAAGGCGTCAACGTGTTGCTTTTCACTAAGAGGTGATTCAAAGAAGACAGATGTTCTTTCATCAATGACAACTGTAGCGGCAGCATAATCGTGAGGAGAACGGTTAGTCTTTGAGATCAATGTCGCTGCAAATAAGATGAGAACACCTACTGCTCCTGTGACAAACGACATCATGCCAACACCTACAACGAATAAGGACAGTGATATTTCAACAAAAAATACTAAGAATCTAAAGATTACTTGTCGCTTTTTAATCGCGTATCCATCTTTAGCAAGCAAGCATATGTGCATTGTCTTTTTACCAAGTGTTTCGCCATTTTTAAATAGCATTGGAACGAGTAAATATTCTAGGCACATAACTAAGACATAAGGTGGAACAAAGATGAATACTTGAATCCATTTTGCTCTCTTATTCATTGCCTGCATATAGTCAGCGTAATATAGTCCTTTTTGAGCACTATAACCAACATTTTTGATGTACTTCATCACTGCGGTTTCATCCACACCTTCTTTGATAGAAGCTTTGAAGTTTTCATCAACATCAAAGTAATATTGACCATCACTTTCAACCTTAAGAATTTCCTTAGAAAAATATTCTTCTGTATAGAATTCTTTTGGAAGTTGGCCATTCTCTAACGCCTTATCGTAATTTGGATCTACGAGATTGTCTTTGACAATATCGTATTCACGTGTAACAGACTCTGGAACTTCAATATTTTCACCTGTTAAGAATGATAGATAGTAATAACGAATATGTTCTAAAACATAACTAGGTGTTTCAGTATCAATATCAACAATAGAAATGATCTTCGAATCTTTTTCAGGATCTATTTCTTTTTCATAATCTTTGACTTCAATGAGGCTAACAGAACCATCATTATTTGCTTGTTGGTACATGTATAGATGAGATGCTGTTTGATATCTAGCATATACTTGGTGTAAATCAGAATAGCCAAAGGCTTTATTTGCAATAGCAGTCATTGCAGTCATAGATAAAAGGAAAAATAAGAAAATACCTAAAAGAGCGTCTAATATCGCTGCTATTAGTCGTCTAACGATATGAGCCTCATTAATTGAGGTCATTTTCTCAATTTTACTTCTATCCATTGTGTGCTTTATTTAAGATACGTTGTTCTTCTAATCTATCTTCATTTTCAACATATGTTTCTTCTTCAATTGAATCATTAAAAATGATTGAAGACTTGGTATCAATAACGATACTTTGAGCAACCCAGTCATGCAAAGCGGCTTTCTTTGGTGATGCCATCATAACTGCAAATGAAGATATGAATATAGCAATAAAGATAATCGCTGAAATGAGTAGGAAATTATATGTGAGGAATGTAATAACTGCCCATACAAGTAAAAATGGGACAAATCTTAATAACAGTTTCTTTTTGTCTAAGAAATAACCATGAATGTTAGCAAGACCACATTTGAATATGAGTTTTCCAAGCGTGGCTTGATACTTCAAAAACCATGGAATTGCGATATAGCAAATGATACCTGAAACAAGTACAGGAATCATGCCGCTTAATGTTGTGATAAATACATACTTATCGTAGATAGTCTTATAAAATCTAAGATTAACTAAATGGTTATAAGCAAGGCGATATTTAAGTCTCATGAATGTGACACGATCAACATTTGAGAGGTTCTTGTCCTTGTCATATTCTTCACTTTGAATAACGCCGATTTTATTATATAAATCAGGTTTATTTTCTTCATCGACATCGGCTTTGAAGTAACATACTTTAGATTCACCAAAAGGATCATTTGGATTAATCTCGAGGACGTTCGTGTTATACCAGTAAATGGTATAGACGTCTTTAGGAAGGGCTTTACTTCCATCATCTAAAGTAACTTCATCGTTATATATTGGAGAAGCGTATTTTTCTGGCTCTTCGATACCAACTCCCGTAAGGTAGTTAAGATAATAATATCTTAATTGGGTATCAAATACTGTGTAATCGTCAGTGGATTCATAGAATTGTTTTGTGCCACTTTCATCTAAATATGATAGATGTGATTCGAGGTCATACTTTTCCATTGTTTCGCTCATCGCATTTGTCCAAGCATGTGTGACAATTAGGTTTGAACATCCAAAGAAAAGGATTGCGGCTGTTGCAATAAAAATAGCTAAGTCAACAATAGCGGCTCCAAAGCGAGCGGACATACTAGCAAGGTTAGTATGTCTTGGAAGAGAATACTTAGAAACTTGATCCATTAAAACTATTATTGTTTCATTTTAGATAAAATGCAATCTAAACATAACAAAAAAGACCTCCGAAGAGGTCTAGTTGATTACGTAGACGTAATTATTTAAGAATTTCGGTAACTGAACCGGAACCGACTGTACGTCCACCTTCACGGATGGAGAACTTGGTTCCTTTTTCAATTGCAACTGGGTGAATGAGTTCGACGGTTAATTCGACGTTATCACCTGGCATAACCATTTCAACACCACTTGGAAGAGTGATGACACCTGTAATATCAGTTGTGTTGAAGTAGAATTGTGGACGGTAGTTGCTTAAGAAAGCTGTATGACGACCACCTTCTTCTTTCTTGAGTACGTAAACTGAAGCTGTGAATTTGGTGTGTGGAGTAATTGATCCAGGTTTTGCGAGGACTTGACCACGGACGACTTGATCACGGTTAATACCACGGAGAAGTACACCAACATTATCTCCAGGTTCGGCGTAATCGAGTGTCTTTCTGAACATTTCGATACCAGTGACGACTGATTTTTGTGTTGGACGAATACCAACGATTTCAACTTCATCATTGAGTTTTAAGATACCACGTTCGACTCTACCAGTAACGACTGTGCCACGACCGGTAATGGTGATGACGTCTTCGACTGGAAGAAGGAATGGTTTATCTTTATCATGTTGTGGAAGTGGGATGTAGCTATCGACAGCATCCATAAGTTCTTTAATGCATGTATCATCGCCACCATCAAGGGCAACTTTAGCAGAACCACGGATGACTGGAACTTCATCACCTGGGAATCCGTATGAAGATAAGAGTTCACGGACTTCCATTTCAACGATGTCGATGAGTTCTGGGTCATCAACAAGGTCACATTTGTTTAAGAAAACAACAATGTATGGAACACCAACTTGACGAGCAAGAAGAATGTGTTCACGTGTTTGTGGCATAACACCATCAGTAGCGGCAACAACAAGAATACCACCATCCATTTGGGCAGCACCTGTAATCATGTTTTTAACATAGTCAGCGTGTCCCGGGCAGTCAACGTGAGCATAGTGTCTGTTGGCTGTTTGGTATTCGATGTGAGCAGTATTGATTGTAATACCACGAGCCTTTTCTTCTGGAGCGGCATCGATTTGATCGTAAGCTGTAGCGACAGCACCGCCTTGTTTAGAAAGGTACTTTGTGATAGCAGCAGTTAATGTGGTTTTACCATGGTCAACGTGACCGATAGTACCAATGTTTAAGTGTGGTTTGCTTCTATCGAATTTTGCTTTTGCCATAAAATTGAATTTCCTCCTTTAAGATTTTTTCGTAATTCAACGAAATCATAATATAGCAATTTGTGTTTTAAATCAACACAATGTGTTTGACGAATTATCTAGCGGACATGCCGGATTTTTTGATAATTTCGTCTTGGATAAAGCGTGGGCATTCACCATAGTGAGAGAACTGCATTGTGTAGTTACCTCTACCTTGGGTGAAGCTACGTAAGTCAGTAACGTAACCGAACATTTCTGCTAAAGGTACTTCAGCTTCAACGATCTTAGCGTTACCTCTTTGTGATTCGCCAGTCATGTTACCTCTACGACGAGAGATATCACCGATGACATCACCATAGTATTGTTCAGGGACTGTAACCTCAATTTTCATGATAGGTTCAAGGATTACAGGATCGCACTTCTTGGCGGCTTCTTTAAGAGCCATAGAGGCAGCGATTTTGTAAGCAGCTTCAGAGCTATCAACATCGTGGCTACTACCATCAAATAATGTGGCTTTGACATCAATTACTGGATAACCAGCAACAAGTCCCCTATTCAAGGCATCGACGAGACCATCTTGAGTTGGACGGATATATTCTCTTGGAACAGAACCGCCGACAACTTCATCAACGAACTCAAATCCTTTGCCTTCGTTAGGTTCAAAGCGAATCCAAACGTGACCATATTGACCACGACCACCGCTTTGCTTGATGTATTTTCCTTCACATTCGGCTGCTTTGCGAATTGTTTCGCGGTAACCGACTTGTGGAGTACCAACGTTGACTTGGACACCGAATTCACGGCGCATACGGTCAATGATGATATCGAGGTGTAGCTCACCAACACCGGCGATAATTGTTTGACCAGTTTCAACGTTTGTATGAACTTTGAAGGTTGGGTCTTCTTCAGCTAATTTTTGAAGAGCGATACCCATCTTTTCTTGATCAGCTTTTGATTTTGGTTCAACAGCTTCTTCAATAACTGGTTCTGGGAATTCCATTCTTTCAAGAATGAGTGGCTTTCCTTCTTCACAGAGAGTATCACCAGTGGTTGTGTTTTTAAGACCGACAACAGCACCGATATCTCCAGCGTGGAGAGCATCAACTTCTTGTCTATGATTGGAATGCATTAAGACGACACGAGCGATACGCTCTTTAGCGCCTTTTGTTGAGTTGAGGACATAGGAACCAGATTTTAAGACACCACTGTAGACTCTGACATAGGCTAAACGGCCAATGTATGGGTCAGTAGCAATCTTGAAGGCTAAGGCACGAAGTGGTTCATTGTCGTCTGGTTTACATGGGACTTTGTTACCAAGTTCGTCTTCGCCAACAGCAGCTGGAATATCAAGTGGGCTTGGGAGATAGTTGACAACTCCATCAAGCAACAATTGAATACCTTTGTTCTTGTAAGCTGATCCGCAGAATACTGGGAAGAATTCGCCAGTAAGAACTGCTTTTCTGATTGTTTCTTTGATCATGTCGAGTGGTACATCTTCACCTTCAAGAACGAGCATCATGAGATCATCATTAAATGAAGCAAGTGCTTCAAGAAGTTTGAGACGTAATTCTTCGACTTTATCTTTATATTCTTCTGGAATTGGAGCTTCGGCTGGAGCTTCATCTTTATCAGATGTGTACATCCAAGCTTTTCTTTCAATGATGTCGATGACACCAGTGAATTGAGACTCTCTTCCAATTGGATATTGAACGGCTGCTGCATTAGCGGCTAAACGCTCATGTAATGAAGCAACACACATATCGAAGTCAGCGCCAATAGCGTCGAGTTTGTTAACAAAGACAATACGTGGAACACCATATTTTGTACCTTGTCTCCAAACGGTTTCGGTTTGTGGTTCAACACCGTTTTTACCATCTAGAACTGTGACAGCACCGTCTAAGACACGAAGTGAACGTTCAACTTCAACTGTGAAGTCGACGTGCCCCGGAGTGTCGATAACATTGATGCGGTTACCTTTCCAGAAAGCTGTGGTAGCAGCTGAGGTAATTGTAATACCTCTTTCTTGTTCTTGTTCCATCCAGTCCATTGTTGCGGCACCTTCATGAACCTCACCAATTTTGTGGATTTTACCAGTGAAATAAAGAATTCTTTCAGTGGTTGTTGTTTTACCGGCATCAATGTGAGCCATGATACCGATATTTCTGGTATGGGCTAAATCATATTCACGTGACATAAATGTGATCTCCTATTACCAGCGATAGTGAGCATAAGCTTTGTTGGCTTCAGCCATCTTATGCGTATCTTCTTTTTTCTTAACGGATGCACCTGTTCCGTTTGCAGCATCAATGATTTCTCCAGCAAGTTTATCTTCCATGGATTTTTCATTTCTGAGACGGGAGTAGGTGACTAACCAACGTAAGCCAAGAGTGACTTTTCTTTCGTTAGAAACATCAACAGGAACTTGGTAGTTGGCTGCGCCGATACGACGAACCTTAAGTTCGACTTCAGGCATAATATTATTTAATGCAGTTGCAAAGACATCCATAGCAGGTTTACCAGTTGTCTTCTCGATTTTCTTAAATGCATTGTAGAGAATGGTTTGGGCAGTGCCTCTTTTACCATCGATCATAATACGGTTGATCAAACGAGTAACTAATTGAGTGTTATATATTGGATCTGGTAAGACTTCGCGTTTTGCAACACTTCCTTTACGTGGCATATATTAATCTCCTTTCTTTTATTTCGTTATTCTTAGTTGGCGGCTTTTGGTTTCTTTGTTCCGTATAATGAGCGACCTTGACGTCTTGCTTCAATACCGGCACAGTCGAGTGTTCCGCGAACGATGTGATAACGAACACCTGGTAAATCTTTAACACGTCCACCACGAATGATAACTGTGGAGTGTTCTTGTAAGTTGTGGCCTTCACCACCGATGTAAGCTGTGACTTCGTATCCGTTTGATAAGCGTACACGAGCATATTTACGAAGAGCAGAGTTTGGTTTCTTAGGTGTCATTGTACCGACACGGGTGCAAACTCCTCTTTTTTGGGCTGATGGTTGATCAGTCTCACGGCTTTTTAGTGAATTCCATCTTTTACCAAGAGCAGGGGTTTTTGATTTCTTAACTGCACGAGAACGGCCATTTTTAACTAATTGATTAATAGTTGGCATTGAGTGTCCTCCTTTCAATGAATACTATTGTTGCACACATTTCCCGGTGTGTCTTTATTACCCGTAAATAATAAGACCCGTAGGGATCTGTGATACCGAAGAAGATAATATCAAATATATTTATATTAAGTCAATAAAAATTTTATCTATTTCAAGAGGATAAAGAAAAAGTGGCATCTGAACCACTAATTCTCTTTGCGTTTTCTAAGTGAGAAGTACGCTCCTATGGATGTAACTCCAACAAGAGAGATAATCACAATGATAGCTACTGTAGATGAACTATCTAGCAATAACGAGGTTGTTTTAATTCTTGGATTTACATTCCTTGCAGCGAAGTTAGCATAGCTAGTTAAGCCATATTTCTCAATAATATAGTCATATCTATATGCAGCTTGCTCAACAATATTTATTGAATTCTCAATTGGCGAAGCAGAAACAAACTCTTGTTTTTCAGAAGCATCTAAACTTGCATAGATTTCTCCTAAGTTATTCCAAGAATAACCATTATTAAATCCAGGAGCTTCAACTCCAGAGGCATCGCATGTAATTTTATTCATCATGTAATAGGAAAAAACTTCAATGGTTTCTTTGAATTGAATATCATAGATATTCGTTCTTGTAGCGTCATAGACTGCTAAAGTTGTGTATTTAGAATAACCACCTAATCTCCAATCTTTATCATCAATGGAAGTATATAGATATCCGTTGGTAGAATCGTATGACCACGTATATGTTGGGGCTGATGCTGAATTAATTGAGAAATTCTTATAATCTCCATTTATTGCAACATCAATGTATTTTTTACTGTTGCTATCATTTGGATCATTGAAGTAGATGTTATATCCACCACCATTAACTTCAAAATAAACATCAACGGCATTAGAATAATCAGTCGATGTTGCCCCATAATAGCTTCCAGACATTGAACCGTTGAAATAGCATTCTTCTGCACGGAGAGTATTACTTACGTACATCTTATATGGTTGACCAATGATATATGGGAATGTTCCACCACTAGATAAAACAGTTACAGTTAAAGAATCACCGAAGCCACCATCATCTGTAACGGCGCTGATTGTAGCTATACCAGCACTAACAGCCGTAACAACACCATCACTAACAGTTGCAACACTAGTATTTGATGAAGACCAATCAATAGCTTGGTTAGTGGCATACGAAGGCGTAAAAGAAGCCGCAATTTGCTGAGACTTCCCTTCTACTAGAGTTAATGAGTGAGGATTAATAGAGAAATCTTCAACAGGGACATCAGGAAGTTCAGATGAAGACCAGTTGACTGTGATGCTATCGATATACATTGCACCATAATTGGATGCTAAAAGAAGATAACGATAATTGTTATGGAAGATAACTGTTAAATCATCACTTGTGCTATATGGATTAGATACACTTCCTATAAGTGTTCCGCGATTTTCAACTACTGAATAATCTCCAGATGTTGTATATGCGGTATTGCTTGCGTATACGTTAAGCGTTCTTTCTCCGGTAGAAGAATTCCATGCAATTGTAACAGTTGATAAATATCCACCTGATTCAGTTGTATAAATGATTGGATATCCAGCACCCGTAGAGGTAGAGGATATTTGAATTGCGCCACTAGTGTGTTTAGCTGTTACACCAGCATACTTTGCAGGAGAAGTAACTGAAACATCACTCCATTTGTTGTACCCGCTCTTTTCTGGGTTAGTAATAGATGAGGTAATTACATCACTATAACTATCCGCAGCATTAACAGTGATTTGATATGAGGTAGTTTCGGTAATGCCGTTTTCAGTATATGAGACATTAACTGTTTGTTCACCACTAGTGACCATGCTATAGCCACTAAATGTTGCGCCATCAACTGCATGTGAGGTTGAACCATCATATGTAGCAATAACGGTTGGTTTTACAAATGAATCACCAGCGTTATAAGTTGTCTTTGGATTTTGAACGATAATGGATGTTAGTTTAGGTGTTGAGTCACTAATAGAAATTGTGGCACTACCTGATTTAGTTGAATCATATACAGATGTCGCTGTGATTGTGACATTACCTTCTTTTAAGGCTGTGACAACACCATCAGTGTCAACTGTAGCTAAAGTATTATTGGATGTTGACCAAGTAACACTTTGTGGAGGATTGTAACTCCCATTAACTGTTGCACTTAACGTAACAGTCTTGTTGTTATATACATCAAGTGACGTTGATGATGGAGATACACTGACACTACTAACAGTTGCATCTGGATCAGTAACTGTAACGGCACATGTAGCAGTAATTGTCGTGTCATCAATTGTGGCAGATGCTGTAATTGTGGCGCTGCCTTTAGAGTTAGCAGTGACTTTACCACTTTGATTAACTGATGCAACAGTTGTGTTAGACGATGACCATGTAACAGTGCTTCCATCACTAACAGTTGCAGTTAATGTTTCACTAGAACCCGTTTTTAAGGCGATTTTATTCTTGTTTAGGGTAATTGTCCCAACTACATCACTTCTCCAGTCATTTAGGGTGTCTTTTTGAGGATTAACATAGTTAGAGCCTGCTTTATCACCCCAAATATAGTCTGCCCATTCAGGGAAATCGATAAATGGGTTTCTGTTATTGGTGAAATTACGATACAAAAGATTGTTTCGATGAATTTCCCAAGCATCTGGTTTATCAAGTCTATTCCATTCAAGTAAATCTTGGAGAATACCTAGAGAATAAGTATCTGTATAACTGGCACTTGTTCCAGTTCTTGAGTTTTCACTTAAATCATTTGAAAGCACTAAAGCAGGGTTATTGCCGTTAATACCATCGGAGTCATTGCCTCCATAGCAATTGTATCTAGCAACCATATAAAAGACTGCGCGAGCAATATCACCTTTATCTTGATCTTGTGGTTCAAATACTGTTCCTGATCCAAGAGTTTTAGATTGTCCTAAATAGTTACCCGAAATTGAAGGCCAATATTTACTACCTAAATCTGTGTAGCTTTGGTTTTTATCAACATATCCATAGAAGTAATTACTGTGAATATTGTTTGCTTTACCATTTCCTGGCCATAGATGCATTGGATCGCCACGAGCTCCTCCGTTATCACCACTATCGGGTTCTGTATCAAAACCATGTGATTTAGGCCAGATGTGTTCTCTATTTATACCATAAGTACCAGTTTGGGTATGGTCTCCCCATGCTTTTGTGCCATCGTCACTTTTACGATTGGTGTATAAAGCATGAAGATATGGATTATTCTTTCCATCATCATTATTACCATATTGATAACTGGTGATTACGTTATTGACTGAGTCATATGTTCCATAAGTGATTGCACTGGCAGGAGATTTGCTCCAATCTCTATCAGCAATTTCATATAACTGCCAAATGGACATATCACTGGAGTACTTGTAGTAAATTTGATTGTTCTTAAGAATTGGTTTTAGGCTTGCTAAAAGATTTGTTCCAGTCTTTTGAGAGTTACCTTTATTGTTAAGTGCAGAATAATATGAACGAATATCTGGTTCATCAACATCATCTAAATATAATGTGGTTGGAAGAGTATCGCTTGTTCTAGGTGTATAGCCTTGAGTTTCAATTGAATTATTCTTAGATGAAAAAACTACCGCGGTTATACTAGTGATACTAAGAGCGGTAATCACTGATGCAACTACGATAGAAACGGACTTTTTCATATTATATTGTTATAAACAAATAATACACCAAATCTATTTGATTAAAAATAAAAAAAGACCGCCTTAATAAGACGGTCTAATTGTTAATACTTATTTCTTTGCTTCAATAAGAAGTGTCACGCTTTCAGCTGATAAGGCCTTAACAGTAATCTTATAACCGAACGCATTTCCGGAGTTGAATTCGAAATCACCGAAGTGTTCTCCATCAAAGATGACATCTCCTTGTTGATATAAGGAATCATTGGTGAGATATGCTGGATTGGATTTTTTGTTTTTGTACATATATTCAATCAAGTTAATTGTTTCACCTTTTGCGTTCTTTAAGCTTCTACTTGGAGTGTTATCGTGAGCGAAGTCAACGTAAACATTTGAACCAGTTGAAACGATTGATGATGTATAACCAGCGAAACGTTTTGAACCACTACTATAGTCAAATAAACCTAAGCGTGAATCAACATGGTAAATCTTTAGGCCGTTTGTTGATGGGCAAAGTGGATAACTACCATTGTATTTATGATGACTATCAGTTGCGTTAACGCCAGTTGGATTATAAAGCTCTAAAGCAATATATTCAGTATTGAATGTATTTTTATACTTTTTATCAATATCAGTGCCATCATCGTAATAACCACGATATGGGATATAGACACATTCACCAGTTTCAGTGAAGGATTTAACTGTAACTTCAGTTGGTCCTTTAACGACAACCGGATCTGTCCAACCAAGGATGGATTTTGAATATGAGTTATGATCGCCAATATTTAAAGCCATCATATCACATGCACCGATTTGAGGAGCAGATTGAGTATCATAGCTATAGTAGTCAGCTAATCCAAGTCCGTGACCTGATTCGTGAATGATTGTGTGAGCGTCAGCTTTAGCAACACCATCAGAGATTTCTTGAGGTGTCCAGTTGACAGTCTTTTCGCTTGCATCAAGATAGCCACTTTCAAACATTGTGTAATAGCTTTGGAAGACGTATTTACCAACGTTTGGATTGCCTAAGTTAGCAGAAGCAGTTGTGTAACCACAATATGCCCAGAATGTTTCATCATTAATTGCTTTCCATGTTCCACCATCATTCCATTGGGCATGATATGGAGCGCTATAAACAACTTCAACCAAGTCAACAAAGCCATCACTATCAGAGTCAAAGTATTTCAAGAATTCTTGACCGGATTGGAACATTTGCTGTCCCTTATCATTTTTGAAAGCTTTGTATCTATTTGTCTTAGCAATCTTACGAACTGTGTCAGTAATTAATGATTGAGCTGAGCTTTTATCTGCGAATTCTTTAGCGGTTACTGGAGCCATGGTGTCATAGTTAGTAAAAGCAGGAATCCATTCTGGATAAACCATACCATTAAGGTTAAGTTTTCCATACGAAGATGCCTTATAGTAGCTTGCTAATGAATGCCAATATGTATCTTCAGGTTTTCCAAAGAATGTTTTTTCAATATCTTTGATTGCGTTTTCTGCACCACGACCTGTACCAGCTGGAATATCACCAGTTGGGAAGTGTTTCCTACCACCTTCACCGTTATAATACATGCCGATTTCTTCAGCAGGGAAGTCAGTAAAGGAGATTGGTAAAACTAAAACACGTGTATCACCAGTAGATGGAGCAGGATTTGCAATACCCATACCACCACCGCTAACAACTTGGCGAAGCGTATTCATTTCTTCTTCATCGCGGAAATGTCTTTGGTTCTCAGGAAGCACAGCATCAGGATCAACTTTTGTGGAGTTACATCCAGAAGCTACTGCAACAAGAGGCAAAGTGCAGAGTAGAGTTAAGAGTTTATGAGATTTCATAACTGTGTCCTCCTTATTTTTTGATATCTTATCATAAAAGATTTTTATGACAAGAGAATAAGGAGTGCCACCGGGCGATGGCACTCCGAATAATGTTGTATTGATTATTCCACTTCGTCTACACGATCGTGAACTTCAATATATTGTTGTTTAACCTCTTTCATCTTAGAGGCAACTGTGAAGCCTTTAATGTGTTCAGCTTCTTCAGCTTCTGATAATAGACCATCACCAGCTGGGATGACTTTACCAGTAATGACGTTTTCTTTTAAGCCATGTAATGGATCGAGTTTTCCTTTAATGGCAGCATCGGTAAGAACACGTGTTGTTTCTTGGAAGGATGCAGCAGAGAGGAATGACTTGGTTTCAAGAGCAGCTTTGGTAATACCAAGTAACATTGGCTTATATTCAGCTGGAACTTTGGTTCCACCCATTGCTTGATCAAGAATAGCGTCTTCGTTTCTTGCGGTGAATTCATCACTATCAAGTTTTGTGCCTGGGATCATATCGGTGTCACCAGAGGAGACAACGCGAACTTTCTTGAGCATTTGACGAATGATGACTTCAATGTGTTTGTCACTAATTTCGATGTTTTCAACACCACGATAGACTTTTTGAATTTCTTCGAGGATGTAGTTTTCAACATCGACAACTGTAGCAACTTCAAGAAGTTTCTTAGGAGCAATAGCACCTTCAGTGAGTTTTGAACCAGCTTTGATTTCATCACCAACTTTAACAGCTGGGTGAGCATTATAAACTGATTTGAACTCTTTTTCTTCAATGTCATTTTTCACACGGAAGTGATAAATGCCACCGAGATCTTCAACGGAGACGACCTTACCAGAGATTTCTGAGATAAGGGCTTCACCTTTAGGTGTACGTGCTTCAACAAGTTCTTGAACACGTGGGAGACCACCTGTAATATCAGCACCAGCAACACCACCAGAGTTGAATGTTCTCATGGTAAGTTGTGTACCAGGTTCACCGATGGATTGAGCAGCCATGATACCGACTGCTTCACCGATTTTAACGACTTCACCAGTAGCAAGGTTACGTCCATAGCAGTGAGCACAGACACCATTTTTAGTTTCACAACCAAATAAGGATCTAATTTCAACTTCTTTAATACCAGCATCTTCAATTGCTTTAGCGGCGTTTTCATCAATGAGGGTATTTTCAGCGACGATAACTTCACCAGTGGCTGGGTTAACGACATCACGAAGAGCAAATCTACCAGCAAGTCTTTCTCTTAAAGGAACGACGACTGTATTTTTGACTGTATCGATGATGGCTCTAACGACAAAGCCGTGGTCGGTGTGACAATCTTCTTCACGGACGATGACATCTTGAGAAACGTCAACAAGTCTTCTTGTTAAATAACCAGAGTCAGCAGTCTTAAGAGCGGTATCAGCACCACCTTTACGAGCACCGTGAGTAGCAATGAAGTATTCAGATACTGTCATACCTTCACGGAAGCATGATTTAATTGGGAGTTCGATAGATTCACCCTTAGGATTCATCATCAAACCACGAATACCTGATAATTGTGTTAGGTTAGATACACTACCACGAGCACCACTATCCATCATCATGAAGATGGTGTTACGTTTATCGTTTCTAACTTGTTCCATAAGTTTCTTGGAAACATCATTCTTGACGTTTTCCCAAACTTTACAGACAGCTTTATAACGTTCGTTATCAGTGAGGAGACCTTTTTCAAACATCTTTTGGATTTGTTCGACTTTTTCATCACCCTTATGAATGAGTTCTTCTTTTCCAACTAGTTGAGGAACGTCACTTAAGGAGATTGTAAAGCCAGCACATGTTGAATATTTGAAGCCTTGGTCTTTCATCTTATCCAAAACGGCAGATGTCTTTGATGTACCATAACGATGATAGACTTCATCAATGATGATCTTCAAAGTACCTTTGGTAAATGGACGGATGAGTGGGAGATTATGAATGTATTCTTTAATGTTTGTTCCACGTGGAGCAAAGAATTCAATCAAGTCTCCTTTTAAGTTACGTGCTTCTGGGCAGTTAAGATATGGGAAGTCAGCCGGGAAGATGAGGTTGAAGATAACTTTACCAACAGTTGTGATAAGGTAGCTCTTATTCATCTCTTCAGTGAATCCTGTTTTCTTTAATGCACTACCACGAATAGCAATACGGGTGTGTAAGTGAGCTTGTTTTGTTTGATAAGCCATGATGACTTCATCAACAGTTGAGAACACTTTACCTTCAGCATTACCATAAATGGTAAATAATTCATATTCTTCCATATCGCCTTTGTCTTTACGACGGCCAGCACGAGCAAGAAGATCTTCTTTTGTTTCCTCTAAGGTGAGGTAGTAGTTTCCTAAAACCATGTCTTGAGATGGGGTAACGATTGGTTTTCCATCTTTTGGTGAGAGGATGTTATTAGAAGCAAGCATTAACTCTAATGCTTCTTGTTGAGCTTCTTTACTTAATGGAAGGTGGACAGCCATTTGGTCACCATCGAAGTCAGCGTTAAATCCAGCACATACAAGTGGGTGAAGACGAATTGCACGACCTTCAACTAACTTAGGTTGGAAGGCTTGAATACCAAGACGGTGAAGTGTTGGAGCACGGTTGAGTAAGACCGGATGGTCAGAGATGATTCTCTCAACAATGTCGAAGACGATTGGATCATAATGATCAATAATCTTTTCAGCTGTCTTATGCGCAGAGGCGTAATTTTCCTTAATTAAAATATTAATAATATAAGGTTTGAGAAGCTTAATAGCCATTTCACGTGGTAAACCACATTGGTACATTCTTAGATCTGGACCAACAGCGATAACGCTACGACCGGAATAGTCGACACGTTTACCGAGAAGGTTTTGTCTAAATCTACCTTGTTTTCCTTTAAGTGAGGAAGAAAGTGATTTAAGTGGACGGCCACTAAGACCTTGAACAGGTTTATTTCTTCTTCCGTTATCGATTAATGCATCGACGGCTTCTTGGAGAATACGGCGACCGTTCATTAAGATAACTTCAGGAGCGTTAAGATTGATCATCTTTTTAAGATTGTCGTTACGAATAATGACACGTCTATATAGATCATTCAAATCGGAATCTGCGAATCTACCACCATCGAGTTGGAGGATAGGACGGAGATCTGGAGGTATTACAGGAATAACATCAAGAACCATCCATTCAGGTCTATTCTTAGAGTTTCTGAATGATTCAATGACATTTAAGCGTTTCAACGCTTTTTCTTGTTTTTGACCAGTTGAGTTTTGAATTTCTAAAGTGACTTTCTTAAATTCTTCTTCAAGATCAATCTCTTTAAGCAAACGTTTAATTGAGGCAGCACCATTACCGAATTCAGCACCAGTATGTTTGGAGATGAATTTAGAAACGGCCAAGAAGTCAAAGGCTTCTAGTTGATTGCCTAAGTTTTCAATAAACTTGTTTGCTTTTTCCATATCGATACTATCAGCGGCAATTCTACCGGATTCGATAATATCTTTTTGAATGACAGCAGCGAATACTTCACGAGCTGTCTTTTCATCTAGGAATTGACGGTAGGAGAGAATCTTACTATCGCCAGCATTTAAACAAACGTGAGCGATGAAGTAGACGATTTCTTCTACTTGCTTTGGAGGTAAATCAAGGATTAAACCGATACGTGATGGGACACCTTTGAGGTACCAAATATGAGTACATGGTGAAACAAGTTCAATATGACCCATTCTTTCACGACGGACATCTTTAGTGATGACTTCGACACCACATTTTTCACAAACACGTCCGCGGTCTTTAATCTTTTTATATTTACCACAATGACATTCATAGTCTTTACTAGGACCAAAGATTTTTTCACAGAATAAACCATCTGGTTCTGGTTTTTGACTACGATAGTTAATTGTTTCCCATTTGGTAACTTCACCATGGCTCCATTCACGAATGTTTTCAGGAGAAGCTAAACCAACTTTAATAGCAGCTAAATTATTTGCATCAAACATCGTTTATTCCTCCTTTAGTTAATGCTCTCGTCGATGTCATAGTCTTTGACATTGCTGAGAGTTAATTCTTCTTCGCGATTTTCACTACCGGTTAAGTTACGTAAAGCAGTGTTAATCTTTCTTTCTTCTTGTTGATCACTACGAGCAAGAGCGGCTGTATCAATTATGCGTCCGTTCTTATCTAAGAGTTCAACATTCATGCATAGACCTTTAAGTTCTTTAATGAGAACCTTGAAGGCTTCTGGCATACCAGGTTTAGGAATATCAATGCCACGAACGATTGATTCATAGGCTTTTCTTCTTCCTAAACGGTCATCGGATTTAATAGTGAGAATTTCTTGCAAAGTATGAGCAGCGCCATAAGCTTCAAGAGCCCAGACTTCCATCTCACCGAAACGTTGACCACCGTTTTGGGCTTTACCACCGAGTGGTTGTTGTGTAACTAAGCTATATGGTCCAATTGCACGGGCGTGAAGTTTATCATCGACCATATGGACGAGCTTAATCATGTACATACATCCAACGGAAATTCTTTCGTCGAATCTTTCACCAGTACGACCATCATAGAGAATTGTCTTTCCATCTGGGGCGATACCTGCTTGATTCATGAGATCGAAAATCTCTTCATTTGAGATACCATCGAAGACTGGTGTAGCAACTTTAAGTCCGAGCTTTCTACAAGCAAGGCCTAAGTGCATCTCTAAGATTTGGCCGATGTTCATACGAGATGGAACACCAAGAGGGTTAAGCATGATATCAACTGGAGTACCATCTGCTAAGAATGGCATATCTTCAACTGGTAAGATGCGGGAAATAACACCCTTGTTACCATGACGTCCGGACATCTTATCACCTTCGCTGATCTTACGTTTTTGAGCAACGAAGACGTGGACTGATTTATTGACTCCGAGTGGGAGTTCATCGCCGTTTTCACGTGAATATACTTTGACATCTAAGACAGTACCTGCACCACCGTGAGGAACTCTAAACGAGGAATCCTTCATGTCTTTTGTCTTTTCAGCAAAGATAGCCATGAGAAGTTTTTCTTCTGGGGATTGATCAGTTGTTCCCTTTGGAGTGACTTTACCAACTAAGATGTCACCTTCATGAACTTCACTACCGATGATAGCAATACCATTGGCGTCTAAGTGTGCCTTAGCAGATTCACCAACAGATTGAATATCACGTGTGATTTCTTCAGGTCCAAGCTTTGTTTGACGGCAATCGTGGACGTATTCTTCAATATGAATAGAAGTGTAAACATCATCTTTGACAAGTCTTTCTGACATGATGACAGCATCTTCATAGTTATAGCCATCCCAAGTCATGAATGCGACTGTGACGTTTTGACCAAGAGCAAGGTCACCATTTTTCATAGCTGGACCATCAGCAAGGATATCTCCTTTTTTGACTTCTTGGCCAACTTTAACAATGGCAGTTTGGTTAATGCATGTACCTTGGTTACTTCTTTCGAATTTTTGGAGTTTATATTCGCGAATGTTCTTGCCTTCTTTAACGCGAATTGTTTGGCTATCGACATATTTGACTACGCCGTCACCAGCTGAGACAATGGCAAGACCACTATCGCGGGCGACTTTGTATTCAAGACCAGTGCCAACAAATGGAGCGCTTGGTTTTAAAAGTGGAAGAGCTTGACGTTGCATGTTAGCACCCATAAGAGCACGTTTTGCGTCGTCGTTTTGTAAGAATGGAATACAAGCAGATGCAACAGAAACAACTTGTTTTGGAGAGACGTCCATATAGTCGATCTTTCTTGCTTCGACAACGACGTTCTCACCATTGTGTCTGGCAACAACTTCATCATCGAGGAGATAGCCGTTTTCATCTAAGTGGGCACCATCTTCAGCGATATAGTGGTTTCTTTCTGCATCAGCAGATAAGTATTCAGTCTTATCAGTTACTCTTCTTTTACCATTTTCGCCTTCTTCGACGATACGGTATGGAGTTTCGATAAAGCCATATTGGTTAATTTTAGCATAAGATGCTAAGTTGTTAATCAAACCAATGTTTTGACCTTCAGGTGTTTCAATTGGACATATACGTCCATAGTGTGTTGGGTGGACGTCACGAACGGCCATCGATGCACGTTCACGAGTAATACCACCATGACCTAAGGCTGAGATTCTTCTCTTGTGTGTTAACTCAGATAACGGGTTAACTTGGTCCATAACTTGTGAGAGTTGGTTTGTAGCGAAGAATTCTCTAATTGAACTGGTAAGTGGTTTGATGACGATTAATTGTTTCAATGTTGTGGTTGTTAAATCAGAAATTGACATTCTTTGTTGAACGGTCTTAACCATTTTGGATAAGCCCATTCTAAATTGAGTTTGAACAAGCTCACCAACACATCTAATACGACGGTTGCCGAGGTTATCAATATCATCAACTTCACCAAATCCAGCCATAACGTTCATTAAGTAAGAGAATAAGGCGATGATATCTGAGAATGACATCCATTCAATGGTGCAATTTAAGTCAGTACCAATAATATTTTGGACTTTGTCTTTCTTTTCATCGACATAAACCTTGATGACGTTAACGTTGCCAGAGAAGGTTTGGGCAATTTCTTCTTTAGTAGCCTTGTCGTCTTTGCCTTTTGGAGAGTTTTTCACCATCGCATCAACTAACGCTGGGTTAGCTTTGATGTGTTTGAGATGTGCTCCATTTTCAAAGACTTCAGCGTCCATAAGTTTTTGGACATCAGCTTTTGAAAGGTAATCGCCTGCGGAATATAGTTTTTCACCATCTGCACTAAAGAGGTCTTCGGCAAGAATACGACCAGCAAGACGGTTATAAATTCCGAGTTTGTTACGGCATTTGAATCTACCAGCAGATCCAATGTCATAACGTCTATGGTCAAAGAACTTTTGAATTAAGAATGTGGCAACACCTTCATCAGTTGCTGGTTCACCAGGTTTGAGCTTAGCAAAGATGGTACGTAAAGCATCTAATGAATTTGTAGTAGCTTCATCTTTTTCAATAGTGTTCTTCAACATCTCATTTTTTCCAAAGAGATCTTGCATTTGCTTGGCTGATTCTAAACCGATTGCTTTAAGTAAGATTGTTGCAGGCATTTTCTTTTGACGGTCAATGCGGACAAAAATCATATCTTTTAAATCGGTTTCAAATTCAAGCCAAGTACCTCTTGTTGGGATTAAGTCAGCGTTAAAGATGAATTTACCACCAGCTTTATCCATTTCTTTAGAGAGGTATGCTCCTGGAGAACGAACAATTTGGCTAACGATTACACGTTCAGCACCATTGACAACGAAAGTACCACTTGATGACATTAATGGGACGTTACCCATAAAGATGTCTGATTCTTTGATGTCTGATGTTTCTTCATTTCTGAGTCTCAATTTGCAATAAAGTTGAGATTCATATGTGTAACCATGAGCTCTACATTCTCTAATATCGTGTTTTGGATCTTTGAGTTCGCATGAGACGTAGTCAACGAAGACGTTTTCATTGTAGTTAGCAATAGGAAACACTTCTTTCATGACTTCGTCGATGCCTTTTTCTAAGAACCAACGATAGGAGTCAGTTTGGATTTCAACAAGATTTGGTAGTTCCAAATTACCAGATATCTTCGAGAAATTAATTCTGTCATTTGGTAATAATGGATAGTTTTTGTAAGTTTTGCTCATGTAATGGCTCCTTTGTACTTTAATTCGCTTTTGTCGCTTTCAAAACGTAGTAACCTTTGCTCCTTGCTAAGACTTCGACATTGCCGAATTCTTTTTCAAGAAGAGCTTTGGTTGACGGCGCTCCTTGTGCCTTACGCACGACGATATAAAGCGAACCGCCATCAATTAAATGAGATTTCGCACCGATGTAGATGGCATTGGTAACTTTCTTACCAGCCCTTATCGGTGGATTGCTCACAATTGAATCATATAATCCTTCAATCTCTATATAGATGTCACTTTGAAGGCAGGTGACTCGTGGGCTTAACGAGAGCTTTTTGGCGTTGGCTTCGCATAATGCTAGCGCACGCGTATTGATGTCTGAGCAAGTTACGCTCAGGGATGGGGTGAAGTAGGCCAATGTTAAGCCAATTGGTCCGATGCCGCATCCTAAATCAAGAAGTTTTCCATCAAGATGAAGTGGAAGCAGAGTCTCGATGAGAATTCTGCTCCCATCATCTAATCTATCTTTGGAAAAAACACCTTGATCGGAATCTAAGGCAAAATCGACGTCATTGATTCTATATGTGACAACTCTTGGTTTAGAGGCCAAAGTATCGTCATTGATAAAATAATGTGAATTTGCCATTAAGATCCTCGGTTGAATAAGTAAAATTACTTAATTTCGACTTCAGCACCAGCTGCAACAAGAGCTTTCTTGTGTTCTTCAGCTTCGACTGGTGAAATCTTTTCTTTGATATTGCATGGTGCAGTATCAACGAGTTTCTTAGCATCCATCAAACCAAGACCGGTGATAGCTTGGACAGCTTTAATAACTGCGACTTTAGCTTGACCGCATGATTTGAGAACTAATGTAACTTCGGATGGTCCAGCTTTGACTTCTTCTTCTGCTGGAGCAGCTGCAGCGGCGGCTACTGGAGCAGCGGCTGTAACACCGAATTCTTCCTCGACTGCTTTAACGAGTTCATTGAGTTCGAGGACAGTCATTTCTTTTAAGGAAGCAATAATTTCTTCTTTTGTTAACTTTGCCATAATAATTTCCTCCTAATTAGGCATTAATTTTTACTATCCGCTACTGCTTTGACTGTGCAAGCGAAACTGCGGATAGGTGCTTGCAAGCACGATAAGAACATGGATATTAATCCTTCGCGGCTTGGTAGTTTTGCAACTTCTTTGAGTCCTTTGGCGTCAACGAATCTACCTTCGACTAAGCCAGCTTTGAGAATAAGCTTATCGTTTGTTCTAGCAAATTTGGCTAAGACTTTTGGCATTCCTGTTGTGTCAGAGGAGAAGACGTATGCGTTACTTCCAGTGAGGTATTCATCTAATTCTTGATGTCCGAGACTATCGTTAGCAATGCGAACGAGAGTGTTTTTGTAGACACCGAATTTAGCGTCAACCGCTTTGAGAGACTTTCGAAGTTCACTTAATTCGGAAACTGTTAAACCACGATATTCAACAACTGCGACAGATTTAGCATCTTGGAATTGCTTTCTAAGTGATTCAACGATCTCTTTTTTGGATTCGAGAGTTTTCTGATTCATTGTTCTACCTCCTTTGTAAATTGTTTTTGAGAGTCTCAATATACTTGGGAATATTTACCTGGGCAACATGATTAAGCCCCGTGGCCGTTGCTGTCTATGGTATATTGTGCTCTATTACATTCCTTCGAAAGTGAAGTGAATGCTTGGGCCCATTGTCGTGTGGACAACGGCGTTTTTAATGTAAGTACCTTTTACTGCAGCTGGTCTTACCTTCACGAGTGTGGATGTAAGTGCTACAAGGTTTTCTTGGAGATCTTCAACTTTGAAGCTTACTCTACCGATTGTAAGGTGCATGTTAGCATTCTTATCAAGACGGTATTCAACTTTACCAAGCTTAATTTCCTTGATTGCTTTTGCGATATCAACAGCAACTGTGCCTGTCTTTGGGTTTGGCATTAAGCCTTTTGGACCAAGGACACGACCCATCTTACCAAGTTCACCCATCATATCTGGTGTGGCGACAATGACATCGAAGTCGAACCAGTTCTCCTTTTGGATCTTTTCGAGTAATTCCTTACCCCCGGCAAAATCCGCACCGGCATTTTTTGCTTCTTCGACCTTAGTTGTAATAGCACAGATCTTTTTGGTCTTACCATTGCCTTTTGGTAGAGTGAGAGTGCCTCTAACTTGTTGATCGGCTTTGGTTGTGTCAACATTCAAGTGGAATGAGACATCGACTGTGGCATCAAACTTAACGGTTGAAGTTTTCTTGACGAGTTCGCATGCTTCTGCAATTGAATAGACTTTGCTTGAATCGACGAGCTCAGCAACTTTTCTGTAATTCTTTGAATACTTCATAGTTCTTATTCGTCAATCGCGATACCCATATTGCGTGCACTACCAGCAACTACTTTCATAGCAGCTTCGATGTCGTCGCAGTTTAGATCTGGCAATTTGTATTCAGCAATTTCCTTGAGTTGAGCTTTGGAGATGTGGCCAACGATAACTTTTGGGTTAGCAGAGCCTTTTTGTACTCCAGCAGCTTTGAGGATTAAACCTGCAACTGGGGAAGTCTTGATTACAAAGTCATGGGACTTGTCTTCATAAGCTGTGATGATGACTGGAACGATTTGTCCTTTACGGTCAGCTGTCTTTGCGTTGAAGTCTGTGCAGAATTTTGGCATGACAACACCAGCAGAAGCAAGCTTTGGACCTGGTTTAGCTTCGCCACCAGGGAGTTCCATCTTCACAACTTTGACGATTCTTTTACTCACGTGACATTTCCTCCTTCTTTTTAAGTTTTGTCCGTGTTGTGGTTAATGAGCTAAATCGTTTGCTCTTCCACAAGACGTATCTACATATATGTGTTCGCACGCTCTCACCGTGACGACAATATGCGAAAAAGATTCTATCAAAACATATACGTATACGCAAGAAATATTTTAAAAACGCACACGATAATGCATGTGCGCTTTATAGCAAACACTTTGTGTTTATTTTATTTAACTTTTCGATAAATTAATGACAATGAATGAAGCACCATTAAGACGGTTAATCCTGTATCTGCCAACATTGCAAGTAGCATTGAATATTGCCCAACAACACCAATCATGATGAGGATTAAAACACTTAGTTTCACCACTAACGAAAACACAATATTGAAGATAGCAATGAATCTAGTTAATCGAGCAATTTTGATTGAATCATATATCTTTAAAGGATGATCTTGCATGATAACAACATCACTATTTTCAACTGCAACATCAGATCCGATTCCGCCCATAGCAAAGCCTACGTCTGCACGAATAATCGAAGGTGTATCATTAATTCCATCACCAGCAAATCCGATTGTCTTTTTATCTACACGATGGGTAATTGCATCTTCAACAAATTTGGTTTTATCTTGTGGTAAAAGATGAGCGTGATATTCTCTAATTCCAACTTGTCCAGCAACATATTCAACTGTGCGTAATTTATCACCAGAAAGTAAGACAGTTTTAACACCTAAATCATCGAGTTTTGAAATAAGTTTTTTAGCTTTTTCACGGATGACATCTTGAATGACAATAAAGCCAATATATTTGCCATTTTTAGCGACGTAAATTACTGTTCCAGCAGTTTCAATTTCTTCAACTTTTACATCATTAAGTTCAAGTAAACTTGCATTGCCTGCAAGGATGACATTTCCTTTATAATTTGTCATTACTCCAAGGCCTGCAATTTCTTCGTAGTCTTCTTGTTCTAAGGCAATTTCTGATACTTTTTGATGCAATGTTATTGCTTTAGCAATAGGGTGATTACTTCTTGATTCTGCAGCCAGTAAAGCTTCTTGGAACTCTTCTTTGCTAACACCCATTGGAACGATTTCTGTAACGGCAAAATTTCCATATGTCAATGTGCCTGTTTTATCAAGAAAAACAGTGCCGAGTTTAGCAAGTGAATCTATGTATATTGCTCCTTTAATAACAACACCATTTTTTGATGCCAAGCCAATACCTGCAAAATATGCTAATGGGACAGAAATAACAATCGCACACGGGCATGAAACAATTAGAATTGATAGACCACTAAATAATGCTCTTGTCCACTCTTTTGTAACGAGTCCATAAATAAGTGTAAAGACAATACCAATACCAAAAACAATTGGGGTGTAAAATCTAGCAAACTTATCGATGATTTTTTCGGTCTTTGCTTTGCGTTCACCACTTGATTGGACTAGTTCAAGAATCTTAGAAATTGTGGATTCGGCAAATACTTTATTAACCTTAATACTTAAAGATCCACTTCTAAGGATGGAACCACTTAAAACGTTGTTTCCAATGGTTGTATCAACAGGAAGAGGTTCTCCAGTTAAAGATGACATATCTAAAGATCCTTGACCTTCAATAATTTCTCCATCAGCAGGAACGATTTCTCCAACGCGTACGATGATAATATCACCTACTTTTAATTCTTCAGGTTTAACTTGGACAACCTTATTATCGGTAACAAGATTGGCGGTATCGGCTCTTAAGTCTATGGCTTTTGAAATAGCAACTTTTGACTTACCCGAAGCAAAAGCTTCAATCAATTCGCCAATTTGATATAAGATGATGACCATTGCGCCTTCATGCATCTCAATTGGAAAACCTTCTGGAGCAATTAAAATCGGATTGTCTTTTGGAAGATTTGTTAGCATTGCTAACACTATGACACCAACACATGAAATTGTGAGTAATAATGACATGTCTATCGGGTTTCGCAAATGAACTATGTTCATAATTACTTTCCACACAATGTCATATAGCATTATTGCGGCAGCAACTAGGTATAATGAATTACTTAGCCAATTAAATTCACCTTGCCACCAAGCATCACCTTTTAGGTGTTCAAATATAAAGCCCACCACAAAGAAAGAAACAGCAAGTATAACTCTAACTAAATTAAAGACGAAATCCTTGGTGAGTATTTTTACTTCTTTACGCTCACCGCTATTGATTCTTTCGACTCTAATTGGATCACTTTCAACTTCTTTGATTTTAGCTTTTAGTTCATCAATTGTATAAGGATTATCTTTATAGTTAATATAAAGCCTATCGTTAGGAAAATCGATGGAACATTCAAAGATATTTTCATCTTTTTGAAGATGTCGTTCCGTTTTAGCAGCGCAATTAGGACAATCAAATCCTGAAATATGATAAACAACTTTTTTTGACATAATCTATTCCTCTACATGTTCTTTCATGATATTTAGTAATTCTTTAATGTGACCATCTTTAAGTGAATAATATACTCTAAGACCATCCTTTCTTGTTTTTACAAGATCTAATTCTCTTAAAACTTTAAGTTGATGAGACACTAAAGATTGAGAGCAACCAGTAGATTCGATAATCTCAGAAACACATCTTTCAATCATGCATGTCATAACACCACATCTGCTGCAATGACAATTAGCACTATTCCCGCATGTGCATTTATTATCATCCACGAGCGAGAACAATATTTTTAAACGCGTTGCGTCTCCGCACACGTTTAACGTGCGCTCTATTTTCTTAATAGTTTCAATACTTACATTTCCCATAGCTACTATATTATATGAATAGCTGTTCATATAGTCAATACTTATTTGATAATAAAAAAACACACATTTCTGTGTGCTTTCTATATGGTTTTAATTTAGATTCTATCGATTTCAGAGAAATCAACATCAATTGGAGTAGCTCTTCCGAAGAAGACTGTCTCAACGCGGCAAGCGCCTGTTGATTTATCGATTGATAGAATTGTACCTTCGGTACCTTCAAGTGGTCCACGAATGACTTTGACTCTATCACCAACGTTATAGTTTTCATACATTGATGAATCAATCATATTCATACGTTTTAAAACTGGTTCCATTTCTTCTCTAGAAACAGGAGTTGGTTTTTGACCACCACCAGCAGATCCGGTAATACCGGTAACTCCTGGAGTGTTTCTAACGTAGTACCAAATCTTATCGGTCATGATCATTTCAACAAAGATATAACCTGGATAGAGATTTTTCATTTTGGTTTCACCAGGTTTTGGTAAACCAGTTTCTTTGTCAATTACAGGAACTTCGTGTTCTGCGACAAGAATATTGAAAATATAATCTTGAAGTTGAAGTGTTTCAATTCTTCTTCTTAAATTTTCTGCAACCTTTTTCTCGTGTTGAGAATAAGTGTTAACAATATACCAATGTTTTTCGCCTAATTCTGCCATGATGTTTATCTCCTAATCAATGATTTGATAACCGCTAGAGCTGAGGAAGTTTCCTCGCCTGAGGAGGATGATCCGCTTTGGAACAATTCTGTTAAACGATCTCTAAGTGTACCAGCTGCTAAGTCTTCAAGCATGAGGATTAAAGCTGTGACAACACAGATGATTAAAACTGAAATAAAAACTGGAAAGAAACGTTCCTTTTTCGGCCAACGAACTCTTTTGCCTTCTTTTATAACTTCTTTAACGTATTTCTTTGCTCCCATACGCTACCTCCTACTTGCTCTCTTTATGCAATGTCATTTTATTGCAATGAGGGCAATACTTCTTTATCTCTAAGCGAGATGTATCTTCTTCCTTCTTGCTTGTCGTGTAGTTTCTTGACAGGCATTCAGGGCAAATTAAAATTACTTTCTTTCTCATATAAGTGGTTATCCCATTTTAATTTTGCAAGGCATAGTTTACATCTCCGCGCACGCTTTGTCAACTAACGAGTGAATAATGTGTCCACGAGTTGATCCATGATGCTTGTTTGATACTCTTCAATCTCACCTTTATCGACCTTAGATGCGAGTTCAGGATCAATTGGAATTTCAGCAAGTAGTTTTAAACCATGACGTTTGACATCATCTTCAAAGTGACCATCACCAAATACAGTAATTTTCTTACCACAATCTGGGCATTTGATGTACGCCATATTCTCAACCATTCCAACAATTGGAATATTCATCATATTTGCCATGTTGATTGATTTAGCTACAACCATTGAAACAAGTTCTTGAGGAGAACTCACAACGATGATGCCATCAATTGGAATCATTTGGAAAACAGTTAATGGAATATCACCTGTTCCAGGTGGCATATCAATAAACATGTAGTCAACATCACCATAAATGACATCGGTGAATAATTGTTGAACAAATGATGAAACGATAGGGCCTCTCCAGACGATTGGAGCTTCCTTATCTTCAAGCAAAAGATTAGCGGACATGACCTTAACTCCATGTTTAGATAAAACAGGATAAAGTCCACTTTCATCTGATTCAGCAAGTTGATCTTTTAAGCCAAAGGCTTGTGGAACACTTGGACCAGTTACATCAGCGTCTATAACAGCAACTGATTTGCCTTTTTTGTTAACGCTAGAAGCAAGTAAAGATGTGACGAGAGATTTTCCAACGCCGCCTTTACCTGAAATAATCGCGTAAATCTTTTTGATATTTGAATATGGATGTGGTTTTAGTTTTTCAATTGTTCTTTCTGAACAATTTTCAACCGAACAACCTTCGCATTGATGATTACAATCTGCCATAAATTACCTACTTTCAGTAGATATATTATGTCAATAAATGTTATTTAATGCAATTAACATTACTTTAGTTTTAAATACATATCTGATAGTTCTTTTTCTTTATATTCATCAAGTATTCTTCTCACTCTTGATACATCCATATTCATAATCTTAGCAATATTTCTAAGACTATGACCAAATAGACGCAGAATATACACCTTTTGTTTTGTGATATCTTTGTGAGTTAATGTTTGACCTCTTAATGGAAGGGTAATATCCACCATATTCACATACATATCAGGTGTTATTTCATTTTTATCAGAAAGGAAATCCACCACTCTACCATCTTCTCCTGGTGAGGTGCTATCAAGTTCAAGTGTAGTCGCCTTACTTTTGATGAGTCTATTTTTAATAGTTCGACGATATCTCCTTGTTAAAAGAAGAATAAGATATCCTCTAAATGTACCTACTCCATTTTCATATGTTTCTATCGCAGATTTTAATGTCATAAAGTAGTCATAGATAAATTCATCTGTTGAGTAAGAAAAATAGTTCATTGATTTGCTTAGATTGCAAGCAATTGCACAGGATAAATCGTAGTATTTACCAGCGAGCTTGTTATAAGCATCTTCATCACCATTTCGTATTTGAAAAACTAACTCTTCATCATCGTCATAACATAACGACATAATAAAAACTCCCAACTAGGGAGCTTTATTTATTTCTGATGCGAGACAATATTATTCCTGTTGCAACACTTACATTGAGTGAATTGACATGACCAGTCATTGGAATCTTAATGATGATGTCAGAATTCTCAAGGACAAGTCTAGATATTCCGAATCCTTCACTTCCCATAATTAGAGCAGTAGGACCATCATAGTTTTGCTTTTGATAATCATCTTTACCACTTCCATCAGCGGCATAGATCCAATAGCCATTATCTTTTAACTCTTTAATAGCGTTTGATAGATTGGACACCATTGCAATTTTGACATGATTGATTGCGCCAGTAGATACTTTGCTAACAGTCATGTTCACCGCAACTTGTCCTCTATTTTTGATAATGATTCCATCAACTGAGAAGGCATCACATGATCTAATGATTGCTCCAAAGTTATGTGGATCATTTATCTCATCAAGGATTAGGATAAGAGGTTTTTCTTTTTTCTTAGCACTATCAATAATCTCTTTAAGTGAAGAATATTCAAAAGGAGCAATTTCAGCAGCAACACCTTGATGAGTGCCACCTTTTGTCAGACTATTCATAGCGTTGTTGTCTAAATAGATTGGATTCAATCCTTCCTTTTTAATAGCAGCGAGAATCTTAGCATCGGAAAAACCTTTTTGAAGATATACTTTCTTCACTTTTCCGCTACCTAAATAACTCAATAAAGGATTTCTTCCATAAATTAAGTTTGACACATCATTTTTCGAATTAGTCTCAAATTTCATAATTAGTCTCAGTCTTTCAAAATAGTCTCACTAAAAAATACCAGCTTCAATAAGTTTGCTGCGCAAAACATCACTCTCTTCAAACTTCTTCTCCGCTTTGAGTCTCATATATTCGTTATAAATTTTTTCAATATTTTCATCCACCACTGGATATTTGATATCTAAACCAAGGATATTTAACATCGCTTTAAGTGATGCAAATAACGATTCAAGTTTCTTCATATCAAGTGGATTTTTACGTAATTCTTGATTGGCTTCTTTTAGCTTTGCGTATAGCTCAGCAAGAGCGTTACTTGTATTTAAATCATCCGCCAAAGCAGCTAAGAATGGTTCAATTGAAACTTCACCTGAAGTGAGGCTTCCTTTATTTAATTGAATCTTCACTGCTAATTGCTTGAATGTGGTTTGAATACGATTAAGTTCATTTGTAGCAGAGGCAATTGTTTCATCAGTGAAACTAACAGGTGCACGATAATGTGTGGAGAGAATTAAAAGTCTCATAGCATTACCACCAAACTTAGCAATTGCGTCTTTAGCAAGAATGACATTGCCTAAAGATTTGGACATCTTTTCATTTCCAAAGTTAACAAAACCATTGTGAACCCAAAGATTTGCAATTTTATTATGGTCATGAGCTTTTGCTTGAGCGATTTCGTTTTCGTGATGTGGGAATTTGAGGTCAAAACCACCACCATGAATATCAATTCTTCCACCAAAGATGGAATTAATCATAACGCAGCATTCTGTGTGCCATCCTGGACGACCTTTGCCCCAAGGTGAATCCCATTGAATACCAACATCTGTCTTTTTCCATAAGGCAAAATCTAACGGAGATTCTTTTTTGGAGTTTTCATCAATACGTGCCCCAACAACAAGATCTTCTTTTTTGACATTGGAGAGTTCTCCGTAGTCTTTAATAGCGGATATTCTGAAGAATACATCTCCATCAACCTCATAAGCGGCACCACTTTTTACAAGATCATCAATATAGGCGATGATATCGTCCATATATTCAGTGACTCTTGGATTTTGATAATGTGGCTTAACGTTTAATGCAGAGATAACTTCTTTGTATGCTTTGATATATCTATCGGTGATAACATTTTCACTTACACCTTCTTGAACAGCTTTGTTGATAATCTTGTCATCAACATCTGTGAAGTTAGACACGGATTTAACGTTATATCCGAGGTATTCTAAAAATCTTCTAAGTGTATCGAACACTACTGGAGGGCGAATATTACCAATATGAGCGTCACCATAAACTGTTGGACCACAACAATAGATGGAAACCTCATCTTTTTTGATTGGAGTTAATGTATCAACTTGGTTTGATAACGAGTTAAATAATTTGACTTCCATAGTTATTCTCCTTCCTTTTCGATTTCTTTGAAGTCTTTTGCAAGACCACCTTCAGATGTTTCACGATATTCTTTCTTTAAATCTTTTCCGGTTTCTAACATTGTTTGAACGATGTTATCGAAACTAACACGATGTGTTGAGGATGCATACTCTGCGAGATATGTTGCAGATAATGCTTTTACGGCTGCTACAGCATTTCTTTCAATACATGGAATTTGGACATATCCCATAACTGGGTCACATGTTGTTCCAAGAGAATGTTCCATAGCGGCTTCAGCAGCACATTCAATTTGATCAATGCTAAATCCTTTTAGATAGCTTGTTGCAGCGGCTGCCATTGAGCAGGCTGTTCCAATTTCAGCTTGGCATCCAGCTTCTGCACCTGAGATAGAACCATTTTGCTTAACGATATTTCCAATAACACCAGCGACAGCTAATGCACGGATAATTTTTTCATCACGAATATCATATCTATCTACCAAGTGGAGTAATACTGCTGGAAGAGTACCAGCACTGCCGCATGTTGGAGCGGTAACAACCTTGCCACCGGCGGCATTTTCTTCGTTTGTCGCAAAGGCATATGCAGCAAGCATTCTATTTGCTCTTGAGAAGCTTGATTCTTTTAGGTGGGATGGGGTTAAAAATGATGATGCTCTTCTTTGGACTTCAAGTTTTCCTGGAAGAACTCCGTTTGTGTGCAAACCATTATCAATTGTCTTCACCATTTGGTTCCAGACTTTCATTAGATAATCCCAAATTTCTTTTCCTTCATATCTTTCAACATAATCTGCGAGATCGATATTGTTGTCTTTGCAGTATTTAGATACTTCTTCAAAGTTCTTTTGAGGATATACTTCTGGTTCATCCTCTTCTGGTTCACCTGAAATGGATATACGTCCGCCACCTAAAGAGAGACATCTTTTTGTGACATCTTCTTTATCGTCAAAATGGATAACGACATCTAAAGTGTTTGGAAATTCAACACTAGTTTTATAATCAAAAACCACATTACACGGAATTGGAGAAAATCCTTTTTCGATTGCAACATCGGTTAAGTGCCCTTTTCCAGTGAATGCTAATGAACCATATAAAGTTACATCCACACTTTTGGCATCACGATATTTTTCGCGTAAGTATTTTGCGATTCTACTTGGGCCAATTGAATGTGATGAACTAGGTCCATGACCAATACGATATAAATTGCGTAAACTTTTCATACGCTTGATATTATACACGCATATTGGTAAAAAGAAAAAGCAAGCTCAATTGAACTTGCTTTCTTTTGTTATTTATTAGCGGCGATCACTTGGGAGTTTATCGTGAACAAATAGAGCCATTACTGCTTTAGCAGTATGAATTCTGTTTTCAGCTTCTTGATAAACGACTGATTGTGGTCCGTCGATAACTTCGTCGACAACTTCGTTAACACGGTCGGCTGGTAAGGCGTGCATATAGCGGCATCCTGGTTTTGCAAGAGCCATCTTTTCTGGTGTACACTTCCAAGCTTTAAGTGCTAAAAGAGCATCGTCAACGACTGTTGTGGATTGGTTGGTAACCCAGCTACCCCAGTTTTTAGGGAAGACGACATCAGCATCTTTATAGGCTGCATCCATATCGTGAGTAATTGTGAGAGAACCACCATTTTCAGCAGCGTTCTTTCTAGCTTTTTCAATAACCCAATCTGGGAGATCATAGCCTTCTGGATATGCTAATGTAACATCGATTCCATAACGTGGGAACAATAAGACTTGGCTAACTGGAACAGAAATTGGTTTCTTGTGTGTTGTAGCCATTGCCCAAATGACTGAGACTTTGAGGTTTTTGGTTTTGCCAAATTCATCTTCAATTGTCATTAAGTCTGCAAGCGCTTGCATTGGGTGATATAAGTCACATTGTAAGTTGATGATTGGGACTGTGGACCATTTTGCCATTTCACGGATGTACTTGTTGCCAAGACCCCAGTTACAATAACGGCAAGCGATCATGTGACCAAATGATGAAAGGATCACGGCTGTATCTTTGGCAGATTCACCGTGAGCAATTTGCATCATTGAGGTGTCTAAGAATGTAGCGTGACCACCGAGTTGGGCCATACCTGATTCAAATGAGTTTCTGGTTCTTGTTGATTGTTCAAAGAACATCAAGAAACCTGTTTTTCCAACTAACCATTGGGTTTCTTCGTTGCGATAGAAGGCATCCTTCATATCGTGTGAGACTTTTAAGATGTAGTCGATTTCTTCTTTGGTGAAATCTTCCAAAGTAATTAAGTGACGACCAGCAAATCTTGGTTCAATTTTTTGCATTATTTTTCTCCTTTTGCAAGATGTTCAAGATATAAGGTTGGTAAGACAGCATACATAGCTGCACAGATGACTAAATCACGCTTTCTTGTCTTTTCATTTGGTGCGTGAGCTTCTTTTTCATCACCTGGTCCAAAGCCGATGCATGGAATACCATATCTACCCATGATAGAAACACCATTGGTAGAGAATGTCCATTTATCGATGATAGGATCTTTACCAAATAATTTTTGGTATCCTTCCTTCATTGATTGACAGTAGATACTTTCCTCTGGAATGACCCATGTTGGGAAGTAACATTCGATTGGATAGTTAAGTCCAGTATATGATGGACGTTCATATTGATACATTGTGACTTCTGCTTTAGCAGCTTTAACGGCTGGTAAGGCTTCAATTTCAGCAATTGATGTCTTATCGTTTTCACCGACAGTAAGTCTTCTATCTAAGCTAATCCAGCAACCATCTGCGACTGCACATCTTGATGGTGATTTATGGAAGATTTGAGAAATGGTAACTGTACCTTTGCCAAGGAATGGGTCATAGGCAAGACCATTTTCGTTAAGTTCTTTGATTTGCTCGATAATCGGAGCCATTTTGTAGATAGCGTTATCGCCACGTTCTGGAGCACTACCATGGCATGAAATACCGCGGACATTAACTTTGATTTCCATTCTTCCACGGTGACCACGATAGATGCGGCAACTTGTTGGTTCTGTTGAGACAACAAATTCTGGGTGAATCTTATCTTCTTGGATGATGTACTTCCAGCAAAGACCATCGCAGTCTTCTTCTTGGACAGTACCTGTGATGAGGAGGGTGTAATCATCTTCTAAACCGAGATCTTTAATAATCTTAGCGGCATAGACCATTGAGGCCATACCACCTTCTTGGTCAGATGTTCCACGACCACCGATATGGACATCATCTTCAAATCCTTTATATGGATCAAATGTCCAGTTTTTGATTTCACCAATACCAACGGTATCGATGTGTGCGTCCATACCGATAAGGTGTGAACCATGACCGATATAGCCTAAGATGTTGCCCATTGGGTCGATTTCGACTTTGTCGAATCCAACCTTTTCCATTTCTTGTTTAATTCTTAAGACAACTTCTCTTTCCTCGCATGATTCGCTTGGAATAGCGACCATATCGCGGAGGAATTTAACCATGTCTGGTTTGTACTTTTCTGCTAAAGCAAGAACTTGTTTGAAATCGACATTACTCATACTTAATTGTCTTTCCTCTCATTTTCTT
>JAILIP010000018.1 GCA_024695235.1 Bacilli bacterium | reverse complement strand
ATGGCAAATTCATGTTTTTGAAGAAGGCAACACCAGAACAACAGCGGTGTTTTTCATCAAATATTTGAGAAGTCTAGGATTTGATGTGAATAACGATATTTTTGCTAAAAATGCTTGGTATTTCAGAAACGCTTTGGTGAGAGCAAACTACAACAATATTTCCAAAGGAATATTTGAGGATCGTTCCTATTTGATTAAGTTTTTGCGAAATTTAATATTGAATGAGAAGAATGAATTAAAAAATAGAGAACTACATGTTTTCCCATCTAAAAACAGTGGATTACAGCCTCGAGAATCTAAAATCCTATCTTTAATTGGAAACAATCCTTATGTCAAGTCCGAGGAATTAGCAAGGGAACTAGGCGTATCATTAAGAACAACTAAGAGTGTATTAAAAGCGATGGTGGATCAAAAACTCATCAAAAGAGTGAATGGCAAAAGATATGGGCATTGGGAGATTGTATGCAAAAAGTAAAAGGAACAATCGAGCTCGTCAAATTAAGCAATGCTTACCAAAAACAACTAGAAGACATGCTAAAAGAATGGATTAATCATAATGATGAGAACCATTCTCCGTGGGCTATTTTCAAAAATGATTATCATGATTTTGATTACTATCTAGAGAACCTAGAGTTAAAAGAGGCCAAAAATGGCAAAGTTCCTGATTCAACATTCTTTGCTTTGGATATAGAAAGAAACATCTTTGTCGGCGCGATAAACATTAGGCACTATTTAAATGAAAGACTTCTTTTAAATGGCGGTCATATTGGTGATGGTGTTAGACCAAGCGAAAGAAGAAAAGGCTACGCGACAGAAATCATCCGTTTAGGCTTGATAGAATGTAAAAAATTAGGCATTACCAAGGTTCTCATGGTTTGCGATAAAGACAATATCGGTTCTAGAAAATCTATATTGAACAATGGTGGTGTCCTTGAAAACGAAATTGAAGTTGATGGAGAAATAGAGCAGAGATATTGGATAGACTTATCTAAATAATCTACTCCATCATCTTAAATGGAACATCCTTCCTCAATAGTGGAACACCCTTTTTGCTAAGTGGAACATGTTTTGAGGGAAGTGTGGAACATTTGTATCAATCTTGGAGCTTATTGCCAAAGTTTATTACAGTATCGTAAATCGGTACTGTTTTTATTTATAATAGAAGTGCATCAGAGGACTGTACGCTATAGCGTAGGGGAGAAATATTGTCGGCCACTTGCTAGATAAGATGCCGAGTGAGCACGTTATTCGGGCTTTTTATTTGACCTAGTGGGTAACATATGTCTATTAAAATAGAAGTCCTAATGTGCCTGAAGATATGTGGGAAATGTATAAATTCGAAAAAATAATAAAGTAATACTTAAAGGTATTATTGCCGTTTTACTGTTCGTATGCTAATCTAACCTTAACTATGAAAACGAAATTTAAAAACATTTTACTCATTTTTACGAGCGCTCTTTTAGTTAGTGGCTGTAATGTAAGCGAAGATTCTAGCAATGAAAAGAAATCAGATATTACATCTTCAACCACAAACACTACATCAACACCGTCTGGAAGTACATCTTCTGGTAAAACTAAAGTTACTTTTCCTGCTCACACTATTAGTGATTCTAATCCACCAATTGATTCTAATACTCCTGGTCAACAAGTAAGTGAAAGCACATGGAATTCATTCAAGAATGGCTCTGCTTCTAAATTTAGCGGTTATTATAACTTTAGTTATACTGCATTTATTTCTATGAATAGCTATCAACAACAATTCTTTACTAAGAATGGTTATGCTTATAATTCACTTCAAGGAAGTACATATACCAGTATGTATTATGAAAGAGTTGGAACCACTTTATATGAATATGCTGATGTTTCTGATGGCTGGTTAAGACAACCAAGTTCACTTAATCTCACAAATACATTCACTAGTAGAATTCTTGATGAACTAAAAGTTCATATGTTTGCTTTTTCAAACTATTCATGGGATTCATTGAATGAAAGTTATTTCTATGATGGTGGCTCATTCACTTCCAGGATTAAATTCCAAGGCGGTTATCTGTCTAATCTTGTTTATACAATAAGCGGTGGAATAACATATTACATTAATTATATGTTCGAAACATCAATCGAGTTTCCTGCATCATACATCTATCAATAAGGAGAATTAACTATGTCAAAGAAGTTAATGATTGTTGGAGGAACGGGCTTTTTAGGTTATTACACCGCTAAGCTTGCTTTATCCAAAGGATATGAAGTTGGCTCTATATCAATCTTAGATGATGATCTTTTGGATAAAGATCTTTCAAGTTGGTATCCAAAAGAAATTGAAAATACAATCCTTGATGTCTTTGAAGCAAGTGAAGAAGAACTTGCTATTATCATGAAAGGATATGACTACATGATATATGCAGTTGGACCTGATGATAGATACACTCCAAAGGCTCCTTCATATGAATTCTTCCATCATCGACTTGTAGATAGCTGTGCTAAAGTCTTTCGCGCGGCCGAAAAAGCCGGTATTAAGAAAGCGGCAGTATATAACTCCTACTTTGCCTATTTCGACCGTAAATACCCGACTATGATGTTAAAAGAAAAGCATCCATATGTTAGATGTCGTGTTGAACAAGCTTCTCTTTTAAATGAACAAAAGCAAAATATGGAAGTGGTAGTTTTAGAACTACCATACATATTTGGCTCTATGGAAGCTAGACTCCCTATCTGGAGAGATGTCTTCTTAGATAGATTTGTTAATGGTAAAAAAACAGTCTTCTTCTCTAAAGGTGGAACAACCATGATAGCGGTGGAACATATCGCTGAAGCCGGCATCGGGGCTCTTGAATATGGAAAAGATGGAGAACGTTATCCAATCGGAGATGAAAACCATAGTTTTAAATGGATGCTTGAATATATGTCTGAATGTAAAGGCATTCAAAAGAAAATCGTTTTACCTCCAACATGGATGTGTGTTTTAGGAGCAAAAGCCATCCAAAACAAAGATAAAAAGAAAGGTCTTGAAGGCGGTCTTAACTTTGGACTTGTCATGAAAGAGATTATGTCAATGGACATGGTCATTGAAGAAGAAGTCATGGATCAAGTTAATAAAGAACTTCATATCTCCCGTGGAGGTCTAAAAGAAGCTATCCAAAAAACAATGGATAGGTGCTATCCAAATCCTGGAGATTTCAAATAATTTTTGTGCAATAATATTGCTATGGAAAAATTAACAAAAGAAAAAGTTTCGTTGTTATTTAGAATCATTGGTGAATATGTAAAACGTCACAATATTCTTTTTATTGT
>JAILIP010000033.1 GCA_024695235.1 Bacilli bacterium | reverse complement strand
TGTATTTGGAATGGATCTTCTCATGGCAAGAATGACACAGCGACATTAAGTTGCTGTTTTCATTTGTTCCACCATCGTTAATTGGAATAATGTGATGTACCTCTGTCATGGGAGTGTATCTTCCTTCTTTTAAACACATCTCACATAGTGGGTGTACAGTCGCATAACGGTTTCTTATTCTTTTCCAATTCCTGCCATATCTTTTGTTGTGGTCAGGGTGGCGGGTGTATTTGTTATAAGCTTTATCCATTAACCCAGCATGTTCTTCACAGTAGTCCTTCTCGCAAAGCTTCGGACATCCGGGATATTTACATGGTTTTAATGGTTTATGTGGCATTTATAAGACTCCTATGCAAAAAAATGCTAAAATAAATGAAATGGACAAACTTGGCAAATCTCTCAATGCTCTTTATGTTGAATACAAAGATATCCAAAGCAAGTTTTTAACTATGGACATTCTTTCAATGAGCAACAAATCACTAGATGAATTTATCGAACGCTTGAGTAAATTTGTCGATATGTTTATGGAACAATGGAATCAGAAATATCAAGAAAAGAGAATTCAAGATTTCCTTAAGGAACTTATCAAAACATTTAATGCAATTAGATATTTGTTCTGTGATGAAAATCATGTCTTCAAGAATTCCAGCACCATTAAAATTGATCCTAATTTTCTAGAAAAATATAAAAACGTCAAATCAACCATCATGCTCCATGAAGCTACGATTGATTATTACTATAAAGAACTAGCACTTGATGTTTATGGTTACTCAGAAGTAAGTGGTAAGCCACTCACTAAAACTGATATGGCTTTAAGTAAAATTTTTATTACCATATTCGTTATCGGTCTAATTGCTACTCTTATTGTTGTACTTGTTGGTGTTGTAAGAGATATCCTCTCTAACTTAATTCCAATATTCACAACTTTAGGTGCAATTACCGCTTTATTCCTCATCTTGGCAATAATTGACATTATCGTAAGAAAGAATAAATAGCCTCCAAGCCAAAGCCCCTCAGCTAGTCCAGAAAGGATTAGGAACTAGCCAAGGGTGAAAGGAGGTCAAATATGTCCAAAAACATACAAGCAAAAACCCACTCGGTTATCCCTGAGTGGGCTTCTGTTCATTTGCTTATGTTTACAGCTTTCGCCTAGTATAACAATATCACGAATGTTGGGCTTTTTCAAACTATTAAAAGCTTGCTTTTACTGCCTTTTACTATCTTCTTTTATCTTAACAAGAGACAGGGCTTTTCTGTGAAGCTTATAGACATAACTTTCCACATATCCGAGCTTATCCGCTACCTCGTTCCAATCAAAGAAGTTGATATATCGATAAGTGAGAACTAGTTCCATTATAGGATCATCCACTGTCGCAATTGCCATTTGAATTTCCTCTTTTAATTTGAATAGTTCTTCCACTTTTGCAGATATTTCATCTTCCTTTTTTTGGATTTTATCCAAGTAGCGAATAAATGGGGCTTTTAAAGATGGAGATTTTTGAACTCTAGGTTCATCGAAAGGTTGAGTGTTGGTGCCATCCGCTAATTGTTCTAAACAACGGAGTTCCTCTTTTAAGGAGTCTACCTTTTGGTATGCGTAGTAATATTGCGATAAATATTGTTTAACTTCATCGGTGGTCATATTACTTTGCCTCCTGAGTTTTTAAATAGCTGATAGCCTTATGGTATAATTCTTGGATTTCAAGCTTCTCTGCTTCATCATCTTCTTCGCTAATTGGCAATATGCCATAGCCAATAATATAGTCACTAACAGACTCAAATGGGAATGTAGTTTCAATGCCTAATGTAGCTCTTACTTTTTGTAAAATCGATAGAACATGTTCCTCATTTCCATTAACGAATGAAAGCATGTAATTGTATTCATCCATCAATAGTGCTTTTTGATAGAAGTCGTCACACTCTTCAATTTGATGTTTTAAGCTTTCTGCTCTATGCCAACAGTTTTTGAAGTGAAGGATGTAATCATATAGAGTCATCATAAGTTGTGCTCCTCCTTTCTAAATTTTGGTAATTCGATGATTTCGATGCTTATTCCGGTGGGTTCATCACTCCACACCTTTTCAACATGCTCAATTGCTACCTGTGCATCATCTTCCCAAAAATGTAGCTGTGTCATACAATCCTTGAGAAGCTTTTCTAAGTTATCCGTATCAGGTTTGGTTGAGCGATATTCCATATGCTTATGCTTAGTGCCTTTTGGGAAAAGCCAGCTAACCGTAAGTTTTAATGGTCCCATAAGTGGGCTTTTTGGAACTAATGGTCTGAGATGTTTTTTAAGTTGCTCTTTCGCTTCTTTAACATTCTCGGGTTCATAGATATGTGGCTTGCCTCTTACTACCACTATTTTCTTTTCTTGAGCGGTAACAGTTGGAGGATCTAGTAAGATGAATAATTTCATAATTTGTTTGACCAGAGATAGGGGCTTTGG
>JAILIP010000011.1 GCA_024695235.1 Bacilli bacterium | reverse complement strand
TTCTTAAAAGATAAAGATATGCCAGAAGGAATGGACGGAATGTTTAGATTCCAAAAGATAATCAGTAGATAATGTCCGGTTACTGCTATGTAGTGTCCGGCAGTGTTGCATTGTATCGAAACACTGAAACCCTGCCAACTTAGTTAAATAGGATTGATACAATGTGTCAGTCCTTTTTTCTTTCATTAGCAACAGCGAGTTGCTTGATAGGAAATCATTTGATACTAAAATATAGGTAGAGGTAAAGTAAATGGAAACCAAAGATATTTTATTAGAATTAAGAACAAAGAATGGGTTATCTCAAGAAGAACTCGCGGAAAAAGTAATGGTTACTAGACAAGCCGTATCAAGATGGGAAACTGGCGAAACTACACCAAACACCGAAACGTTAAAATTACTATCTAAACTGTTTGATGTATCAATCAACACTCTTTTAGGATCACCAAGACAACTAGTGTGCCAGTGTTGTGGTATGCCATTACAAGATTCATTGATTAGCAAAGAAAAAGATGGTTCATTTAATGAAGATTACTGCCAATGGTGTTACCACGATGAAAAATTCACCTATGACAACATGAATGATTTGATCAACACTTGTATTCCACATATGGTTGCCCAAGGTTTTCCTGAAGACCAAGCTAGAACATATATGAAGGGAATGCTTCCGAATCTTAAATACTGGAAAGAAAAACGATAGTGTTCAGTTTTTTGAGAAGTGTTCAATTGTATCATTTCTGTACATTTAGGCCAACGCATAAAAATTCCAGCAAAGATGCTGGTTTTTTTATTTGAAAATGAGTGCTAACATAGTATTAACAATGAAACACAAAAATATTGTTTTTGTCAGTTTAGCAATTGTATCTTTGACTATTGGAGTAATAACTTTTTTAGCAAGTTCCAATTCTCTTAGCTTAAAAGCATACAATCCAGCACATCCAAATTACTATTTAGATTTCACATCTTCTAAAAACAAATTTGTTTCAAATGGTAGTAACCAAAGCGGTGAATACATCGCTAAAACATATCTTGGGAATGATCGTTCTTTTACATTTAGTAATCTATCAACTGGTGATGGCTGGGATATCGTTAATCAAAATGGATCTTTCTATAACACTGATTCACTTTTAAGTGTTACCCAAATTACAATCACTTTAAAAGATAACTCATCATCGTTTGGACTATATTGGTCCCCTAATGGTGAATTCACTAATGAAAAATATCAGGAATTTAATTCATCGTCTTCAAAAACAATTGAATTTGATTTTGATAACTATCTTCCTAACTACATTAAATTTGTTGCTTTAACCGACTGTGATATTCAAACAATGAGAATATATCATGAATGTAGTGAATCTCATGGAGCGTTCACAATTAATTATCACCTTAATGGTGGATCAGCCGAATCTCTTAAGATGAGCACAAAAACATCATTTAATGTTAATTACATGAATGATGGATATTGGGGTCATTACACAACAGACGCATTCATCTACTATAACAACAACCACATAGATACAAAGTATGCTCATAAAGTCGGTATTGTTAGACATAACATTGATAACGAATACATTGTTAAAGAAGTAGTACCTTCAGGGACAACAATTTATAACGCTGATTGTGCATCAGAATATTTCATTATTGTTCACTACGATATTACTGATACCGCTTTGTATAACAAAATATATGCCTTATCAGTAGGAGAGATCCTCCGTGTAGATAAACCGTTATCTCAATCCACATCATCAAGTGCGGATGTTAATGTCACTATCTTTAATTCAGATTCTGTTATTTCAAAAACATATTATGATCCAGTTACCTTGCCAGTACCATCTAAAGATGATAATGAATTTGATGGTTACTATTTGAATAGTAGTTTTACTGGTAGCAGTGTCACCCAAATTAACTATTCGACAGATGTATATGCTAAATTCACTGAAGAAGAGGAACCTCCAGTAGAACCAACTACTAGAGATTTGATAGTCCAAAGCATGAGAGATATGTCTCAATATGAATGGACTCCATCTACAACGATCACATATTATCAAAACGATTCTTCAAAGAAGTTTAATGCTGGAACTCGTTACAAAGGACTTCCATACACCATGGGTGGAGGGAGAACATCTACATTAGGCGATCCTTTAGGTATCTTCAAAACTAAACTTGATACTGATAATTACACATACATTGGTCCAAGCGGATATAACACATACTATGGAAGTGACTGCTCATCTTCAGTTGAAGGATCTTGGAGAGTTAATGGTATTACCACAAACGCTACATACACCGGAAGCATGATTCCAGGAGAAAATAGCAGAATACTTGCTGTTGGAGGATACACTTATTCTTCTAGAAGTGAGATGACCAAAACAATATGTTCAACCAATGGTTCGACAAAGATATATAGCTGTTATGATGAACTTAAACCTGGCGATGCAATCGTTAGACGCGTTCCAAGTGGTGATTCATGGGCAGGACACGTAAGGCTTGTTGTATCCATTGATAAAGCAAACCAAACGGTCACGGTTATTGAACAATGTGGTTATGGAGCAGGCGATACATCCAACACAACTTGGAAAGTTGATAAGCAATATGCATATTCATCATTGTTTAGTCTAAACTATATTCCAATTAGACCATCTGCTTTAGAATAATTCGATTTTTTTGCATACTTGCTTATTCATATCTTGAGATATAAGATAATGACGGAGGTTGTTTATGAAAAACAAAAAAGTATTATTTACATTACTTTGCATGAGCACATTAGTCCTAAGTGCTTGTGGTGGTAAAAATAAGCCTGAAGGAGATAACACATCAGGTGGATCTTCATCACAAGATACAAGTCAAGATACAAGTGATGATACACCTTTAACACCAGAAAGTGCTTCTCTTGCCTTGGTTGATGCGGCTAAAAATATAGAATCCTACAAGGGTTCTTACTCACTAGTTAAAACAGAATCTTCTTCTGGAATGTCTTCATCTACTTCAACTACTAAGAGTGGTTATAAGAATCCAACAGGCGAATATTATGAGATTACTCAAAGAAATAACAATGAAATTGACCGTCAAAAGGTTATTGTAAATCCTCATGATAGTAGTTATGCCATATTGTATAGAGATAATTTTAGTAGTGATGGTTCTCTTGAAGACACTGACTTTACTAAAGTGGCATATCATTATGGAGATTCCGAATATCAAATTACCAATTTAACAATCTATCCTTACGAGGTAGAAACAAAAATCATTAATAACAAAGATATATTTGGTAAATATTATGCAATCATGTTTGCTGATGAAATGGAAGCAGGGGAAATGGAACATTCAAATCCAGTTGTCACTTCTTCATATTCGAAAATTGAGGGCAATAAATATTCACATAAATTATCAATGAGTGTCGAACTTAGAAGTGCAGGACAAGTTGATCAGTATCCTTATTATTTCCTTTCTAACGAATATGAATATATTTACGATTCAAATTATATTTATTCATATGTTTCTAAAATGACAATGCAGATGAACATGTCATCTGTTTCTAAGATGGAAATGATCAATACAACTGACCAAAAATTCTCATATGAATTTGATCAAGCAACATATGATTCAATCGCACTTCAAGCTGAGATGCCAGCTGTAGAATCAATGGGCGCTTTTTATAGCACAATATATTTTAGTTATAAAGATGTTATTTTAGCTTCAGTACCTGTTGAACCTGGTGAACCTGTTTTGTTTAACACATTGAAGAGTGAATTTGAATCTAAATGTGAAAACCTTACCCTTTCTCATTTATATTATGATGAAGAAAAAACTGATGAATTCACTTCTTTAACAAGCATTGCCTCATATAACTTGTATCTTTACCCATCTTTCGAGGTTAAAAGTGGTTCTTGTGAAATTGAATATCAATTTTCATCCAAAGAAACTAATGAAGCTTTTGTTGGGAAATTCACCGAAGAGGAAACGGCTATTTTGGTTGATATTTTCGGATTCAATCCTGCAGTCAACAATAACTTTAATACTCAAGTAGAATTTGTTACTAAGAGCAATAACTTCCATATCATAACATCACAAGGAAGTTTCTATTATCCAAATCGTAAGATTGATGGCGTTACTTCAACTTCATTTGCTATTGATATATCAGGTGAGGAAAATTACCATCTTATTGAATTATCAGCAGAAATTGTTGGTGATCCAGCAGGATATAATGAATCTGATGCTATTGATTTAATTAATAATGCATATGCCTATGAAGAAAATAACTATTTAATGTATGACTTATTATCATTAGGCGATAATTCAAGAGTGTATTTAAAACTTGATATAACAAGATACACTGATTGGGGTGGAACATTTGTCTTAAGGCAACTTAATGATGATCGCACTAATAATGACACTTTCGAGTATGGAAGCGATTATTCATTAGATGTGTACTACTATGTTGGAACAACTAAGCATACAATGGAATTTGATGGTCTTGATGTTTCAAGCGTTTCTGATGCTAAGACAGCTGGTGCTACGGCAATCTACTTCAAGATATCTTCCACTATTGAGTCACTTCGTGGTTTAGTGTCCTTATACATATATTAATTCTTCAAAAGATTAACCAATCCTAGCAAGGGTTGGTTTTTTCTTCCAATAACTAAAACCTTTTTAATGTTTATTCACTAAAGAGGTGATTGCTATGAGCAGAGCTAAAACATTATTAATTCCTTTATCTTTACTCTTATTAGCAAGCTGTTCCGCTAGTAAAGAGAATAACTATGATTCTGACCCAATCAGTGATATCACAACTGATGAAGGTCCTAACTCATATGATGAGATTTCTTTTGAAGATGAAGAGGTGGTCGTTCCTGAATCTCTTCCACTATGTGAAGATGGGCTAATTTCTGAGGCAGGAAGTTTTAAATTATCAGGAGATTATTCTGAAGTTCATATAAGTGCTGCCAAGAAAAGCAAAATATATCTTTTCCTTGATGGGGTATCCATTAACTCTAGCAGTGGTAAAGCATTTTATAGCGATAACAGCATCACACTTTATGTTGTGCTTTTGAATGGTTCAACAAACACAATTATCAATGACTTTATAGATACAAACGCTTTCCATATTAAAGGTGATCTTCATATTCAAGGAAGCGGAACACTTAATATTACATCCAAACAAAAATCAGGTCTTAAGGCCTCCAAAGATTTATACATAACTGGTGAAAGTGTCACACTTAACGTTAAGGGCAACAATCATGCAATTGCAGCTCGCAGCGTAATCATAAAGAAAGCCACGGTCGCAGTTGAAAGTGAAACAAAAGATGGCATTCAAGCCGAATGCGATTCAGATCAATTAACATTCACAAAAGAACAAGGCTTTGTGTATTTAGAAGACGCTAAGATTAGCGCTGACACCAAAGGTGATGGCATCCAAGCTGATACATATGTCTATGTTAGTGGTGGTGAAATCAATATCAAAACCGAAGGTGAATTTGTTCAATATTCAACCGCTAATATGTCAGAATACAATTTGACCGAAGATGACTTCAAATATAAAGCATCAGGTTCAACATATGTTCGTGTTGCTACTGACGAAATTAGAACTCTTAATAGTAGTTACTATGCGTTAGCAAATTCTGTTAAAGGCATTAAAGCAGGCGCTATTGAATATGATAGTGATGA
>JAILIP010000007.1 GCA_024695235.1 Bacilli bacterium | reverse complement strand
GAAAGCTTTAAGTGAAATTGTTGCAGAAAATCTTGCTGCATTACGTAAAAAAGTTGGCTTAACTCAACAAGAATTAGCCGATAGATTAGCCTATTCAGATAAAACTGTGTCTAAATGGGAACTCGGTCGTGCAATCCCTAGCGTTGATGTTTTAAAAGAACTCGCAGACTTCTATGGAGTCACAGTTGACTACCTCATTACTGAGAATGCAGACATCAACGTGAACGTAGATAATAGAAAAGAAAAAATTCAAAAGTACAATCACATAATTGTCCTTTCATTAGTCGCTACAATTATTTATTTAATCGCCACAATTACTTTCGTGTGGACATTATTTAGAGAAAAATTTGCTCCATGGTGGCAAGTATTTATATGGGCCACTGCTGTTGCCTCATTTGCCATTGCAGCAATCATGAGAAGATGGTTTAAAGGTAATAGAATTGCATGGTTAATTCTTGCATCTGTCTTTGTATGGTCATTACTTGCTGCGTTCTACTGTCAATTTATTGATCAAAATATTTGGTACATTTTCATCATTGGTGCTCCAGTTGAAATATTACTTGGATTCTTAACCATGATGAGAAAGGTATAAATGAGAGTTTTAATTGTCGGAGCTGGTGTCAGTGGCATCACCTCTGCGATAAATGTAAAAAGAACATATCCTAATGATGATGTTTTAGTCATCGAACATTTAGACAAACCTTTAAAAAAGATTCTTGCTACTGGTAATGGTAAGTGTAATTTTGGTAATGCTGCTTTAGATATTAATAGATATTCTAATCCTTTATTTGTGGAGCCTATTCTTAAAGAATATGATTTCAAAAAACAAATGGATTTCTATGATAGTATTTCAATCAAATATAAATTGTTTGGAGAGCTTGCTTATCCAATGAGCGAATCTGCTGTCAGTGTAAGAAACGCCTTATTAAATGAATGCAAGAAGTTGGGTATTAAAATCAATCTTTCTGAATCAATTATCGATTACAAAGTTGGTAAAGAAATTGAAGTTAAAACTGATAAAAATATCTACAAAGTAGATAAACTAGTATTTGCTGCGGGTGGGTGTTCACAAAAGAATCTTGGAAGTGATGGCTCAGTTTTCACCTTATTAAAGAAGCATGGATATGATATAGTTCCACCACTACCTGGACTATGTCCAATTAAGACAAAGGAAAGAATGAAAGTCCTTGATGGTGTGAGGGCAAAATCTCTTGTCTCTTTATATAAAGATGGAAAACTAATTCATGAAGAAGCTGGTGAGGTTCTCTTTAGAGATCACGGGTTAAGCGGAATAGTCATTATGAACATTTCTTCTTTCATTGCACGTGATTTAAATAAGAAATATGAGATTCAAATTGATCAACTACCTGATACTTCTATAGAAGAGTTAAAGAAATATCTCAGCGACAAAGGAAAAGAAATGTATCTTCAATCATTGTTCCATCCAAAGATGATTGAATACATTCAAAATAATTTGCTTGAACCAATTAAAGCGTCAAAAGAATTGTCATTCCATTTTGAGGAATTGGATTCATTCGAACATTCCCAAGTTACAATCGGAGGACTTAACGTTAAAGAGGCCACTGATAAACTAGAATCAAAGAAAGAAAAGAACGTATACTTCCTTGGCGAAATGTTAAATATTGATGGCCCTTGTGGAGGCTATAACCTCATGTGGGCAGTTGGTTCGGCATTATATGTAAAATAAAGGATGTCATTTGACATCCTTTTTTCTTATAATAATTTCTTGATATCTTCTTCGAATTGTTCTGGTTTTGTAGCAGGCTCGAATCTATCAACAATATTGCCTTCTCTATCAACTAAGAATTTGGTGAAATTCCATTTAATCTTCTTGCCTTTATTAACAGGACAGTTTTCTTTCAAGAAGGCGTACAATGGATGTTCATTTTTACCATTAACATCAATCTTTTCAAATTGAGGAAACTCAATCATGAAACGTAAGACACAAGCATGGTGAATTTCTTCACTGCTTCCTGGTGCTTGTTTAAAGAATTGATTGCATGGGAAATCAAGTATTTCAAATCCTTGATCTTTGTATTTCTTGTATAAATCTTCTAAGGCATCATATTGAGGTGTAAAACCACATTTAGTGGCAGTGTTTACTATAAGTAATACCTTTCCTTTGTATTCACTTAGCAAAACTTCCTTGCCAGTGTAATCATTGACTTTAAAATCATAAATCGACATATTAGTTCCTCCATTTCGTAAAACCATTATACACAATTTGATAACGCTTTCATAAAAATATGCTTTGCAATTAAAATATTTAATTCTATAATCATTCAACGTATGAAACTTAAATGGTCAGTAGTTATATATTCTGCAATATGCAACATGCAAGTGTGCCTATTTTTGTGCCTTGCAAGTTCAGTTATTGCTGTTACTGACTTTGAGTCTCACACGATGACCGTCAGCTTCGGTGATATTAACTGGTTATCATTTGGAATTAACTACGCGGTTGCATTCGTACTCGCAATGTGCGTTGGTGTATTCGTTCCATTAACCGCTATTGGAAGATGGTTCACTGCTTTGTTCCATGTCAAGAATGATACATATACTGGAAACGTTCCATATCGTCTTCTTGCCACACTTATAACATCAGTTATCTTCTACGTTACCATTACCCCAACTCTTACTTTATTAAACTATTTGTTGAACCGTTTCTTGTTCAATGTTGAAACGAGTCCAACACAAGTCTTTGTCAGCATGATTATTGCTGCTCCTATTATGTTACTTGTTGGTTTTACCTCCTCACTTATTAGCGATGTATTCGCTTATAGAGTTGCTCATAAAGTTGACGACACATTCTAAATTGACAGCTTCTTCATGAAGCTGTTTTTTTACAAGAAAAAGAGGACACAGTCCTCTTATTTTATATCTTCAACTGATAAGCCATCGCATATATCCGCGAGGAATATAGTTGGTTTAATATGATATTTATTAATGTAGTCTCTAGTGAGATTTTCTTTAAAGGATTTAAAATCTCTTTGTTTAATTAAAGCGATTGAACTACCTCCAAAGCCCGCGCCTGTCATTCGTTCTGCAAATGCACCATATTTAAGTGATATTTCATGAATGTAATCTAGATATTCACCAGTTACTTCATAATCATCTCTTAAAGATTCATGAGACTCATTAAGTAAATGAATCATTGAGCGAATATCGCCGCTTTTACTTGCTTTAACAAAATCTCTAACACGTTGATTCTCATTAACGATGTGTCTAACTCTTTTGTATAAGACGTCATCTTTAATAAGTTTTCTACACATTGGTAAGTCAGAAACTTTTATATCTGATAAAGAAGCAACATCAAATTGCTTTTGAATGATTTTTAATGCGCTATTACATTCTTCCACCCTTTTATTATATGGGGAAGCAATTAGACTCCGTCTAACATTAGACACAATTACCACAAGAGATAAATCTTGGAATGATATATCTTCATAAGTAAACGAATTATCTTTGCAATCAAGAAGAATGCATTTATCTTTCTTTCCTAATGCGATAGCAAATTCGTCCATTACTCCACAAAGTAAACCATTAAATTCAGTCTCGCTTTGATGAGCTAATAAGGCAATTTCTTTCTTGTCTAATGGAATATCATACATTATGGAAGCAATAAAAGCTGTTAAGTCTAATAGCGAAGCAGAAGATGAAAGGCCACTAGCAATTGGGACATTACTATAAAAGATGATGTCTAAACCAAAAGGTAACTTATAACCTCTTTTTTGTAGTGTTGCAAAGATGCCTAAAGGATAATTGCCCCATCTATTTTCCGGTTTATTAGATATATTATCTAAGTCAACAGTCACAACTTTTGATTTTTCAAGAGACTTTAAGGAGATTTTTCGATCAGATCTAATCCCCACTACTGCTTGAATGTATTTTGATATAGCAGCAGGAAGAGCAAGTCCCTTGTTATAGTCTGTGTGTTCACCAATAAGATTAATTCTACATGGCGAAGAAAAATACTTTAGCGGTTTAGTGTTAAATGATTTTTTATATGCTTCTAAAAGTTTAGTGTTCATATCCTTTTACTGCGAGTTTAACACATTCATAGGCTCCATCATAGAAGCCAGCTTTCTTAAGAACGTTAATGCGATCACACATCACTGGAATGATTTCTCTATCCAAGATGAGGTTATCAAGCATAGCGTTCATTGACTTTTCATCTGGGCATTCTTTTGTCGCGTCACCCATTTCTCTACCGAAGATACCACCATATACTTCATGACCACCAATATGTCTCATGAAGATCTTTGGAATTGGGTAGTAAACGAGTTCGCTTGGTTTTGTGATTAATAAATCACAGACAGGCATTAAGAGGTTTGTAGAATATACAGCCTCAAAGATGTCTTCATTATATATCGCGTGAATACCAGGCTTATCTTCTTTAACGAGTTCTTCTTTTAATTTAAGAAGTTCATCGTATTTATTGAAGTATTCATGGCATTTAAGTTCTGGTAAATCCTTGAGGAGTTTAAGATAAACATCCTTATGATCGCCAAAGTTAACAAAGATTGTAACTTTACCTTCTTTAACATATGGAAGGAGGTGGATGATCATTGACTTATAAAGTGAATATCCAGCACCTGCTCCTCCGACTGTCATTAAGATACGAATTGGACGACCGCTTGATAGTCTTTCTTTTCTAGCTTCATTATCTTTTTCAAGATTTACGAGTAATTCGTGATCAACGTAACAACCAACAAGCTTCAAATCTTTGCTAGAAAGGCCGTGTAGACGGGTTTTTGCAAATCCGTCGAGGGTTTTATAGCCAAGGTATGCAAATGGAGTTTGTACGGTGTGTACTGCACCTTCAGAAAGATGTAATCCCATTGGCCAGTTATCTGGAATAGCGTTAACGACATGAGTCATACCAGCGTGGATAGCACCTTGGGCTGGCCAAACATGGGTGGCGATATATGGAATATCCTTTGGAATGTTTCTAAAGATTGGAACAAGAAGTTCACTATTCTTTTGGTCTTTAGCGTTATAGGTAATCTTCTTAAATCCTTCGGAGTTAAGTGGCTCCCAAACTAATTTGTTAAATAGTTTAGATTTTTGACTAATACGAGAAGCAGTTGAATACATATCATTTTGATGACGAATCATCTTGCTTCCAGTGGCATCAAATGATGCAAGATCAAGCCAATATGGTGTATATCCAAGTGCACGAGCAGCACTTGCCATTGCAATAGAAATTCGATAATGGCCAAAGCCCATACGGATATTACCAACAATAAGTGGCTTACCTTCAAACTTTTCGTTTTCTTCTTTGAAGACGATGTTTTTAGCACCGATATAATCAAGTGTCTTAATATCGCTAAATCCGATGAAATATTCTTTTTGAGAATCATCACCAAATTTCTTCATATATTTGAGTTTTGATTTTTCAGCTGATTTGATGGTTTTTTTATCCATTGGATTTTGGAAAATCATAGATGTTTTATCTGACATTGCTTAACACTCCTTTCTTGGTGTTATAGGTGAAATGATGTTCTTCTCCTTTTAGCTTATATGTCACCTTGATTAGGTGCTTTTTGGTTTCATAAAGAAGAACTTCACCATGTTTAAATAATTCGAGAGCTTTTTCAAGTAACGCTTTCTTTTCATCATTATATGTAGCGATGTTATCGCTTGTCATAAGAAGAGAGCCAAATAATGCGTTAATTGTGATTAAGGATTCTTTTTGCTCTTTTGATAATGAGATATTTTCATCTCTTAGAAGGAAGACATCTGGATCATTGCCAAATAATCTTCTATTCATGAATGAACGATAGATTGTGTTTTGAAGAGTGACTTTAGTTGATACTCTTTCACGATGGAATAATCTCATGAAAACAGCATCATCAAATGATAAAGATACATCTGGGCCAATACGGAGATAATCAAAGTTATTGTAGGAATTAAGAACATGTGCTCCGCATCCTAAAACTAGTTTATCTTTTAAAACTTCCCTTAAGAATTCATAGGCTTTAGATTGAACCATCGCTCTACTTCTGCCTTCATAAGGAGGTAAGGCGGAAGCATAAAGGAAATCTAATTTAAAGAAGTCAAAACCTAAATCCATATAGAATGTCAGGCATTTCTTGATATAATCAAGCACTTCTTTTTTATCTAAGTCTAATGAATATTGACCAGACCAGTTTCCACCAGCTTTAACAAGTTTACCATTTGGCCACTTCTTAAAGTATTCTGGATGTTCTTTGAAGAGTTTAGAATTCTTCTCTGCGACAAATGGGGCAAGCCATATACCAGCTTTAAAACCTTTCGAATGAATCTTATCAACAATTGGTTTAAGTCCATTTGGGAATTTCTTTTCATCAACATCAAGCCAATCACCAACAAATGTTTCATAGCCATCATCAATTTGGAAAACATTGAATCTATTATCTAAAGCATCTAAATCACGAAGGATGATTTCTTCATTGATGTTTTGATAATAGTTATACCAAGATGTATAGCCAAATAATTTTTGGATATTATCTTTTCTTGGGAAATCTTTAAGGAATGATGCCATTCCCTCTTTTAAGTTATAGAAGATTGAATAGTCAAATATCGTAATCTCTTCGCCTTTTTTAAGTGAGATGTTTTCAACATCGCTTATTAGGTGAATATATTTTCTATCCTTAATAAGTTCAACAATTAGATATGCAACTTTATAGTTATAAGAGTAAACAAGAAGTTCATGTTCACCTCTACTATAAAAGATGTCATAGCCATGCATTTTCCTAATCGAATATTTATAAAATGTAGAATCACCATATTTATCCATTGCAAACATATGGGTAATTATATGAGGTGATTTTTTGATATTACGAAGTCTTTTAGATAATTTAAATTCTTTTGTGTCTGTCCATGATTGGTATCCGTTCAGGAAATATAAATCATGGAAATTTACGTGGAAAGAAACGATATCGTCTGCTTTAAGAAGGGTGATATCTTCTAAAGCTTTAATTTTAATGGTTGTGCGGCTATTAGACACATCAACGTCAAATTCGACATCGCTATTAGTAGACTTAGCAACACATTTAGAGTTATCTTTTAGATAATAAAGTCTCATATTTATTCTTTTTCACCAGGCATTTTGTCTTTTTCAGCAGCTGCTAGGAAGACTTCGTCTCCTTCCTTGGCAATTGTCTTCATAACTTTCTTTTCATTATAGAAGAACAAAATAACAGCACCTAAAATGCAGAATGCAACAGCAACGAATCCAACGATCATTAAACCTGTAGGTGTTGCTGAAATGTCATTTGATTTCATCAATTCTTCTCTAGAAGCTGCAGAACCAATAATTGCAAGAGAAGTAAATACTAACATAGCAATTGATTGACCAAACTTCATAGCGAATGTACGAGCAGCAAAGAACATACCTTCTCTCTTTTCGCCTGTTTGAATCGAATCGGCTTCAGCTACGTCTGCAACAATTGATTGAGGGATAATTCCAAGCAATGCCATTGGGAAGGCAGCAATAACGCAAATGAGAATACCATAAACAATACCAGGAATGAATTTAATGATATTAATCATCGCGGTAATTAAATATGCAAGAGCAAGTCCTAAGAAGCCAGCAATAACTAGTTTCTTCTTGCCAAATTTCTTAACAAAGCTTGTAACGAATGGGTAGAAGCATGCCGATAAAACAGTCATCGCGCCCATGAAAACCATGACATAAAATTCATCAAGGCCCATAGAGACTTTAACAAAGAATGGCAAACCAGTTTGGAATAAAGTTAAACCGACCCAGTACATAATATCTGAACCAGCAAAGATTCTAAAATCTTTGTTTTTGAATGTTTTACCGAGTGATTTGAATGCATTTGAATGAGCTGGCTTTGCTTCAACAAAGTCAGTTTCTTTTAATAAGAATGTTGGGATTAACATCGCTACACAAGCAATGATTACCAATGGTACGAAGGAAATAACATATGACCAATAATAGCCAACTGCTCCTTGGAAGAATTTAGCATAAACAAATGGTGTATAAGCTAACAATGTACCAGCAAAATATGTTAATGAAATATAGGTAGAAATATTCATTCTATCTTCTTGTGTTTTTCCAAATTCGGAAATAAGAGCGTTATAAGGTGTGCAATAAATTGTCATGAATGTGTAGAACAAAACGAGCATGACAGCAACCCAAGCAACGTTCCAGCCTGTAGGTTCAGTACCACCATTAAATAATGACGGAGCCATAAATACTAAAATTGTGACAACAGCAAATGGAATGGCAGCAAATCTCATGAATGGGATTCTGCGTCCTTTTTTGTTCTTTGAATTGTCACTTAAGTTAGCAACAAGTGGATCGCTGATAGCATCCCAAACACGGCACAAGGCTGTGATTAAACCAAGAACGGTTAAGAAACCGCCAATAATGAGGCCAGGCATAATAATTGTGTAGAACGGCAATTCTGTGCCTGAGAAGAATTGTGGATTTGTAGCATCTTTTGTTGGTAAGTAAAACGAAACTAACCAAGCAGATATAATGCCACCAAGCATTGACCAACCAAGTTGTCCAATGGCGAATATCCACATTTGTTTTTTAGATAATCTTTTCATTTATAAACCTCCTTTTTCATATAAATAAAAAGCTTAAGCTTTTAAAACCGAAATAAATATGTCGATGAGGCATTCAATCTCATCTAGCTTATTGATTGCTTTATCTTGCTTTAATGGTGAATCAATAGAAGCAAGTTTTTTGCATAATTCAAGTAATGAGTGTGTTGAAGTGTAATAAAAAACGGAAATGTTTTTGTTTTTCTTAACACTTCCATCTTTTAAACCTAAATTATATGAATTCATAAACATATCAAAGAAAACATCAAGGCTAAGTGAATATTCGCTTCCTTTGATTTGCTTTAAATATAGTGAATCGAATTCAGAGATAAATTTAAAGTATGATCTATTGTTAACAAAAATGGTTCTAAACAAAGAATAAAAATCTCTAATTTGTTCAAGACCATTTTTGTTTGAATCAGTAATTGGGGCTTTAACAAGTTCCTTTTGGATAGAAACAGAAACAGCGATAGCTAAATTTTCTTTAGTAGAAAAATAGCGATAAATGGTAGCCTCACCAATACCGCTAACACTAGAAATGTCTTTAATTGTAATTTCAGAAATAGAACGACTTAAGAACATCTTTTTCGCGTAATCAATGATGTATTCGCGTTTTAGATCTTTAAATCCCATTTTTGATAGTCCACCTTATTTTTTGATAGAACAACTATCATTATTATAGATGATATTAATCATAAGTCAATGAAAGCGATTACATTTTGTGTCATACGAAATAAAAAAGCGCCACATATGTGACGCATTTTACTTTTAAATTATTACTTACTGGCTTCAAATACGCTTATAGCGTGGATTGATTCTCCATCGATTTGAATGTCAGTTGGAAGAGAATATTCAACTTTGATTTCTTTTCCTGTTAAAACAGTGACTTTGTTTTCTTTTAAGACATGTTTTCCTTCGAAGATTTTTGGGAAGAGCATCAGTGCTCCAAATCTATGAAGGTCATGCCAGATGACAACACTAAGAACGTCGCTTTTTCTATCTTGATCAGGAGCTTCCTTCATTCCACCACCGTAATATTTACCATTCATAACAGAACCAATAAATACTCTTTTGAATTCATATTCCTTGCCATCAACTGTTACTTTGGCGTTAACCTTCTTGTATTTGAAGAGGAGAAGTTTGATAGCAAGCGAAGTGTAATTTACTTTCTTTCCAGCGGCTTTTAGCTTGTCGCTTTCAACACACACCATTCCGTCAACTCCAAAACCAACTCCGTTAACAAAATATGATGATTCACCATTAATGGTGACTTTTGGTAGTTTTTTGACAATATCGGTGATTTCAATGAAGTCTTCTTTGAGTTCGTTAACATCACGAAGGAAGTCATTTCCATTACCAGCTTTATGTAGGTAGATACGGTTTTTACTATGCATTAAATCAAGATTATTGCAGAGTCTATTAAGTGTTCCATCCCCACCAGAAATTACAAGATCATCATTAATATCAAGTGATTCCATGAATTTCTTGCCATCTTCGATTTTGGTGACGTCGACAAATTGAACTTGTTCGATTGGCCCATATTTTTTGAGTTCGGACAAGAGTTCTGCTTCGCTTTGGCGATTTGTTGAAAGTGGATTATAAAGTACGTATCTCATTTACAATTCTCGCTTAAGAAACTTTCTAATTTATCTTGGCAATATTTAGATAAGGAATTAACATCCATATCTTTATATTGATCATATCCAATAACTTCCACTACATCTAAGTAAACAGGATGTCTCTTTAATAAGAGATTGTTATTTACTTCTTTAACACCTCTAAGGGCGATGATAGCAATTGGTTTTTGGGATTTAAATGCCATTCTGAATGATCCAGGATGGAATGGTTGAACGTTTCTATTATCTGGATTCTCATTTCTTGTGCCTTCAGGGAAGACTGCAACAGAAAGAGGATCTTTTTCTCTTGTAAGCATATCTATTGCAAGCGATATTGTTTCAAATTCTTGAATCTTATTGCCTCTATCTAGTGATAAGTATCCACATCCGTGGATTAATGCTCCTACAAATGGCACTTTAAATAATGATTTTTTAGCGATAAACACCAATGGATGCTTTCTTAAGTAAACATCAATAACCATGTTATCTAAATTAGAACGATGGTTAGCAATAATAATGTAGTTTTCATTCGGAGATAAATATTCTTTTCCAGAACAATGATTTTTCATCCCAAAAAGAGAGAAGAGAAATCTTTCCATAAATATAAGTGAGCGACGATAATGTTTTCCTTGTGTTTTACGGATGACTTTCTTGTTTTCAAATGCACCAAGTAGATAAAGGATTACAAAGAATAATATAACAAGAACTAATAATGTTGCTATAGCAAATCCTAAAGAAATAAATACTGTTGCAACAATGCTAGTAGCAAGATGTGAGTAAAATAGGTAACCGCATAGTGCACCGACACCTAAAGATATTAAAAGAGCAAGAATTTTAACCATTTTTAATTACAATTAACTCCGGTTTTTGAATTGTAACTTTTGTATTCGATGGAATTGGTTCAGAAATGAACACGTTACCACCAATAGTGACATTATCACCTATAACTGCCTTAGCACCTAAGATAGATGCATTTGCATATATAACAACATTGTTTCCAATGGTTGGATGACGTTTTTCGCCTCTAGCTTTAGTTGGATCTTTCAAAGAAAGAGCGCCTAAAGTGACACCTTGATATAGTCTAACGTGGTGACCAATTACTGTGGTTTCACCAATAACGATGCCTGTACCATGATCAATAAAGAAAGGAGAAGATATATCTGCGGCTGGATGAATATCAATTCCAGTTAAGAAATGTGCTTCTTCAGAAATGATACGAGCAATAACTCTATGTCCTAATTCACATAAAATGTGAGCAATGCGATAGTATGTAATAGCTTTAAAACCTGGATAGCATTCAATGATTTCATCTTCACTATCACTTGCTGGGTCACATTCAAGGAAATAATCTAAATCCTTTTTAAGCTGGCATCTGGCGTTAATTAAACCTGCTACAAACTTATCCCAGTCATTATCTGAAATCTCTGCTAAATAAAGCTTTTTAGCAACGTTTAACTTGCATTCGCAAAAGAAGTATTGTTTGATCTCTTCAATAAGTTGAAGAATGTGTTCTTTAGATTTGCAACATTTTGGCACAACAACAACCTCCTTTACATATTAATGAGTGATAAGACAAGGCCTAATACAAAGCACACAAGTGATACTGAAACATATGGGATTAGATTCTTTAAATCGATCTTGAAGTTTCTTCTAAACACTCCGATGAATACAAAGTATAAGGCAATTAAGATAGCAAGCACCACCAAGCAAGCGATGATGTTGAAATAAAGCAACGAAACAATTGCTAAACCAATAGATCCAGCTCCGATGTGGAAAACGATATATTGATGATTGTTATGTGTTTCTGGTTTACCAGCGTATTCTCCAGATGGATCTTTTTCTAAAATCATAGAGAGTGCACCAAGAATTGCCATTAAAACAAAGATAATTAATGAAACAACAAATACACCAATTTGATCGCCGGTCATCTTATCATATGGAGTCGTTTGACCAGTGAATTTTGGTTCACAAAGATAACATAGAAGCATGATTGGGAAGAAGATTGATGAATTTGCTGAGCCAGCAATTTGATTTATTGGATATTTTACTGTCTCATCATAAATATATGAAGAGTTGAATAAGCCACCAATCACACTATATGGGCTTGAAGTATCAATTGTGTCAAAGATGTTAATCAATGAATAAATTGAGAACATTAGCAAAGCTAAAGCAAGTTCACCAAATAGAAGTGTGAATACAGAGTTAATCATTCTATTGCTTCTTGAAACGAAGAAATAGGAAATGAAATATTGGAATATTCCAAATCCAATAAACAAGGCATACATTAAGACAAAATAACCAAAGTGGATATCAAGTCTTGAGTATCTAATTTCGGTTGTTTGAGTGAATCCTTCATCATAGACAATTGTACTGATGTTGTTCTCAGGAATCTTGCCATAGTTATACTTAAGTATAAGTGCGAGGAACATAATCCAGAAAACAACTGAGAAGATAACTACAAGTGCACCAAGAATGGTCATGTGGTTCATAATGCGGATAGAATTTTTCTTTTGAGCAACTTGACGATATGCGTCACTTGCCGGAAGAGAATATCTATAGCTCATAGCAAATAAAGGTGCGATTAATAGCAATATAAAGAAGATGATATACATGGATGCAAATGGAGAGCTTAAAATGCCACCGCCCACAGCGACTCCATAATCACCAGCTGGAAGACCATCGACGAAGTATTCTGCTTTATACATCGTGAACGATAAAACAGAAGTGGCTGCTGAAGTTGCTAACAAAGCAAAAGAGACAATATATAAGACCAAATATTGTCTTAAATTGATGAGAAAATACTTTTTACTATTCATCTTTCTCACCTCTTGCTTTCTTGGCATCCATCATTTGTAAAACGATGAGCTCGTCTGGATCAATTGCGACTTGTTCAATAAGAATTGGTTTGAATTCTTTTTTAATATCATCAAAAGCATCACCTTTGATAACTAAATGGCAAATAGAACCAACCATCTTGTAAGAGATGATATCAATGCTAAGCTTTTCAAGTTCTTCCCTTGATGTAGGATTTTTGAAAAGGATTTGATACTTGACCATGTTTTCACCTAAGTCAGTGGCATCGCCATCTTTAGCAAGTTTTCCTTTAGAAAGAATGATAAAAGATGAACATAGTCTTTCTAACGATGACATGTTATGTGATGAAAGAATGGTTGTACGATCTTTGCTTCGGGCAATAATCTCTTGTCTTATTGTTTCTAATACAAGTGGATCAAGTCCATCAAATGCTTCATCTAGAAGTAAGTAATCACATTTTGTAGAAAGGGCCATAGCAATGAAAAATTGACGTTGCATACCCTTAGAGAATGTTGATACTTTTCTATCGGTTGGAAGAGAAAGCTTTGCCATGATGGAACGGAATTTCTCTTCATCCATTTCAAATAGTGATGAGTAAAGTTTGAATACCTCATCTATAGATGTGTTGACAGGGACATAAGGTTTGTCACACAAGAAAAATAGTTTTCTTTTTGCGTCAATGTTGTTATTAGGAAGTTCATCAATATAGATGTTTCCTCTTGTTGGTTCATAAACATCACTGATAAGTCTAAGAAGTGTAGATTTACCAGCACCGTTTTCACCAACAAGGCCAATGATTCCTTTATCGATTGAAATAGAAAAATCATTAACTGCAATAACGTTGTTGAAACGCTTTGTTAAATGTTCAATTCTAATCATATATAACATATTTTCTCACAATAGTGAGTTTAATGCTATAAAAATGATAAAGGCGATTAGAATAATTGATATAAAGAAATTTATGTTATAATGTAGACAAGAAGAATAGAGTCCTCATAACACTCATGGTCAATGGTTAGGAGTAGACTCTTTTTTTATGTCAACTTCAAGAGCAGGCAAAGCAAGAGCATTACTATAAGAAGAGTCAGAATTTGTTCAATTCTTTTCTTCATATAATCGATCACCTCATTTCTAGTGTTTAGATTTGAGGCCTCTATTACGAGTTTTAACGTCTTTAGCTTTGACAAGATTAATATACACGATATATTTTCAAATTAGTCTCAAATCGAACAAATCTCTTTTTTAAAAGAAAAAGGAAGCAAAGCTTCCTTGTTTTAAATAATAATTTTAAATTTCCAACTAGCTTAATGAGAAATCTTTATCATAGTTGACGATAAATGTGATGCCTGGATATTTTTCTTCCATTTTTCCTTTGATTTCATTGATGGTAGAATCAGGATTTTCGTCATCAAAAGAAATAACTAAATCGAAGTTAATAAGTTTCATTTCACTATCATAATAGAAACCATGCATTTGCATAACCGTTTTATATTCTTTGATTAAAGATACAAGATATTGTTTAGTTTCTTTCGCAAATGGATCATCATTATTTTCGGCATAGATACCAACAGTCATAATTGTGTTGTGCTTCATATACATGATTGCGGTTATTTTGCGTTCAATGCTTTGAACTTCTTTAGCAGTTAGCTTTTCACTGACACCAATATGAACAGAAGCGATAAAACGATTATGACCATAGGAGTTAATGATAAGATCATATGCTCCAATGACACCTTCAACAGAGGTGATATCCTTCATGATTTCGTGAATCTTTTCTGAATCCATTCTCTTGCCAATAATGTGAGAGATAGATTCTGCTAATACTTCAATGCCGGTGCGGATAATGAATAAGCCAATAACAATACCTAAATATCCTTCAACATAGAAGTTCCAGACATACGCAACAACAGCACCTACTAAAGTAGCAAATGATAAAATGACATCAAATAAGGCATCCATTCCACTTGCTTTAAGTGAATCGGAATCATACTTCTTTCCTTGAATACGATAGAAGATACCAATACCTGCTTTAACTAAGATAGCACCAGCGATAATGATGATGGTGACAAGCGAATAATCAGGCATTGTGCCATTTTGGAAATAATCAATGATTGATTTAATTGATTGATAGATCGCTAATGCACCAGCGAAAAGAATTAAGGCTGCAATAATAAACGATGTTATGTATTCAACTCTACCATGACCAAATGGATGCTTTTTGTCTGGCTTTTTGTTAGATATTTTCGCACCAATTAATGTAATTAGGGACGATAAAGCATCGGTTAAGTTATTTAAGGCGTCCATGATAACAGAAACTGAGTTGGCGACAAAACCAACAAAGGCTTTAAAGCCTACCAAAAAGATATTGCCAACGATGCCAATAAACGAGGTTCTGACAATTGCTTTCTCTCGAACTTTTGGATCCATTATTCAACCCTTCTAGCTTTCTTAAATAATATACCTTTTGAACTTAAAATGAGGAATATTGTATAAACAATAAATAGACCACCAAAGATACCTAAAGTGATATAACACTTGGTGAGTGATTGAGCACCCATATTAAGTAAGAGCAATAAAGGTGCAACAAACATCATGGCAGGGAATTGTGAAAGAATATAGATACTTGATACAGGTGTCTCATAGTTTGGATCAACTTCTCTAAGGAGAATCATACCGTTACTAGCAGTACCTGTAAGAGTACCATAGTTAATTAAGAATGCCTCATGTTGAGAAGACTTAAAGCATAGCTTTGTCATAATTCTAACATAGACAACTGTCACAATTGTTCCGACGATTGTTAAAGCAAGAATTAACCAAATGTATTTTGTAACAACTTGGATATCAATAGAAGCAACTCCAGCAATGATCATCATATCAAAGGCAAAGCCGGAGATACGATCCATTTGGTAATTGTTAACGTATTTACGTTTGATAACGTTTTTCTTCTTAAGGAATTTAAGAAGCATCTTGATAAGTGTAGCGGCAATAACACCCCAAATGAAGTTAAAGCCCCATGCGACAGAGTTGAATAATCCAACACCTGTCCATTTTGTTAGATAGGCAAAGAACACCATGATGCCAAAGGCAACAGCATAAGCCACTGCTACTAAGGCAACTTGAATTGATGTCTTATCGACTGATTCACTATCTTCAATTTCGTTGTTTGATTCAAAGTCTTCAACCTTACGGACAAATGTTGCATTTCTATCAGCAATTTCGCCTTTGCGTTTGAAAATGTTGATGTAAATAACTCCAACAATAGAAGCTGCCACAAAGCCAATAGAGGCAATTGTTAAACCAAAACTACCATAGCCATAGAAGTTATTGTCCATGTTGGTAAATGTGTTATCCCAGATAAGAGCGTTTCCAGGACCTTGTCCAAAACCTAATGGGAGAATGATACCAGCATCATAAAAATATGTTTCTTTGGCGATAAAGAAGAAAATAAGAGAAATTGTTAAGCCAATAACAGCTTGTAACATATATGTTCCACCAGTTATTGCACCATTTTGGAAGACGCTTAAAGCAGGTGTCTTTTTATCTTTATCAACGATCTTCAATGTCATAGCAATAAATCCAATTGCTAAGGCATGGAATGTGATGATTTGCATTATTCTAGCGTTTATTAATGGGAAATTAACGACCTTATCAAAGAAGAGATTAACAAGGAACAATAAAAGGCCACCTAATAAAGCACTCGGAATAAAGGCTTTTCTCAAGAAAGGAACTGATCTACGAATTAAGTTTCCTAGCAAAAGGAAAATTAGTAGTAAACCAATGTTCACCATCAAAAGCCATGTATCATTGAATGATGTTAAATCAAACGTCCAGTTACTCATCTTGAATCCTCCTTGAGGTTATAGTAATCATCAGTGTGTTTTTCTTTCATAATTGTATCTAGTTTATTAAAAATAAAAGCGTACTTTAATGGATTGAATCTATCATGCCCCACGAGAAGATATGTGGTGTTTTCAATTTGGAATGAAAGATTCTTTCCAGAAATAACAGAGCAATATTTGATATCTTTGACTTGTAGGACAATATCACCAAAGGTGAGTTCTTTATCAGTTAATGTCATATCACCTTGATGAATGAGTTTACGTTTAGTGAAAGCATTAGCTTCATAAAGTTGAACATTTTCATCTTTGAAGATGATTTCATTTGGTTTGATGTTCATACTTCTAATAAAAATCTTTTGAGCGTTCCACCAATCAAGCATTGTTTTAAATTTGAATTCTGGATCATCACTTTCAAAGTGCATGCTCTCAGTGAAGACGACATCTAATCCACAATTAGTACATCTAAAGTGTTCTTTCTCAGAGCGTAATGTAGAAACACTTCCACATTTAGGACAGTAGAAGAATTCTCTTTCTAAGTATTCAGCGCGAATTGGTGACTTATACAAGTCATGTGATTCGCTATCATACACCTTAATTGCGTCTTTAATAACGTCTAATAAGTCCTCGTCTGGCACATCTTTATAATCTTCATAAGGAATAACTCGAGCAATCTTACCAGAGAAGTTACCTTTTCGTCTTTTGTGTTTAAATCTTGGACGAGTACCTGTTCCACCTTCAAGTCTAAACAGCACCAATGTGCATCCAAGCGTTTTCACAAACTTAGGGAACGAAGGTGAGATGAAGTATTGGAATTCGGCATATGTTCTATTTCCCTCAGGGAAAAGAAGAAGTGAACCACCTTCTTTAGATACTTGCATCATCTTAGATGTAGCTTGAATATCTGCAACACCTTTTCTTTTTGGAATCATGCCCAACATCTTTCCATAGAAAAGCTTGCTCATTGGACTATTAAATAGACTATCTGTACCGACTGTATAAACTGGTCTATTAAAAGACATCATGATGCAAAGTGGATCAATATCTGTTTGGTGATTGGAAAGAACAAGTATTTTCTCGCCTTTTTTAATTTTATATCTAGCTTTAGAACGATATCCCCAAATCCAACGTGTAATCATCCACACGAATGGACGTGCAGTGAAATAGAAGAATCGATGGAAGGCTGTGCAATGTTTTTTTGTTTTCATGCTATTCGATTATTGTTTCCCTATAGAGTTGAATTAGTTTCATGTGTTCTGTCTCATTTGAGTCATACATTGAAAATTTATGTGTATCAACGTTATACATCATCCAGCCAAGGACATTGGAATGTGATTGAACGTATTGTTTGTTATCATCTACATCTACCCCAATTTCCCATTCAATATTGCCTTTATTTACAAAGCCAACACGATTTAAATTGAAGGCAGCAAAATATTTATATTTCCCATCGCTAAGTTCGGCCTCAAGTTTCCACTTATTATATGAACCACTTACGATAAACTCAGCTGTGCCTTCACCCATCGATGTAATCTTATTATCCGAAAATGTTGAACTTACTGATAGTAAATCAGACGAACTAGTTTCTGTTGTTGCAGTGACACCTTGTGAAGAAACACCAAACACCAAAACATCTCCTGGAGCTAATGTATCAATATCATCATTATTCATTAAACGATATTCTTTTGTTAATGAAGATGGATCGTTAACTACTTTAATTAAGCATCTTGCGCTTCTAGGTTTAAAAGTTGTTGTAACAGTAACATATGCCTCACCAAGTCCAATTGGCTCAAAGCGATAGTTATTATATACTCTTAAAACACTTTCATTAGAAGAGGTGTATGTGACATCTTTTTCTTCATCACTTAATTCTGAGGAAATATCATTTCCTTCTTCATCATAGTAATAGATGATAGGATAAAAATTCTTGTTGATTTTGACATATTCTTTACGGTAGCAAATATCAATATAACTAACTCTCCAACCATCATCTTCGCTAGGAATAGGACCTAAAGGATCATCGGAAGAATGATGTTCCTCAGAAGATGTATCACTAGAAATATCTTCACTACCACTAGCAGTATTATTCGAAACGTTATCCTTACTAGCAGAATTGCAACTGCTAAGCACCAATGCTAATAAGGTGGTTAAACCAAAAACTAACTTTTTCATAACACATCTATGATATGTTTTAATTTATTATTTATCAAATAAAAAAACGGCCATTGCCGTTTTATACTTTCAAATCTCCTTCTTTTATCCACCCTAGTTTTCTAAAGAGGAAATCAAAGAGGAATACTAATGCTGCAGGAGCAATTATTTGTAAAACAAATATACCTACCCAAACTTGCCAGTTATTTACACCCATTGAAGAGATAGTTCCTATCTGTCCAACTAGTCCAGCGGTGCCCATTCCAGCAGCTGATCCCATACATTTGATTTTTATTAAACATGTTGAGATAGGGCCAAGAATAGCAGATGCAGCAATTGTTGGGACCCAGATAAGAGGCTTTTTAAGAATGTTTTTAAATTGAAGCATGGATGTACCAACACCAATCGAGATAACCATTCCTATCGAATTATCTTTTCTAGACTGGATGGCAAAGCCAACCATTTGAGTTGAGCAACCTACAACAGCTGCTCCACTTGCAATAAGCAAGCCTTGATACATTGAAGGGTCTGCGCCAGCTGGAATAATGAAGATCATCGCAGCGATAGCAGCACTAGAAATAGGAGCAGTTAATGCCATACCCATGAGCACTGCTACAACAATGCCCATCACAAATGGAACTGCTTCTGTACCAGCATTAACAAGCCATTGAATTGCAAATGTAACATAGATGGCTGGATATCTAATTAATAGAGCACCAACTAATCCAACTGCTACTCCAAATAGAGGAACAAGAATGATATCAACCGGTGTCTTTTTAATGAGCACATATTTCATTGCTAAGGCGGTTGCAATACACACTAAATAGATGGTTAAAGGATCACCAATTTTGAAGAAATTAAACGCTCCAAATGCATACATTTTTTCAGTAACAAATTTTGTTGTTAAAGAGAAATAGGCAGCGCCTTCTCCGACTGCTGCTAAAACAATAGTTTTAAGCGGGTCAAATTTAAGTGCTAAAGCAATACCAACACCGATACCTGCACCTGTTAGGATTTGAAGGACATAGGAGATACCTGTTGAGCCATTACCGAAGATAGTAAACATGAAGTCACAAAACTTCTTGCCTTCTCCATAATGGAAAAGCATTCCTATCGTGCCAAAGATTGTGCCAATAATTAAAGTAGCAAAAAGACCATAGGCCATGCCGTTAAGTGTCTTAGAGAAGAACTCTAGGACTTTTTTAGATTTCTTTTCTTCTTGTACTACTTCAGTTTCGTTTTCCATAATTAGATTTCTTTTTTAGCAATATTTTTATATTGAGTGAATCTGATGTAATGTTCTCCATCGAGAACTGGTTCACTTTCTTTAACGAGTTTAAATGATGGATCAGCGTCGATATTCACGAAGAACACTTCTGCTCCTCCAATAGCGTCTACCTTGGTGAGATAAACCATATCAACATATGGAAGAGTTTGACGATAGATTGAAGCTCCTCCAATGATATAAACATCTTGTTTTAAAGAGTACTCTTTTATCTTTGATAAAAATTCTTCAAAAGAATGGACATTAATAACACCCTCATAGTTATGTGTTGGGTCTTGAGAAAGAACAATGCTTGTTCTATTTTTAAGTGGTTTACCACCAGGGAATGATAATAAAGTGTTCTCCCCCATTGCCACTACATGGCCAAGGGTTGTCTCACGAAAATACTTCATGTCCTCTTTTAAAGTGAAAAGAAGACCATTTCTTTTTCCGATTCCATATTCTTTATCGCAGTTAAGTATTGAAATAATCATATTTAAATTGCCACCGGAATTTTCTTATCGAATTTTTCAAATTCATAGTCGATTAATTTGAAGCTATCAACAGTGAAATCATAGAAGTTTTTGATGTTTGGATCCATCCATACTTTAGGAGCCTTGTGTTGGGGTTTAGCGATGACCTCTTTAACAAGTTCAACGTGTCTATCATAGATATGAGCATCTGCAATAACGTGAATGAGCTTACCAGCTTTAAGTCCGCTTACTTGAGCAAACATCATAAGAAGAAGTGAATATTGAACAACATTCCAGTTATTAGCTGTGAGCATATCATTGCTTCTTTGATTTAAGATTCCATTAAGTGTGTCACCAGTAACATTGAATGTCATGGAATATGCACACGGATATAAACCCATTTCATGGAGATCTTCAAAGTTATAAATATTTGTCATGATACGACGTGATTGAGGATTGTTTTTTAGATCAAACAAAACACGATCAACTTGATCGAATTCACCTTCTGGGTAAATTGCTTTCTTAGCGAGTTGATAGCCATAAGCTTTACCGATGGAACCATTTTCATCTGCCCATGAATCCCAAATGTGAGAATGAAGATCATGAATGTTATTGGATTTCTTTTGCCAAATCCAAAGGATTTCATCTAAGCATGATTTGAAGGCTGTTCTTCTAATAGTCATGATTGGGAATTCTTCATGGAGGTCATAGACATTGACAATTCCAAATTTCTTAATTGTATGAGCTGGAGTGCCATCTTCCCAATGAGGTCTTACTTTAAGATGTTCATCGGAGAAACCATTCTCCATAATATCTTTCATGTTTGATACAAATATTTCATCTGCTCTAGACATATTTTTCTCCTAGTGTATTTCAAATAATTCAAATTATTTAGTTTCAACTACTAAATTATCTTATAAAGTTAATGTTTTTTAAAGAAAAACAATGCGAAATTACTCGCATCGTTATTCGCTTTGGATTTCTCCGGCCTTCTTTAAAGCGAATTTACTGACAAGTGGACCGAATAATTCATATATCAATGTTGAGGTCAAGATGATTGCTAGAATAAGTGCACTTGTTTCAATTGTCTCAGGATTGGTTGAGAATAATTTGCTCGCTGTAGTTGCTAAACCAATTGCAACACCAGCTTGAGGAACAAGTGTTAGTCCTAAGTATTTCTTTACTTGTGGTTCTGCATGAGTTGCGTTCGCACCAATAAATGCACCTAGATATTTTCCGAGAACACGGAATACTATGTATACTCCTGCAATAGCTAAAACAATTAAACCATTCTTATTAAAGAATATCGTTAAATCAAGTGTTGCTCCTGAGATAACAAAGAACATCATGTATATTGGTGATGTAAATCTATCCATAACATCAAGTGTTCTATGACTATCTTTTTGCATGTTCGTATAGATTGCTCCTGCCATCATGCACATTAGAAGTGAACTGAGTTCGAATCCACCTAACTTCTCAGATTTGAATAACATGTAAATGCCTAAGGCAGTGAATACTGAGAAAATACACCAAATAAGGCGATTATTTCTCGACTTAAAGAATTTGTTCATGAAGGAGATGAAAAAGCCTAAAATAGCCCCTACTCCTAAGGAAATGACGATTTCTGTAAGAGGTTTAACAATCATTTTGTAGACAGAGAATGCTCCACCAGTTGAAATTGTAGTAGCAACTTGGAACAATATTGCAAAAAGAATCAATGCTACTGCATCATCTAAGGCAACTACTGGAAGAAGTGTATCAACCATTGGTCCTTTTGCATTATATTGCTTGATGACCATCAAAGTAGCGGCTGGAGCAGTTGCAGAAGCAATTGCACCTAAAACTAATACGAGTTGCCATGAAACTGTTTCAGGGAATATAAAATGTAGACCGATTAAAGCTACTATCACTAAAGCTGATGCCATAGTAGCTTCTAAAACAGTGATAACTAGTACTCTTTTTCCAACAGCTTTAAGGGTATTTATTCTAAATGATGTACCAATTGAAAAGGCAATAAAACCAAGGGCGACAGTTGATACCCAACTTATCTTATCAACAAAGCCATATATGACACTTTCTTTTATTCCATCATAGGTGAAGTGATTGAATAATAATCCAAAAACAAAAGGACCCATAATGATGCCGGTTATGATATAACCAGTTACATTAGGTAGCTTTAAAATACGCATAAGTCTTGTGGACAAAAGTGCGATAAATAAAAGTAACGCTACATATAAAAAGATAGAAAAATCCATTAAATTGATCCTTCGTAATCTTCAATGCTTCTTGAGTACATGAAGCCTTTGATGTCTTCAAAGTTATTTGTGCATTTACGGATGACATCTTTTAAAGTGTCAACTTTGTCATCTTCGACAACAAATACACAAAGAACACTTTCAAGCATTTCTCTTTTTTCAAGGTATCTTAAATTGAAGAAATGTTGTTCTCCTGGATAATAATCAACAGCATGCCTGAGTGATTCAGTAGAAATGACAGTGCCATTGAATCCAGCATTTTTAATTTCTTGAAGAGTCTCATAGGCTCTTTGGGTGCTTTTAAGCACAAGGGTAAGTTCTCTTTTCATAACATATATGTTTTAACTCTTTTTTATCAAAAGATAAATATACGAATCATAAAAATCCGGCTATTGCTAACCGGATTTATATGTTTAATCTTTTAGATTATTTCTTTTTGAAGAGAGCAACAAACATTGCCCAAGACTTCTTAAGAATGACGAACCACACGAGTGCGAAGATTCCGATACCGCCAACTATGACAGAGGCAACAACAATAGCAGCAATTGCTCCACCGCTTAAGCCTTTCTTAGCAGCTGGTGTATCAGGTGTGTCTGGTTCAACTGGAGTAACTGGAATATCTTTCCAGGTTGCAGTGATTGTTGTGTCTTCATTAATTACAACACTATCACCAGCGGCATGTTTAACTCCATTAACCATCCATCCGTCAAATTCTTTGCCTTCAGGAGCTGTGAATCCACATTCTGGAAGGACATATGAACTTGCTTCAGCAACTGATACTGGAGCCATTGTTCCACTACCATCACCAGCAGCGAATGTAACGGTTCTCATGATGTCTTCAAATACGGCTGTAACTGTGACATCACCAGTAATTGTGTATTCAGCACCTGGAGCGTATTCGACTCCACCAATTAACCAACATTTAAATTGTTTATGAGCTGGCGCAACAAATTCACATTGCTCAGCAGTTGGTAATGTAAATACATCACCTTGATTAACAACTACTGGAGACATTGAGCCTGTGCCTTCACCATGATCATAGGTTAAGGTATGAGTAATATGAGAGTAGGCTGCAACGATTGAATAGGAAGCTTCTTCAAGATCAATAGTTTCACCTAAAGCTTTATCTACTCCATTAACTACCCAGTGATCTAATTTATAATTTGCTGGAGGTGTAAATTCAGAAGCACTATTTGGTAGTGTGTAAGTATATCCAACATATGAGTTTACAGGATCCTTAGATCCAGTTCCTTCACCAGCAGAGAATGTAATTGTACATGCTGTACGTGCAACATATTGAGCTGTGAGAGTAGCATCATCAGTAAGTGACCATACTGCTCCTGGAGCATAACCACTCCAAGAATCAAACTTATATCCATAAGGCTCAGTTAAGCCAGTTTCGACAAATGTAGGAAGCGTGACATTACCATGTGAATTAATGACATAGTCATCACCAGTTCCTGCACCTGCTTTAAATGTTAAGTTGTAATCATGTGCTGCAGCACTATAGTCAACTGTAAATGGTTCAGAATATAGATAGTGATCACCACTATAGTCGCTATATAAAGCACATAGACGATAGGAGGCACCCTCACCAGGAAGCATTCCGCTATCGAATTGGATAGAATCAGTGACATTTGTGCCATAGACAGTACTTGAAAAGTCAGCCTTAACAATTGTTACTAATCCTGATGCGGCTTTAAGTTTAAAGTGGATGTAACCATATGAACCACTACCACGTGTATCGAAGAATGGTTCTTGTTCATAGAAATCATATGTAGCAACGATAGTACCATTTGCGGCAGCAGTAAATGAAGAGTTTTGACTTGTTGGATCACTCAATGTGCCAATGCTTGGAGATGATAATTCCCATGATTTAAATGAGAAACTACCAACTGAATCTCTTTCAAGTGGTACACTTTGTCCTTCAATAAGATTGCTGCCCGCACCATAGATACCTTGGAAATGAGCATTAATTACTTCGTAATGAAGCGGAGCGCCGTAAAGAAGGTTAGCGTAATTTGTGCTTACGTTAACAGCACCATTACTAACACTATCAAATGAATTTTCTGGATAAACAGGATTTCCACGATAGTCATGACTCCAAGTGAGGTCAATTTCTTTGTATTTTGAGAAAGTAACACCTGTATCGGAGAACAGGCAATATGTGCTATCACCATCTTCTGTATGAGCACTAGATGTGCTTATATAGAGTTTATCTTCATTTTGTGTATTGAAGGTAATTGAATCGTGAGCAAAAACTGCCGCACAATTATTAGACACTTTTGTTCCAGCAATGCTGAAATATGGTTTGGAGTGACCTTCGAATGAGACATAGCCACCATCGGCTTTGATAAACATTGCATTTTTATCTGCGTCTTCATTATTAACTTCAGCTGTTCCGTATAAACCAACTTTGCCTGTGACACGAAGGGAACCCATGGTATGAATTCCATAAGAATGGCTCTTAGTGTTACTAACATTGATGGTCAATGTACGGAATGTTGTGTTTTCTGAAGTAATTTCCATAACAGAATCACTAGCGCCATAATAGGCAAGACCTAATGATACGGTGTCATCTTTTGTACAAGTAGAGGTAATTGTTGAATCACTACCTTCAAGAACAACTGTGAGAGTTGCTCCGGAGGAACTATCAACAACCATAATGCCGCCACCATTATAGCCTTTAAGGTGAAGAATACCTTTTGCTCTTTCATAATAAGCGTTGTAGTTTTCGGTATACGCAACAGCTTCGGTAGCATTATTCACGAAACATGGTGTTTCTTCTGATAAGGAAACAGAGCTGCCTGAGTCTGGATTGATGTTGACTCCAACAACAGCAGAAGAAAGTGGAAGCTTGTAAGCTTCAAGTCTATATGGAATATTGTAATCTGAGTAATAATGTTTACCTGCGGTACCATCAGTAGCTGTCATATATGCAGCATATGGGAACCTTGTTGTAGCACCAACACTGATAAATAAGTTGTCATTGCCTGTATTAGGGAAACTACCATCAACTTTTTGATAGTTGAAATAACCATCACCACTTAAATCGATGGTACAAGTAGATTTAGATTTTGATCTAATATAGGATGATTCACCAGACGTTTTAATATCAACATGGCTTTCGCCTAAAACATCAAAACCATAATCAGAAGTGGTATCCCATTGAGCATAACCACCAACATCAATTGCATAATGTGTGCCTTCATAAATATAATCAGCACCATCAATTAAAACACCATTTCTTAATGAGGTAATTCCGTTAGCATCTAAACTAGTATCATTTTTTGAAGAGCCAATTTCTAATTTTGCACCATTGCGAACAATGACATCTGCTTTATCGGCAGCATAAACGGATTCACATCTTACTCCATTAGAGAAATAATTGAGTAAGACATCGGAACCATCAAAAATTACCGAGCCTGTATTGCTGTTGTTTGCATAAGAAACGATACCATTACAATATCCTGATCCCTGGTTAGCAAGATTGATTTTGCCACTTCCAGAAAATTCAATTTTACCATTGTTTGGTGCTAAAGCATTTTTAGCCCAATTCAAAACCGCATAATCAGCCCAATCGGTTGTTGAGCCAAAATAAATATTTGATGGTTCAGAAGAATCGAATATTAGTTGACCCATTTCAGTTGAAATACCGTAGCTATATGTATCTTCAATAAATGAGGAAACACCAATATTAAAGGAAGCTGAATCTTGCACAGTTAAACCTGTCTGTGCACGAATGCCAGCAACTGGTGATCTAGCATTGTCTAAATCAATATCAATGCTAACAGAATCTTTGATTGTGACATATTTACTGCCCCAGATACCTACTGTTAAGTTATTAGCATTTGATGATCTTGAGGCCTCGATTTTTAATTTTCCTGTTCCGCCGATGGTTAAATCAGAACCATCATCATACGATGATCCTGAACCACATTGGATTGCGTAGAACCCACTATCTCCAATAGCGCCACCAAGTTCGTTTTCGTCACCAAGGACTTCAATGTTCAAGGATGAATAGCCAACTGAAGTAGTAATTTTCGTTCCTTTGAAGTTATTTAAGGTGAGTGTACCTGATGATTGATCGTAGTGAATGTTGTAATCACTGCTGCTACCAACAGAGCCGTCGTTTTTGTAGTAAACATCATCGGATAATGACCAACCGACATTGATACTGTCTGCTGGAACAGGATCACCTATAGCAGCATTCGCTTTCAGTGAATCCTTACTAATAGCGTGTGCTAGTGATAAAGAGATTAAGCTAACAGGCATAGCAAAAGCTAAACCACTAACAACAAAAAGTTTTTTAAGTTTCATTATCAACTGAAACCTCCTTATTAATTAGGAGCTACATATGAGTCTCCTTAGATAACTTAATTATACGCGAATATAGTCTTTATCTTCAACATAAAACAAACTAGAAATAAAAAACACTCGCATCGCGAGTGATTTTATTATCGATAAATTATTATTTCAATAGCATCATCGTTATTTAAATAGCCACCAGTATAATAACAATCTGAATTTATTAGATGCTGTTTTAAGGTACTTACAAAATATGAGTATGCAACTCTAAATGTGAGATATGAACCCTTAGGTTGGCTTAGTAGATATTCTTCAAATACTTCACATTCACTAAGTGTAGTGTTATCGCGATGATATGTATTTGCACCAATGGTGATATCATTAAACATCATATTTTGATAATCATTTTCGATTTGGTTTTGTTTTTTGATAAAGGCATCAGATGATATAAAATCCCATGATGCTCCAGCATTATATGGCTTAAGAGCGTCACCATATGTCATAAATGTATAGTGATTAGCAAAGCTATAACCTAATGTAGATGTTGTTTGAGACCATGTTGGACAGCATGTATATATCTTTCCTTCATAGTTAACATAACAATATGCGTGCCCTGCATCTGCTTTAGATGTTGGGGAATAGATGCTTGGTGAGATAACACGATAGATATCTAAACCAACCATTCTGCCTAGAAGTGTCATTGTTTTAGCAAAGCCATCACAAACAACGATATGATTATCGAAAAACCCTTCTAGGAAATAGCATTTATCAGTAGCAGCATCTCTATCTGGATAGATTTCGTTACTGATGCCTGTATCATGGTTAAGTGCACCATAATCGTAGACTGCATGGTGGGTGATATATTCAAATAATTTCTTAATCTTAGTGAGTTCACTATCGGTTGGTTCAATTAAATCATTAAGTAAGTCTTTGGCCTTTTGATAATAATTAGCAGCAGGAGATTCACTCATTGGAATGACATGATATCCATGTTCAACACCATACCAAAGTTGTTGAGTTGACCACACATCTAAAGATGGACGCGATGAATCATCACTAGCAAATGTGTTTGAAGACACTACTCCATCAATTGGATCGACGTATGCAATATCATTACCTTGAAGATAACGAGCTTTATATGAATTCTTCGCGTTTTCATATAACTCAAATTCAATGTGATATGTATTGTTGCCGACACTTTTACCATCAATACCCATCACTCCATTAACAAGTTCGGTGTGTTGCCAATAGATTGAACCCATGAATGTTTCGTCATCAATAGATGAGGCAAAAGAATCTGAAAGTTTAATATCAAAAGATGGATCCTTATAGAAAGCATAATAGTCCACCGCATCTCTTAGTTCGGTGTAGTTATCAATTACTTCTTTAGGTGAGACAAGTCTATGCTCATAGGTTTGATCATTTTCATCTATGACATCTTTATCATAATAATAGTCTTCAATTGTCTTTTCTTTCGGACTATCAGATGTATCTGCGTCTTTCTTGCTGTTGCATCCAATTAAGAGAAGAGGAACTAAAATAAGTGCTAAATGTTTTTTCATTATGAAAAATTATCACATAAATGAATGCATATGTCGAGATAAGTTATCTGAATAACTCTGAATGAGATCCCACTCTTACAAGAAGTAGAACTATTTCACTTTTAACAATTTGATAAATTAAAAGAAAATCTGGTTCTATGTGGCATTCTCTTTTGCCCTCATATTCACCAACTAATTTATGATCCTTATATTTTGGATCAAGTTCTTTTCCTTCACTTAATTGATCAACAATATCGTCAGCTTCGTTAAAAGCTTTATTTGTCTCCTCGTTAGGTATCTCAAGAGTAAATGGTATCCCATTACATCTAACAACTGCTTTCAAGAAAATTGTTAAAGCGGCAGTCATACCCAATCCCAATTCACAAAAAATTTCTTCCGATTTCTCTTTAAGACAATCATCAACCCTGATATTTATTGTTGCCATATCATTTTACCCACAATTACTATACCATTTTGTATATACATTGTAATGCACTTTGCATTACATGATATATGAGGTAAATTTAAAAAGAAAACGGGCTTAAGCCCGTCTTCTAGTTATTTCTTTTTCTTAGAAGATTTCTTCACTGCTTTCTTGGCAGTTTTAATCATTTTCTTTTTATTCTTTTTTGAAGCTGTAGCAAAGATGATGATAAGGATAACAACCACTACAACAACTGCTGCTGCAATTATTGCAATCATTTTCCAATCAAATGCTTTAGGCGTATCTTCTTTAGGATAGATTGGTTCGTCATTTCCTTCAGCAATTTTATCGCTTTGAGGATTAGCACTTCCTGTTGGAGCAGCATTATATGTTCCACTATCGGATACACCCCAAATGCAATCTGCCCACTCAGGGAAATCGATAAATGGATTTCTATTGAATGAGAAGTTATTGAACATCAAGTTGTTACGATGGATTTCAAAGCTATCAACTGGATCAAGTTTATTCCATTCAAGAAGGTCTTGAAGTAGACCAATTTTACCAGTTGTTGTTTGTGTGCTTGTATAGCCACTCTTAGAGAATGAGCTTAGGCTATTGGATATTTCAAGATTTGGGTTAGAAGAATCAATTGTATCGCCATCTAGTGCATAGTAGTTATATCTAGCTGCCATATAGAAGATAATTCTTGCGATATCACCTTTATCACTGTTTTGTGGTTCGAAGACGTTAGTTGTTCCACCAAATGTTTTGGATGTACCTAAAAGGTTACCTGCTAAATATGAATAGCTTGATCCGGCATCGGTATATGATTTGGTTTTATCAACATAACCATAGTACCAATTGCTATGGATCTTTCCGTTAACAAATCCATTTCCAGCCCATAAATGCATCAAATCGCCACGAACACCTTCAGGGTAATTGCCATCCTCAAAGCCAAGTGATTTTGGCCAAACGTGTTCTTGGTTGATACCATAATTTGTTTGAGAGTGATCACCCCACGCTTTTGTTTGATTTTCAGCGTCTCTATTAACATATAAAGCGTGGAGGTATGGATTACTTCCAACATTACTATTTGACGTGCCGTATTTATAACCGGTTATTTTATTTGTGGACGAATCGTATCCTTTGATTTCACTTGCTGGAGATAATTTCCAATCTCTATCGAGGATTTCGTATGCTTGCCAAACCGCTGTAGTTGCACTATCTCCATAGGAGTAGCATACTTGATTATTCTTCAGAATAGGTTTGAGATTCTTTAAAAGATTGGTGCCACTTCTTTCCTCTTCTGATAAGGAGTTTAGGCCAGAATAATAATCTCTAATCTTTTCTTCTTTAACATCGTTCAAATCGATTGTAGTTGGAGGTGTAGCAGCTGATTTATTAATAGCATTTGAAATAGTGCTGATGGCAGTACCACCAGACGTGACTAAAGATAAAAGGATAATTGCAACAAGACTTTTCATAGTCTATTTCTTTTCTTCTTTTAAAGTTTCGAAATTCTTTTTATTAGCGTTAGCGTGATATTCATCGATGATTTGTTTGGCGCTTTCGATTTCTTTGGCGACATTTAAAGCTTTAGCTAAATCGGCGCTGAGTCTTTCGATGATAACACTCTTATCTTCGATGGATATTGTTCCCCACTTCTTTAGAAGAGACTTAGCATCAGAAAGAGATTTGCGGAGATAACGGATGGCTTTTTCATATTGGTTCAAAGCATCGACGTTAAGGTTTTCAACACGATTGAGACATCTAGAGATTTCTCGTTTGATACGTTTGAGTTCAGTTTCAGTTAATTTATCATCCGATAGAGTAGCGCACAAAACGTCATACACACGAGCGATACTATCAACGGTTGTGCGTCCTTTTTTAGATATTCTTTGAATGAAGACGAGTAAGGCAACAAAGCCTAATGTGATTAAGACAATCCACCAAATATTAGCTTTAAGGAAAGCATCCATGTTGACACGCCTGACTTGGAATGCAATTGTTCCTAACTCAATGCCTTCATATAAAGCCGTTACTGTATAGTCATCACTTTCAGGCTTTAGTAAAGTCATACTTGCATTATGATGGACTTCCATCTTTTCAGCAGGTAATTCTTTGCCATCTTTATTAGTGACTTTCCAATCAATATCAACGTTTTGGATATCAGTAAAGCCTCTAATGCTAATTGCGACTGTAAGATCTTTATCGGCATAGTGGAACTCGTTTGGTAGTTCAAGTTTAGCAACATCATAGATGGCATCTAATACACGGATGTTAACTTCCTTAGTGATTCTAGAGAATTCAGAACATTCCACTCCGATGGTGAGTTTAACAACGCCGGCGTGAACTGGGCTAACTGTAAGTCTACCATTCGTATCTTTTTCAACATTAATAATGCCTTCTTTAGAGACACTATAGTCATAGTAATAAGTAACTGTTTCATCATAGGATGAAATTGAAGGAATAATTCTAATATCATCTGCGCCAGCAAGTAAGTTGATATTATCGGACACATTTAGAAGAATCTCATCTTCAGTAGTGTTAGATGGCACTACTTCAAGTGGTGATTCAACATATTTTTCACAATTGATATAGCTGCCTTCAGTTGTAGCGTGCACTTCCATGAAAATGTGGTAACCACTGAATTTACCTACTACAGGAATAGCAACTTCTTGATTTAAGAATTTTCTTATATCTTCTGGAGTTGGCTCTCTAGTATATGTCGGGTCCAGCATCTCCTCTTCAGTGTATTCAGGACAACTCTTGTTGAACAATGGATACTCGTTATTTTCACTGAAAACTGACCATTCTTCACTCCAAGTGTAATAAGTTCCTTGAGATGGTAAATCAATCAATTCTTCATCACGCCCTTGGTCATGAAGTGCTTTTTCATATGTACTTGGGAGATAGTAGTAAACTCCTTCTTCGCCTGAGCTAGGAAGAACACCATTATATAGATACTTGACTCTTTGACCATCGTCCATCAAACGTTCGATGATTAAATCGGTCATAACATTCATTCCTTCAATATCAGTGTGAGTAAAATTATCGTAACTGATATTGTAAATATGGGTACTGTGTTTTTGGACTGTTTGTCTATTTTCAGGTGGGTCTATTTCGATTCTAACCTTAGGATCACCAATAAGGAATTTTTCAGAGTAATAACTATATTCTTTACCACCGCTGGTAAAAGAAAGCTTAATTTTTACTTCAACAGGTTCTGGAGGGAATAGCATCATCTCTAATGAACCAGTTGTAGAATAAGTTTTAAACTTGCCAACAACAACCGTATCATAAGCGATCAAAGTTAAATTAAATTCACTGTAATAATGATATCCTACACTCGGTATCGGAGTTTCAGTATCAAGCGTTGTACACGGAGCAATGTCATCGGTTGCCCAACCATATTTGTTGTATTTATCATATTGATTGAAAAAATCTTCAAGCAATATTGCATCAATGTTGAGACGTTTTTCGCCATCACCTCTTTGATAATATCTAAGTCTATATTGGACAAAATCAGTTTCACTATAAGGCTCAACATGAACCGTTTCACTAAAAGTGACAACCTTCCACCATTGGGAATAGCCTTCAGAATCTAATTCTTTAAGTGTAAACATTACCTCAAAGCGAAGATATAAATCAGTAGGTGCTGTAACATTATCAATTTGAAGTAACAAACGACCTTGCTTATCTTCACCTTCAAAAAACGTCAAATATTCCTCTTTGTACCACGCTCTAGCTTGAGCATCAGTTCCGCCTTGGTCATAAAATCTATTTTCAGAATCTACAGTGACTTCCGCACCATAGATACCATAATAGTAGGAAATACTTATGTACTCATAATCAATTCCTAAAAACTCTGCTTGATCAAAGATTTCATCAAGTTCTTCTCCATTGATATCAATTACGAAGCAATAGCCAGCAGGAGCACAGAATACTTTTCGGACTTGAGGACCCATTTGTCTATCATCGAATACTCTAAGCATTTCTGAATTGCCCTGAGTGTCAGTATATGTGTAACCGTGTAAAACATTTGGATCATCGGTGGAACCAGTTGGATCAGTTGGATCATTGTTAATGCTCTTTTCCACTATTGGTTCAGGCTCGTTATAACTTTTAGCGGCATCATTTAAAGATGCTGGAGCAAACAGTGAGAAGGATAATATTGATAAAAGTAGTTCTTTAAGCATAATTTACATTATTTTCCTTGCCCCAATTGATCAAGGTGCACATCGAGTTGATTGAATGGAATCTTAATACCTTCTGCTTCAAATGCATCATAGACTAGTCTAGGGAATGAATGGGCAACTCCAAAATAGTCGCCATTATTTGTCCAGACTTTGACTGCATATACGATTGAAGAGTTTTCATGACTCTTCATATAAATATTGATTTTCATTGATTTAAGAACTTGTGGATGTTCACTGGCTACTTTACGTAAGACAGTTTCAACTTTATCCATATCAGAGCCATAGGCTACTGCAAATTCCATATCTAAACGACGGATTGCTAATGCAGAATAGTTAACAATGTTTCCATTAAAGACTGTGTTATTTGGAAGAACAATCTTCACGTTTGCAAAGGTAATAAGTTCAACGGTTAATAGTTTGATGTTATGAACTTTACCTTCAATACCGTTAATTGAGACATAGTCTCCTCTTCTAAATGGCTTATTGATAATGATTAAAATGCCGTTAGCAAGATTGCCAAAGGAATCTTTTAAGGCAAGACCAATAGCAATTACGATAGAACCTAAAGAAACAATCATTCCTTCAGTTGATAATTCAAGGACAGAAGCGGCAATTAAGGCAGCTAAGACAACAATTAAAATACGGAAGATAGAAACAACGAATGTGAGCATAGCGCCATCGACACGGGTTTTGGCAAATATTTTCTTAATAAGAAAGCCTAATAACCAGGCAATGCAAAAACCAACGACGATAATGCATATCGCTAATAAAAGTTTAAATCCGTGTTCACTTATATATGAACCAATCTGTTCAAATACGTCTCCCATATCTATACTCCGTAATTACTACTGAAATAATACTAAATAAAACAATTTTATAAAATAGTTTTCACTAAATATTATGCTTTTTTAGCTTTAAAGTGCATTATTAGTCTCTTGATAAAATGCATCAAATATATGATAAATGCGAACACTCCAAAGTAGACAATGCTCACGATAATCGTCACAAAGAAACGTAGTTTATGAGCGATCAATATATCAGCAAGAGATTCAATTAGAGGAATGCCTCCCGCTCCATAATACATCATAAAATCAAGTTTTAAGGCATAGTCTAAGATTATGATCGGAACTGAAATCATCATATGAGCAACAAAACCATACATAAGAGATTTGAAATTAGGTTCAACATATACAGTTACAACTAACCATAAACCAGTAAACACCATCACGATATGCCATATCATTGAGTAGAATGCACCAAAGGTGAAGAATGGATAATACTTCAAAGCACTTAAAAACAGCATTGCCGAAAATCCACCGACAATACCACCACTGATTAGCCAGCATTCTCCTAAGGTTTTGAGTCTACCTTTTCCAAATCCAGCGGCTAAACCAGCCCACATGATGATTGAGCAAGTATCAAATGGGAGAAGGTATAGATTAAATTCACCAAAGCGTTTTATGTCATGTACACTTTCCCAAATTGTTTTGGTTAGATACATGCCAATCATGCATAATGACATGATTCTTAAATATGTTAAAACTGTTTTGCGAGATGCTTTTCTGAAAATAATTAAAAGAGCGGTTATCAAAACAACTCCGATAATAAGATAAAGCCATCTACCAAAATGGTTATAATCGTATTCGTTATAATTTGGGATATCGTATTTATAATCGAAGAATCCGTATCCTTTAAACATGTTTAAATTTTATCATAATAAAAAGAAAAACAACACATTAAATGTGCTGTTTTAACTCAAATAGATGGCAGGGGTGATAGGAATTGAACCCACGTCAGCGGTTTTGGAGACCGTTGTACTACCATTGTACTACACCCCTATTGGGGTCTATTTGGGTGGCGAGTTAAATTATATGAGAATAGTCTTACTTAATCAATAACAAAGTTATAAATTAAATACTTCTTGCGACTTTGTTAACAAGTCCCATATCAACCTTTCCTTCATAATTGGCTTTGAAGTGTTTCATTACTGAAGGAATAGATTTATCCTCGAACTTATTAATTTCTGCTCTAATTTCATCTTCAGAAAGCATCTTTGGAAGATATTTTTGAAGCACTTGTTGTTGGTTAGAAATAGAGTTAACTTCTTCTTGGTTATTCACTCTTTCATAACCAGCTTTTTCTTCATCAAGTTCTTTTAGAGCTTTGGTGATAACTTTTACTACATCATTATCGGTTAATTCTTTGCCGCTTGCTTCAAGTTCAATCTTTTGCATTTTGACACGAGAAAGAACAACGGAAAGAACTGCTCTTGATGATTTATCATGAGCCTTTAGGGCTTCAATGTTAGCTTTTGAAAGTTCGTCATATAACATATTAAATTGTTTCCTTTCTAAGGATATCTCTTGCTAATCTAAAGAAGGCAAAGTACACTGGCAAGATTTCAAGACGGCCAATGAACATACCAAAGATAAGCACCCAGTTAATTGCAGTTGAGAATCCAGTGACTCCAACGCTTAATCCGGTGCCGGAAAGTGCAGAGGCAAATTCAAACAACGCGTCTGATCCAGTAATGTATCCTTTTCCTAAGATTACTATTAAAATAGTACCAGTAAATAAAGCAGCAATGTAAATGATGATATAACCATATGATTCATACACTTCATCTTTTTGGACTTCTTTATCAACACCAAGACGATAGATGCTGTGTGGATAAACCTTATTAGCTGGGGCAAGTCTATCTCTAAGTGACCAATAGAATGATTTAAAGGCCAAGGCAAGACGGTATTGCTTGATAGCACCAGCAGTTGATCCCATTCCACCACCAACGCACATCATGATGATTGATAGAATAATTGCAGCTTCACCAAGTTGTTTTACTTCGTAAACAGCGGAGAAACCAGTTGTTGTAACGGATGTAAAGAAGAGGAATGTGCCTTCTCCTAAAGCTTGTACAGGAGTATAAACTGTTGATCCATCAACTTTGGTTCTAGATAAAACCGCAAAGAAGAAAAGTGGAACAAAGATAAGAGTCATAATTCCGAAGAATCTAAGTTCTAAGTCTTTAGCGATAGCTTTAATTTTTCCTGTAAATAAGAAGAGGTGTAAAACAAAGTTTGTGGCGCCTAAAACCATCAACACTACTGATGTGATGTTAATCGCAACACTATGAATCGGAATACCGATTTGGTTAACTCCACCTGCTTCGATGATTTCTGGTAAACCACCAGCTCTTGTAGAGAATCCACCAGTTGCAACAGCGGCGATTGAGTGGTTGAATGCATCGAATAAAGATAGACCACCAATGAAGAAATATGAAAGCGTTCCTAAAAGGATATAACCAGCATAAATAGCAAGAATGAGTCTTGCAGATTTAACTAGGTTAGGAACTAACTTATCGTTATGTCCTTCGGCGGTATATAGTTTCAATCCGTATCTATCACTTAAAGCAGATGTAACAATTAAAACAAGTCCGATGCCACCAAAGAATAGAAGCAAGCTTCTATACATGGTGAATAAGTGATATCCAGGAAGCGAATCATCAAAGTTAAAAAGAGTTAACCCAGAAGATGAGTATCCACTTGTAGATTCAAAGATAGCAGCTGTAAAGTTCATTGGAGCACCATTTCCAGTGAAGACACCTCTTAAAAGGAAAGGCACTGCGCCAACTAAAATAGCGGCAAACCAAATAAGAACTAATAGAGTGCAGTCTTGAAATTTACCAAGTTGCATCTTATCTCTTTTAAAGATGAGGAAGGATAAACCAATACCACCACCGATAGCGGTAAGTCCAGGAATTAGGAAGTCAAAAGCACAACCAGCTTCAGATTGATATTTTGGCAACAACAAAAGTAATAGAGGCAATAAGCATATTGCTCCGATTAGGATTAAGAAAAATCCTAAATAACCAAATATTAACCTATGTCCACTGGCAGGTTTTCTAATCATATTATTCCTCTACTTTTGGAGTGATTGGTTCTGGTTTTTCAACGATTGCGGCAATAACGTTCTTTTGCTCTTTTGGCGTGGAGAACACGAAGAGTTTATCACCCGGTTTAATCATAGTTTTACCATTTGGCATGATAACTGTCGGTTTACGATAAACACAGGCAATTGTAGCGTTCTTAGGGAAGTTGAAGTCCATAAGTTTTTTGTTAGCAATTGCGTATTCATCTTTGATTACAATTTCAGAAAGAACGACTTTATCGTTTTCAAGTGACATTGATTTAGAAAGGTTTTCAAGCGAGCTTTCTGCAACGATACTTTGAGCAAGAATGTGGGTTGAAGAAATAACACTATCAATGCCTAAGCTACGATATAGATCGACGTTTTTTGGGTTTGCGACGACGCAAATTGTCTTCTTAGCATTGAAAACTTTCTTAGCTAAAAGACATGAAACAAAGTTATCTGTATCTCTAAAGCCTAGTGAGATAAAGATATCGCAGTCTTCAATATGTGCTTCTTCAAGAACGGCTTGTTTAAATGGGTAACCATAGAAAACAGGGATCTTGTTTGAGCGAGCAAGATATTGGACTGTTTCTTTACGAGAGTTGATAACGATGAGCTTGTTAGAGCGCTTCTTGAATGACTTAATGATATAGTCAGCAGCATGGCTTCCATCAGCAATGACAATTTTCATTTGCGTTTACCTCCTCTCACTAATAAGAACTTATCCAAGGATAATTCGAATGGATAAATAGCATGGACGTCAAGTCCACGAAGTAATATTTCTAAAGAAGGATCATCTAAACGAACATAGATATTTGGTACGTTATAGATTTGACGAGCAATTTGGGCAAGGAAAACATTGATGTTATCATCCCCTGTTGCAACAACAATATCTTTTGTTGAAGTAATGAATGCTTCTTCTAAAAGCGATAAATCTGTAGCGTCTCCGGTAAATTTAAGGCCAGAGAATCTATCGGAAAGCAATTCAAAAGAATTTGGGTCACGGTCAATGACAATGACATTCTTGCCACTTGCAGAGTCTTTTGATGCGATAGATGCACCGAGTCGACCACAGCCAATGATAAGGGTTTTGTTTTTAAGTAAAGAACCTTTTTTCATGCATTTCCTCCTTTCAAACTTAATATAAGTTTTACAACAATTGAGTTATATAAGTCAAATTAGTGAGCCTTTAAAAACTCTGTTACGGCCTTATCATAATCAACTTTGTTGTCATATCTAAGATGAGAGTGACGACCATTTTTGATAAGGGCAATTTGCTTATCTTTTGATGGACAAGTTTCAAACATTTTATAGGCTTCTTCTTTAACTGCAAATATATCTTTTTCGCCTGTTAAAACTAAGATAGAACAATTAATCTTTTTGATTAATTTGTTAGGTGCAGCATCTTTAGGGTTGATGCCGTTACCTTTTTTGATCTTATGCATTATCTCTAAAATGACTGGATAAACAGGCTTCTTTTCATCTCTAATATGTCTTGCGTAGACCTTGAAGAATGAGTAGAACATTCCGTCTGCAATAAAGACGTCTAAATATTTTGGACAATTTGGACTTGTCAAAGCGACACATCCTCCTGTAGCTCCTCCGCATAATCCGTATAGAGCAACGCGTTCAACGCCATATTCATCATGTAGGTATTTAGCCCATGCGATTGCATCATCAGCTTCTTTGATACCAAGGGTAATCTTGTCACCTTCGGAAAGACCATGTGCTCTTGGGTCAATACATAAGACGTTATAACCTCCAGCAATGAATGGCTCAGCATAGTATGCTCCATAATAAGCTGTTTCCATTCTACCTGGAATAATGATGATGGCTTTTTTAAAGCCAAAGTCATAATATTCTGCTGCTAATTTAAGACCATCATTTGTGATTGATAGTTCTTTAATATTCTTGAGGCATTTCTCACGGAACTCCATCCCTTGATTAAACATATCGAGGTGATAGTCAAAACCTTTATCTGAGCAGCCTCTTTTAAACTTATCATTGCTTTGTCTAACCCATTGCTCTTGATATAGCTTTTCAGCAATAGGCATCGTATAGATAACTGAAAAGATTATTCCTCCTAAAAGGAGAAATAAAACAACGCCTAAAACAATTAAAACGATAATAAGTTCTTTTCCCATTAAAGTGATTCCTTAAGGGAGAGGAAGAGTTTATTTTCTTCTTCTCTATTTTTGGAAATTGGTTTACCCAGATAGAAGTAAGCACAAAGTCCTGGGCCAATGTTTGGTCCGCTGGATTGACCAATTGAAAGAACAACGACTTCTTTAACTTTAAGATTGTCTTCAAGAAGTTTTTTAAACTTGTTTGCTCTTGCTTCACGATCAGAGTGACCAATGAAAATGACTTGATTTTCAGGATTAACAATTGTTGCCTTTAAGTATTCAATGGATACCTTCTCAACATTAGTGTCGCCTTTAACTGTACCTAAAGGTACATTCTTGCCATCATCAGTGAAATCTGCGACTGGTTGAACACCAGCGAGTTGACCAAAAAAGGCTTTACCTGCAGATAATCTGCCATTTTTAGCAAGGAAACGGAGATCATCCATTGGGCCAATTTCATGTAATGCAAATTTGTTTTCATTTGCCCATTTAACGTTTTCTTCAAATGACATTCCTTTGGCTTTGTTAAGTGCGCAATTAACGGCAAGCAAACCACCAGCGCAGTCGTATTTAAATGTATCGATGATTTCAATTTTGCGCTTTGGATAGTCATCAAGAAGGATGTCTTTATATTGACGGAAAGCATTAAATGTTCCGCTTAAAGCAGATGAAATGGTGAACACAATAACATCTTTTCCTTCTTTTAGAAGTGGCTCTACAACACGGGAGAATTCTTCGTATGTAGCGAAAGCTGTTCTAATCTTGCCAGCATTCTTTTTGACGATTTTGAAGAACTCTTTTGGTGAGTAGTTATTGAAATCGTTATCAGCTTGAATATCTTTATCAGGCATATAGACTACGCCTTTAATATCTTCTTTGTAGACACCGAATTTTTGTCTAACCGAAGAAGGTAATCCGACAGCTGTTTCAACAATAATTTCGTAACTCATATTTATACTCCTTAATCGTTTTGAGAATTATACACTAATGATACTCCTTTTATTAGATAATAAAATGGGAACATCATTAATGGATATGTTAAGAGGTATGACACCACAAATGGAAGGTGGATAACTCTTGAAAACAATGTAACTGTAATTAAGACAGTTGATAGGATGATGATTTCATATAGAATCAAACGGATCATCATTCTAACAAATGGACGTGGTTTAAAGCATATAGCATTTATCAATAGATGGAATATCAATGAGATAGGTGATGCTAAGAGAATAGATATTTCATATCTAAGTGGGCTATCTTTAAACAAGAATAATGAAAACAATATAGCGGCAGTTAAACCAACTAAGAATGATAGAACATTCACAAGACCATAAAGAAGAATCGAACTTTGAATAAGAAGCGTATCTTTTAAAGGTCTAAAGTGAGATGACTTATTGCCTTCTTCATAGATAGTTTGAACTGGCATAAGAAGATATCTAATTTCTTTGGTTTGTAAATATGTTAAGACCCTCATTTCATATTCGTATCTATTTCCACGAATCTTAATTAACTTAGGAAGAAGTGAAACTGGGAATAGTCTAAGTCCACATTGGTTGTCTTGCATGTATCTATACGTGCATAATGCCTGCGTAAACTTTGATAATCCGTTTCCAACCTTGGATTTAAGAGGAACTTTAACATCGAATTTTCTTTCGCCGATGATTGGTTTATTTTTGCCCATTCCTTTTTCATACATCAAAACGATATCTTGAATACGATGTTGGCCATCTCCATCAGCAGTGATGACATTTTCATAATCTGGATACTTTTCAATGATGTATTTAAATCCGGTCTTCAAAGCAGCGCCTTTTCCACGGTTAACTTCATGAACAACTACATCAGCATATGCTTCACATTGCTTGAAGATATGCATATATGTTTCTCCTCCCCCATCATCAACGACGACGACTTTAAAGCCTAACTCAAAAAGAGACTTGCTTAGTAAAACAAGTATTTCTTCTGGCTGATATGAAGGGATCAAAACAATAGTGTTCTTTTTTTTCATTGTATGTAAAAAAGAATAACACATTTCATATTTTTACAAAATTATTATTTATTTTTCACCTCAAATTTATTCGATGGAATCGTACTTTCTCCACTTGGTAGAGAGTTTTTATGTATCGGTAGAAATGAATTTTGAAATCGTAGGGAAACATTTAAATGTTCTATGTCTAAAATGTATGCGTTCACAAAAAGGAACAACTATGAAAATTAAAGAGAACATCTTAAAAACTGAATTAGTGGATTACTCCTATAAGCAAGAAAAGATGAATTTCATCACTCATCTCATAGGTGTACCTTTAGGCATACTTATCTTTATCGCATCTATTGTGATGATAATAATTAAAAAAGTTACAACCGGCGTGTTTATTGGACTCACAATATTTTCATTCACTGCAATTCTTTTATACTTTGTATCCGCTTCATATCATCTTCCGAATGATGATGAGAACAAAAAACGAGCCAAAAGAATTGTTGATCATTGTACGATATATGCATTAATTGCTGGGACGTACACACCGATATGCATTTGGCTATATCAATTTAGTTATTTTGGACTTTATCTTTTAATAGCACAGTGGGTGCTAGCTATTATTGGGATTGCATTAAATGCATATAACCTAAATAGTAAGGTTGTTAAAACCATCTCGATGATTCTATATATTGCTATGGGGTGGATGGTATTATACACCACCGCTTTTACTTTGCTTCCAACTATAAGTTTTGCACTTATTTTAAGTGGAGGTATTGTATATACAATTGGATCAGTTTTATATGGAATTGGTCACTCAAACAAATGGTTCCATCCCATCTTTCATATTTTTGTATTAATCGGAACAATCCTTCAAGCTATTGGAGTGTTCTTTCTATTTTTCTAAATACTCTGGATATTTCTCAATCATATAGTCAAGATCTTTATCACCTCTACCAGATAGATTGACTAATATACTTCCAGAATTCATTCTCTTAGCACATTTAATGGCATATGCTAAAGCATGAGCACTTTCAATTGCAGGAATAATTCCTTCGAGCTTTGATAGTAAGAAGAACGCTTCTGCAGCTTCATCATCGGTGACTGTTTCGTATTTTACACGACCAAGTTCGTGGAGGAATGCATGTTCAGGTCCAACACCTGGATAATCTAGACCAGAAGCGATTGAGTATGCAGTTGCAGGAGATCCATCTTTATTCTCTAAAACAAGAGAATTAAATCCGTGCAAAACCTTTTCTTTACCAAAGGTAATTGATGCAGCATTTTGGCCTATTTCTTTTCCTTTACCCATTGGTTCTACCCCAACAATATTAACTGGTTCTTCAAGGAATGCTTCAAACATACCAATGGCGTTTGATCCTCCTCCAACACAAGCACAGACGATGTCTGGAAGTTCACCAGTCATTTCAAGGAATTGTTCTTTAGCTTCGCGACCAATGATTTCTTGGAAATCTCTGACCATAAGTGGGTATGGATGAGGACCAACAGCACTACCTAAACAATAAAAGGCTGTTTTATATTCTTTTTGATATGCTTCAAAAGCAGCATCCACTGCTTCTTTTAATGTCTTACTTCCAAAAGAAACAGGTATTACTCTAGCGCCAAGCACTTTAATTCTTGCAACATTGGCGGCTTGCTTTTTCATATCAACTTCACCCATATAAATATCACATTCAAGTCCGAAGTATGCTGCAGACATTGCTACTGCACTACCATGACTTCCAGCGCCTGTTTCAGCAATGAGTTTCTTCTTGCCTAAGTACTTGGCAAGCAAAGCTTGGCCCATCGCATTATTTAATTTATGAGATCCTCCATGATTAAGATCTTCTCTTTTAAGATAGATTTGAACTTTACCAAAGTAGTTAGATAGATTTTGACAATGATAAATAGGTGTAGGTCTACCTTGATAGTTCTTTCTTATCTCACGTAATTCAGCAATGAACTTTGCGCTTTTAGCGATCGTTAGATAGCCATCATAAATTTCATTAAATGCTTTTTGAAGATTATCTGGAAGAAATGAACCCCCGTATCTACCAAAATATCCATCTTGAGACGGAAATATTTTTCTATAATTTTTAAAATCGATATTTGAGTTACTTAATGGTGAATCTTCAAAACATCTTTGTCCTTTAATTCTTCTATCAAGTGGTTTTGGTGCATTATCTGGGATTAGATATTTATGACCCCTATATATTGCACCTTCAATTCTCTTCTCTTTTAAGAGAACTCTTACTCTTCTTTCATTAATATTCCATTTTTGAGCAACTTCATTTACTGATAAGTATTTCATACCTTTATTCCTCTTTCGGTATATATTTTATACCTATTTATAAATTTATCAAGATAAAAGAAAAACGGGACATGCCCGTTAATTAATAACTATTCATCAAGAGAACACTTGTAGAAGAAGAATCATTACAACTGCTGCAAACAAACCAAGTATTGAGAATATCAAAGATATGGTTCCAAAAGATTTGGTGAGTTTTTGTTTATCCTCTTCGCCTTTTTTCTTTGCTCTTTTCTTAAGTGCCAGACACACAATTGAAAGAACAAAAACAATGAAGCAAATTACAGCCAAAATGATTCTGACTATAAGTATTACACTTATTTCTTCCGGTGTAAGTTTCCCGTCGTTTAATACCTGAGTAAATATTTGCTGAGCCCATGTAACAGGCCAGAATCCTTGTGACTCGGCAAGATAAATGCCAAATATCAATATACAGCTTATCAAAAATAGGAAAAAGCCAACAATGAATGCCATGACTGCACCTACACACCCAACGATGAAATAGATGATTTGTCTAGCAAAAAGAACTATGTCAGATACCAATGCACCAGCTAACGCACTCATAACTAAAGCAAAAGCAATAATAGCAATGATCTTTGCGGCTTTAGCAAGTTTACTGATAGGTTTCTTTTCGACTTTAGCTACTTCTTCCATACATTTACATTTTATCGTATTTTCGATGTTAGTAGTATTATATATGTATGCGAAGACAATTATTTTTACTACTTATTCCGTTACTGCTTACTGGATGTAATGTATCTGAAAAAGATGAAAGCAATTCTTCATCAAAAAGCACGACAAGTGATATTACATCAACAACTAGTAATAATACCAGTTCTAATCCAACATCTACTCATTCCGAACAATCTTCAGGTGGTGAACGTGAAGGAGAATGGTTTGACAGACATGTTCTTTTAGATTGTGGCTACTATTCAATGGGTTTACCAAAGAATAGTGCATCCCCAATTAATCTAGTAACTGATAATCAAACTTCTTCTTGGAACAATAACTCAATAATTACTTCATCAGATTTAGGAAACTTTAGATATATCTACAAGAATGCTTGTGATGATGGGGAAACAGGCCATAAGACATCACTAAAAATGTATCAAAATGATGCAGGTGGTATTAAGATGACTGAACCTGGATGTGGAATAGGTTCACCTATGTTCTCTCATACAGGAAACAAACTTGAAATTAGATTCAAAGTATCACAAGTTTCTAATGCTTCCCCGGATACCCAAAATGATGAAAAAACTGCCGGAGTATACTTCTTTAATGCAAGCGAAGAACTTATTGGTCAAGTATATATTCCAAATGATCAGTTAAACAAAAAAGGAAAAACTCCAGTTGTTTACTTCACAGAAAACGCTAAAGATGTTGCATACTTCGAATTCAGAATGAAAGCAATGCCTCATAATGGCAGTCAGTCATTCAATATCGGAATAAGTGAAGTCAATTTCAAATCTTGGCCTAATGCCTAATAAATATAGAAAAACCCAGTTTTACTGGGTTTTATTTTATTAATGCCATCCACCTGGAGGATTTCCACCGCCACCTCCGCCACCAGAGATTCCAACTTTAGTAAGAGATGAACTCATTGAAATGGTAGAGATTGTTGATGAACCACTTTTTAGTTTGTAAGAAGAACCAATGGTAAGTGATTCATGAGAGAAGATAAGTTGGTTACATGATTGCTTTAGTGTATATGAGAACAAAACACTGTCATTTGAATCCACTATTGCAATGAGAGAGCCACTAGACATGGTGCTACCTTGATAGGCGAATGTATTTTGTGTTGCACTCATTGATTCGGTCATGCCTGATGTAGAGCAAGCAAAGACAATACCGCCTTCAAAATATATTTTATCGGCATCAAGTGATCCATTTCCTGAACCAGGTCCTTCAACAATAACAGTTCCACCTTTAAGATGAAGTTCTCCATTTGCATCAATTCCATCGCCTGATGCTAATACACGAACATATCCATCGTTGATGGTAATGCTGCTTGATGTAACTAAATCACTTGCAGCGTTAATTCCATCATCATTTGATGTTGATACGATATTTGTATTTTCACCATTAATGGTGACATTAGCGCCTTCAAGTCCTTCATAAGAAGAATTGATGATGATTGAAGCGTTATTTACTGTTAGGGCATAATCGGCGTGTGCTCCATCATCAAATGTATCAAGAGTTAAATTGGAACTATCTAATGTAACTGTTCCATAGTTTGTGTGGATACAGTCATCAGTTGAATTGATTGTGACTTTGGCAAGGTGAGCAATGTAGATGTCGTATTCACCTTCTGTAACTGTGACATCATCGATATCATCCTCATCACTATCATATTCAATAGCGCCTGCTTTAATGCCTTTAACAGAATTTGCTAACGCATAGTAACTACTATTAAGAGTTCTAATTTCGTCAGTAGCAACACGAACATATGTTGAACCTGATGCTTTATATTTGAAGTCA
>JAILIP010000028.1 GCA_024695235.1 Bacilli bacterium | reverse complement strand
GCAACACAAGGTGAAATTCATGAAGCTGATGCTAAACTCTTAAAAGAGAACGGTTGCTACATGCTTGTTGAAGGCGCAAATATGCCATGTGATGTTGAAGCAATTAGATATTTCAATAACAATGGTGTCTTATTTGCTCCAGGTAAAGCAAGTAACGCTGGTGGTGTTGCAGTCTCTGGTTTAGAAATGAGTCAAAACGCAATGCACTTATCATGGACATTTGAAGAAGTTGATGAAAAACTCAAAGGCATCATGAAAGAGATCTTTAGAAAATGCCATGAAACTGCCGTTAAGTTTGGTCAACCAAACAATATTGCTTTAGGCGCCAACATTGCTGGATTTGAAAAAGTCTTAGATGCAATGCTTGCTCAAGGTGTGTGTTAATGAGTGAATTTAAAACAATCATCGCGCCACATATCCTTCTTCCTAAAAGGGGAGTAGATTTAACTAAGTTCGCTGTTATTGCATGCGACCAATTTACTTCTAACCAAGAATATTGGAAACAAGTAAAAGATTTAGTAGGTGATTCCCCATCTACTTATCACATGATGTTCCCAGAAGCATATCTTGGAAAAGTTAATGAAGAAGAATATATTGCGAATATCAACAAAAACATCGACCGTTATCTAAAAGATGGCACTTTAGTAGACCAAGGTGAATGTTTCATTCTTGTTGATCGTAAGACAAGTGTTGTTGATAGACGCTTAGGCCTCATGATTGCCATTGATTTAGAAGATTACACATACCAAAAAGGTGTGAAGTCTTTGATTCGCGCTAGTGAAGCAACAATCGTGGAACGCATTCCTCCAAGATTAAAGATTAGAGAGAATGCTCCAGTTGAACTTCCACACATTTTGTTCCTTTTTGATGATAAAGATAGATCGATCATCGAACCTTTATATAAAGAAAGAACAAACTTAGAAAAAGTATATGACTTTGAACTTAATCAAGATGGTGGTCATATCACTGGATATAAAGTTAAAAACACTGATGAAGTAATTAGAAAGTTTAATGAGCTTCTTAAAAAGAACAATAATGGACTTCTTTTCATCGTCGGTGATGGAAACCACTCTCTTGCTACAGCAAAAGCACACTGGGATAAGATTAAAGTTAACTTAAGTGAAGCTGAAAGAAAATCTCATCCAGCTAGATATGCTTTAGTTGAAGCACTGAATATCTATGATGAAGGTTTAATCTTTGAACCAATTCATCGTTTACTATTTAATGTTGGTGATGACTTCCTTAAACGTCTTGAAGAAAGACTTTCAGGAGACTTCGTCTCATTCACTTACACAAAAGAAAATGGTAAACGTGAATTACATATGCCAAAGAATGCACCTAAGTGTTATAAGATTGTTCAATCATATATTGATGAATATCTTGCATCTCATAAAGAGACATCGATTGATTACATCCATGACGAAAGTGAATTAATCGATTGTGCAAATAAAAATCCAGGCTCTCTTGCAATTGCAATGCCTGCATTAACCAAAGGTGATGTATTTGATTACATTGCCGCTGATGATGTCCTTCCAAGAAAATCATTCTCAATGGGACACGCTACTGAAAAACGTTATTATCTTGAAATCAAGAAAATTAAATAACCTTAAAGGAGATTAAAAATGAAAGGTAATCGTATTTACAACTTCTCCGCTGGACCAGCTATGCTTCCTGAGGAAGTCTTAGAAGAAGCAGCTGCGGAAATGCTTGACTATCATGGTTCAGGCATGTCGGTCATGGAAATGTCTCACCGTTCCAAAGTCTATCAAGGAATTATCGATGAGGCCGAAAAAGACTTACGTGAATTAATTGGTATTCCAGAGAATTACAAAGTCTTATTCCTCCAAGGTGGTGCAACCCTCCAATTTGCTTTAATTCCACTCAACTTCATGTTTACTGGTAAAGCAGATTACATCAACACTGGTGTTTGGACAAAGAAAGCTATCAAAGATGCAAAACTCTATGGTGATGTCCGCATCGTTGCTAGTGGTGAAGAAAATGGATTTAAGAAAATCCCAGATGTTAAATCAATTAAATTCAACAAAGACAGTGACTATGTCTATATGTGTGATAACAACACCATCTTTGGTTCAAAATTCAAAGAATATCCAGAGACTGGCGATGTCCCACTTATCTGTGATATGTCATCATGCTTCTTAAGTGAACCAATTGATGTTAAGAAATTCGGTGTTATTTATGCCGGTGCTCAAAAGAACGTTGGTCCTGCTGGTGTCACCATTATGATCATCCGTGATGATTTACTTGCTAAAGCACCTCGTCAACCTCTTCCAGCATACTTCGACTATAGACTTCATGCTGAAAATGGTTCAATGTATAACACACCTCCAACATATGGTATCTATATGTG
>JAILIP010000009.1 GCA_024695235.1 Bacilli bacterium | reverse complement strand
TAATAGCCAATAAAACATCAGCATCAAATTCTTTATTAGTAACTGTCGCCATGGTTTTATTTTAATGTTTAATGTTCTAGAAAGAAATGTTATTCTTTCTTTAGGGAATCGGCCGAGCTTGAAACTTGGCAACGAGCCCTGCCTCTATCCCCCGAGATTGAAACTCGGACAGGTTGAGGTTTTTTCTTTTACTAAAATACCCGTTAAAAAAGAAAAACACATGTTACCACTTACAACCCTAGATATAGGCTATTACTTGGCATAATTACTTAATAGAAAATCTATTAAGTAAAAGTGGTATTCATGGGTCATGTCTTTATTCAAAAATATAGGTTTTTTATTAAAAATAAATGGGTTTTACTTCTTTAAAATCAAGCCAACGATTGTTTCCACGTGGAATGTCATCGGAAACATATCAACTGGTTGAATAAGTTTGATTTGATATTTTTCTTTCAAGATATTGATATCTCTTGCAAGTGTTTCAGGATCGCAAGAAACATAAACTATTTTCTTTGGAGATACCCTTAGTAAAGACTTGATGAATTTCTCATCTAAACCTTTTCTTGGGGGGTCCACAAACACACAATCAAAGTGTGTATCTTCATTAGCAAGTTCTTCTAATGTTTCACCAGCATCACCACAAATGAACTTTGCATTTGTTATGCCATTAATCTTGGCATTTTTATTTGCATCCTTAATGGCGTCATTAACTATTTCAACACCAAGAACTGATTTACATTTTTTAGAAGCAATTAATGATATTGTTCCAATGCCACAATAAGCATCAAAGACATTATCATCTTTGCTTAGTTTTACATATTCAATTGCTTTACTATAGAGTGTCTCAACTTGAATTGGATTAACTTGGAAGAATGATTTAGATGAGATGATAAAATCAACACCTAAAATGGAATCTTTGATTGTGCCTGTTCCATAGAGCACTCTTTCTTTTTCACCTAAGATAACATTCGTATCTCTGGTGTTAATGTTTTGAACAATAGTTTTAATATTTGGACATCTCTTAATGAGCTCTTTAACAAAGTTGTTTTTGCCTTTGAACTCATCTGCGTTTGTTACAAGTGTCACCATAATTTCATCATAGTGATATGAGGTTCGAATCAAGACATGTCTAAAGATGCCTCTTCTTGTATCTTCATCATATGGATCATATCTAAACTCTTTGATGAGCTTCTTAATTTCTTTTAAGATAACGCCTGCTCTTAAATCTTCAATATGACATTCATCAATTGGAACGATTTTATGCGTGCCACTTCTATAGAATCCTGTCACGATATGGCCATGTGGATCTCTACCAATAGGAACTTGAATCTTATTACGGTAGTTATATGGGCTTTCCATACCTAGACAATCATTAACTTTGAGATCTTCGCCAAGATGTCTTCTAAAAGCATCTTTTACTTTGTTGGTTTTGTATTTAAGTTGTGCAGGATATGAGAGTTGTTGGAATTGACATCCACCGCAGGCTGTACAAACACCACATCTAGGTTGAATGCGGTCAGGACTTTTTGTTACTAAACGTGTGACTTTGCCAAAGTACGAACCTGCTCTTTTAAAGTTTGTTTGAATATAGGCAACCTCACCAGGAAATAACCCATCAACAAAACATACTCCATAAAGAGTTTTAACAACACCTTTTCCTTCAAAAGAAAGGTCGACACATTTTCCGTTTTCTATAATAAATTTATCTTTCATTTTTCTTTAAAAAATCAATTACTTCTTCATATGTTGGAATAGAAGATGCTGCACCTTGTTTTGTTGTTGAAAGTGCTGCACCAGCACAAGCATATTTAATGGATTCATCCATATTTTTGTCTAAAGATAAAGATGCAACTAAACAACCTAAAAATGTATCGCCTGCAGCAACTGTGTCAATTGAATTAACCTTATATGCATCATACTTTTTAGATACATTTTTTGAATAGAATTTTGCACCCTTTTCACCTAAAGTGACAATTACATTTTGAACTCCTAATTGAAGTAGTTTTTGAGATGCTTTATCAATATCTTTAATGCCTGTTAAGGCTTTTAATTCTCCTTCGTTTGGAGTAATCAAATACATGTCTTTAAAAAGTGATTCATCAATCTCTTTATATGGAGCAGGATTAAACACAATCTTCTTATCTTTGCCATATGTCTCAAAGATGTATTTGTTCATCAATCCATCAATTTCATTTTGAAGGACAATATATTCACATTTGTTTAATAAATCAGAGTATTTCTTTAAAAGTGAAATGTCTTGGATATAGTTCACTCCAGAGACTACAACGATTTCATTGTTTGAATCTTTATCTACGAAGATATATGCATTGCCACTGGAGTTACCTTCTATCTCATTGATTCTTGAAGGAAGTCCATATTGAGAGATAAAGTCTTTAATCTTTTTGCCTTCATCATCTTTTCCGATAAAGCATATGAAAGTTACATCACCTCTAGAACGATGTATTGCTAAAGCTTGATTGACTCCTTTTCCACCTAACGAGAATATCTTTTTCTTCCCCAAAAGAGTTTCTCCAACTTTTGGAAAAGAATCTACATATATTGTGTAATCAATATTAACTGATCCAATGACAACGATTTTGCTCATGACACAATTATAACAAAAACCCGCATTTGATGCGGGCTTATGTTTTATTAATCAATGGCAATTAAGTATTTGTAGACTTTTTGTCCACCATCAATTGCACCAACTTCAAGGAATGGCAATGCTCTTTGGATGTTTTCAAGATTCTTTTGCTTTTCTTCCTCAGTGATGCCATCACCATAAATAAGCGTTACAACTTCTTTGTCTTTGATGTTTGGAATCTTTCTTAATAGATCTAAGACAATTCTATTTTTGAATGGTGATGAGATTGTCATCTTGCCATCAACAATACCAATGTGATCACCTTTATGGATGATAACGCCATTAACTTTGGTTGATCTAATTGCAGTTGTGATCTCAGCAGAGACAACATGTCTAATTGCTTCATTAAAGTTTCCAAGGATAATTGTTAAGTCATCACTAGAGAAATCTAACATAGTTAATGCTGAGAAACATTGTGGGATAGAAACACAGTGAATGACCACCACATTTGCACCCTTATATAGTTTTGCGGCTTGTTCAGCTGCCATAACAATATTTTTGTTATTCGGAAAAACGATTATGTTATCTGCGTTGAGTGATTTAAATGCGGTAATGAAATCTTCAGTTGAAGGATTCATTGTTTGATTACCACTAACGATAACATCAACACCAAATTCTTTGAATTGAGCACAGATGCCTTCGCCTTGAGCAACTGCTACAATAGCGTATTTTTTGTGTTCCATTTGTTTTTTGGATTGAGCTTCTTCTTCAGACATAGTTTCGTTATGTTGAAGCGCCATGTTCTCAATCTTGATTGTGAGGAACTCACCATATTTTCTCATCTTGTGAAGAACGATACCTGGTTCTTTGGTGTGAACGTGAACTTTCACAACATCATCATCTTTTAACGCAACAATAGAATCACCTTTAATATCATCTTCATTTAAATCATCAATAACTTTTTGAACATCAAATGATTCAACATCTACTTTAGAGTTTTGTAGACGCATGATGAATTCGGTGCAGTATCCAAATTGAAGGACATCATCACTACTAAAAGCAGAGAAATCAACCGGAGCGCCTTCTTCTTTTGCTTCCTCTGGTAAAGAAAGTTCGGCTTCAATCTTTTCACCATCAAGGTATTTAACAATACCTTTGACAATGTAGACATAACCACAACCACCAGAGTCAATAACATTAGCTTCTTTTAAAACAGGAAGAAGTTCTTTTGTTTTCTTTAATGTAACAGCGGCTTGTTTTAAATGAGCTTCAAAGAATTCATTGATTGTTGAATCTTTGTTAATTGCTTTGCAAGCAGCTTCTGTGGCTTCACGGAAAACAGTAAGAATTGTTCCTTCGACAGGAGTAACAACTGCACCATAAGCTTGCTTAACACCAACTTTATATGCTTCACCAAGTTCAACAGCGTTAACTTCGTCTTTTTCAGCTAGGCCTTTACAAATTCCACGGAAAATTTGGGAAAGAATAACACCAGAGTTTCCTCTAGCAGACATAAGCATGCCTTTAGAGAGATCTTTTCCAAGTAATCCAATTGAATTTTCGCTTGAATTTTCAATTGCGCGAACACCGCCTTCAATAGTGCGGCTCATATTTGTACCTGTATCACCATCTGGAACAGGGAAAACATTGAGCTCATCTACTTCTTGAAAGTTTGCGCGTAGATTTTTAGCCCCATTAGTAACTAACGCTTTAAATTGTTCGCCATTTAATTTCTTTAAAATCATAATTATTCTTGTTCACCAGTAATAGTGACTTCTTTTCCGTAATAGTAAATACCAAATGTACCTGGGCCAGTGGAACAACCAATGATTGGTCCTAAATACATAACTTTAATTTCTTTAAATGGAACGAGTTCTTTGAGTTTTTCGACCATTAAGTCGACGTCTTCTTGTTTTGCATCAGCATGGCAGACATAGCAGACACCTTTTTCTGGCTCTACTACTGAATCTCTAACCATTTCAGCACATTTAATGAGGGAACCTTTACGGCCTTTGCCTTTTTCAATAACGTGGTTCATGCCTGCCCTATCAGAAATAAGGATTGGCTTGACACCAAAGAGATTTCCGAAGAATGCTTTAGCGGCTTTTACACGTCCAGCTCTTCTAAGATACTCAAGGCTTTCAACTGTTGCGACTTGGTTGTAGCAAAGTTTTGTTTCTTCAAGTTCTTTTGCAACTTCTTCAATTGAGACACCTTTATCTCTTAATTCAGCTGCTCTAAGAAGCATCATTCCTTGACCCATACAAGAGATTAAAGAGTCAACGATGACAATCTTTCTATCAGGGAATTCTTTTGAATATTTATCTTTAACGAGTCTTTCTGCTAACTTAACTGAAGCAGATAAGCCTGATGAACAAGAGATGTAGAGAATGTCTTCACCTTTCTTTAAGTGACGACCAAATACTTCATCAAATTCTTGTTCTGTAACTTGCGATGTAATAATACGATTACCTGCACGAAGAACATCATAGTATTCTTTAACAGATAAGTCTTCCCAATCTAAGGAAGCGTAGATTTCGTGTTCACTTTTATCTTTAACATCGGTCCATGAGACGAGCATACGAGCATAATCGATATCATGTTCTTTTCTCATTTCACCGGTTAAATCACATGTTGAATCACCAATAATTGCGAATTTTGCCATTTTAAAATTTCCTTTCTTGCTTACACAACAAAATCAATATAAAACCATATTGAATATATTTCAATAGACATAATTTTGCATTTGCCTATTATTGTGCATTTATAGTAAAATGCTAAATATGAGTAAAGATTTAAGAATTGAAAAAACAGAAGTTGCAATTGAACAAGCATTCTTAGAATTAATTGAAGAAAAAGGATATGCGAATATCCACCTTGTCGATATTGCTAAAAGAGCAAATGTAAATCGTAATACAATTTATATTAGATATGGTACTAAAGAAGACATTATTACTTCCATTGTTGCCAAGTCATTCCAAAAGAAGTTTGATGAAATTGATATTGATTTAATACCAAAAACAGTAATTAGCAAAAGAATCGTGGATAAGTTCTTTACTTCAATGTTTGAAACTTTAGCGGATGAAATGGATTTATACAGAATCATCCTTACTGATCAAAATTTAAGTGGTTACATTGAAAGAAAACTAAGAGATATTCGTAAACTAGTATCAGCGTACTGCGAGGATACAAAGAAAAACACAATAATAGTCAACTATATTGTTCAGGGTGTATACGGAGTTGTTAAATCATGGATCATTTATGATACCGGTTCAATTGAAGATAATGTTAAAATATTAAGCAATCTTGTTATGTCCAATGCAAGAAGGCTAACACGTTAGGAGATTGTTATGAAAATTAGTGTTAATGCAAAAAATCCAATTAAATTAAGAGATATTATTATCGCTGCATGTATTGTAGTAGCAATACTTGTTTTAGGTGGTATCTTTGACTACAAATTAACAAGTGCAGTGTATGTTCCAGGAAATGAAAGCTGGTTTGGCATCGTTGGAGCAGCACTTGTAGAATTGCCAGTTTGTTTAGGACTAGGCTTTGCAGGCGGTTCTTTAATCTTCTGTAGATATAAAGGAAAGAAAGTTTGGGAAGTATTCTCAATTGTTATAGGTGCATTAGCAATTCTAGTCAGTTACTATTTTGTCTATGACACATTCAACGATATCAGTAAAGATATCATTAGAATGCAAGAACACGCTTCAGTTATTAAAATACTTGCTGTTTTCTTTGCTTTCATTATGGAAGGTCTATTTGTAGGACTAGCAGCATTAGGTAGATTTAAATGGGGATTTGATCAACACGATATGTTTATCTTAGGAATCGCTATGATTATTATCGCTGCTGCAAGTGCAATTGTATCTAACGGAATGAAATTCTTATGGTCAAGACCACGTCCAAGATATATCTTCACATTAGATGACCCAGAGGCTGCATTCCATCCGTTATGGAAACTTGATCCATTTAAATCAATTACTGCTTCAATCAAAGATAAATCATTTAAATCCAACAATCTCAAATCATTCCCAAGTGGACATACAGTATATGCAGGCACAGCAATGTTCGTGCTCCCATATATTGCTTGCTGCTCACCAAAAGTAAGAGATGATAGAAGAATTATGGTTGCATTATTCTATGTCGGAATGCTCTGGTGCATCCTTGCAGGATTATCACGTGTATATGCAGGCGCTCACTTCTTAAGTGATACAGCTGCTGGATTCGGAACTACATTATTAGTTGGTTCACTAATTAACTACTTATTATTGTTTAGAAAGAAAAAGGCTCCTAGTGAAGAGCCTCAAGCTTAATTAGAGAAGGCCTTAAGGCCTTTTTCTATTACATTCCAATATTCATCTACATCAATATCAATTGCAACGTAGGCATTATGTGGACGATGTAGATAATCAAATTGATCACAGTTTGTGCGACCATAAGATGGTCCACCACTAACATCTATTTCAACATTCATCTTTTTAAGTGTGATGACATTTGGATTAATTAGATAAACAATTGTAGCAGGGTCATGTAAAGGCGCACCTTCGTGTCCAAATATTTTCTTTTGATTTGCGTTGAATGTTTTCATCAAGGCATAAAACAAATCAGATACCTTGTTTCCAATCTTATTCATTCTTTCAAGAATCTCTGGATATAAAAGAACACGTCTAGTGACATCTAACCCCATCATCTTCACAGTAAGCCCACTTTCAAAAACAACTTCTGCAGCTTCAGGATCACAAAGAATGTTGAATTCTGCTGCAGGAGAAACATTTCCGTATCCAATTGAGCCACCCATTAATACAATCTCTTCAATATGAGATTTAACTTCTGGATGCTTTTGAAGTAATAATGCAATATTTGTTAATGGTCCTGTTGGAACTAATGTGACTTTGTCATTTGCTAAAAGTAAATCTTTCAATAATGTAACAGCGTCTCTTTTATCAAAAGATATTTTTAATGGAGGAAATGTAAAACCATCTAGTCCACTTTCTCCATGAATTTCAGCACATGTTTGAGGTTCCCTTTTTAAAGGATGATTAGCGCCTAATGCTACAGGAATATCTAAATTAAGGTATTGCACCATATTTAAGGCGTTTCTACCTGTTTTTTCTAATGTTTGGTTACCTGCTTCAACTGTGATTCCAATTAATTCTAAATTAGGCGCAGACGCCGCCATCATAATAGCAACAGCGTCATCATGCCCTGGATCACAATCGATAATGATTTTTCTTTTGTCCATATAAGGATTATAGCATTTATGAATCGACAATTGATTTTACTTTGTATAGTGATACCATATCTAACGGAGGAAATAATTATGAAGAAAACTGCTCATGTCTTTTACACAGTTGGTAAATGGCTTCAATTAGTTGCTGTCATCCTTTTAGCCCTTGGCATTATCGGATGTGGCATTGCAATTGCTGTCTATGCCGTTCAAGCAAATGAAGAAGGCGTCATTTATTGGGTTGCTCGCGCAATCGTCTGCTTCGTTTACTTACTTGTTGAGATTGCTATTTGGATCGTTGTTGGCGTTGCCATCAGAAAACAAAAAGAAGATTCCAAGAGCAAAGCTCCACACATCATGTGTATCGTTGCTGGTGCAATCGGAAACATTTGCTACCTTGTTGGTGGTATTCTCTCATTGATCTTAGTCATTAGAGGTGAAGATGCAGGAGAAATCCAAGCTATCTCTAAACAACAAGTCAAAGATGTAGTTGCTAAAGACAAAGAAGAAAAACCAGCCGAAGAAGCAAAAGAAGAAAAGTAATTCTTCCTGATATAAAAATTGACCACAGAGATGTGGTCTTTTTTATTTGATAAATCTCTTGCGAGATAGTTTGTTTAGATACCACCATAAAGTGGCTAAGCCAAATGAAATAATAGGCGTTGCAATAATTGAGACGATTGCTCTACCTACATGAAGGGTATCACCCTCGTAACTATGAGCAAAACCATATAAATCGTAATGGAGATTGCCAGTAGCAAACACAAAAGACATATAAATGGTTTCATAGATAATAATTGGGACAATCGCAATCCAGATGTGTTTGAATTTGATAACGTTATGAATTTCAAATAACGCAAATCCCACCATTGCGGTAATTGGTGAAAGAACATGCATAAAGAAACTTGCTTTGGTATAGAAAGAAATCATTAGATTAATGTCTTGAGATCCAAATACAGGTGTTAAGAAAAATACTGTTGTAAAGAATGTTAAAGATACAGCAGTTACAGCTGTGAGTTTCATAATTGATACCCAATACGGGATATCTTTATCTTTTAAATACGCGAGTACGTAAAAGACCAATGCGATGATAGAACAAATAACTAAGAAAATATTTGAATTAACTGTGAAATAGAAATTAAGAACTTCAGGTTCAACTTCCATCTTGATACATAATTGGGAAATGTAATACCAAAGAATACCAGCCAAAGAGAAAAGAGCTGTACAAGCGTTAATGATTATTCCTAAAAGATCTAACGTTTTCTTTTTCATTTTTTAATCTTATCCCAATATTCTTTAGTAGCGTTCTCGTTTTTATTATCTTGAGGAATATAGTATTTAGAATCTTTTAAATCATCTGGTAGATATTGTTGTTTCACATAGTGATGAGGATAATCATGAGGATACTTATAATGTTGTCCTTTCACTTTTGCATCTTTTCCATCGAAGTGAGTGTTTTGAAGTTGACGAGGAGTAGATGTTCCTTTGCCATTTTCAATGTCTTTTTGAGCAGAGGCATATGCAAGATAGCTTGAATTAGATTTAGGTGCTGTTGCAATTAGAATTGTCGCATTGCTCAAAGGCAATCTAGCCTCAGGCATACCAAGTTGAAGAGCAGAATCAACACACGCCTTAACAATTGGAATGAGTTGAGGATATGCAAGACCAACATCTTCATTAACAGAACATAATAGTCTTCTTGAGGCAGCGATTAAATCTCCTCCTTCAAGAAGCTTAGCTAAGTAGAATATCGCAGCGTCTGGATCAGAGCCACGGAGTGATTTCATAAATGCTGATAATGTATCAAAATGATGATCTTCACCTCTATCATAAGAGATATTGGCTTTAGGAATCATGTTTTCAACATCACTTAGAGATATTGATTCATTTTCTTTTTTGCTTGATACAAGGAACTCTAAATTATTGATGGCTTTACGCATGTCACCGTTTGCAGACATGGCGAGTTTTTCTAAAGCATTTTCATCACATTTAACATCTATCTTTTTAAGAATGTTTTTGAGTCCTTCTTTGATATCATCGATTGAGATTGCTTTGAATTCAAAAACAGAACATCTAGATAGAAGTGCTGGATATACATAAAAGAATGGATTCTCAGTTGTAGATGCAATTAAAGTGATATCTCCACTTTCAACGAACTCTAAAAGAGATTGCTGTTGCTTCTTGTTGAGGTATTGTATTTCATCCAAATATAGAAGAATGCCGTTTTGAGTGAATACAGAATTCACATCGCCGATTACCTTTTTAATATCATCTGTGGATGCACTTGTACCATTAAGTTTATACAAGGTCATATTGGCCTTTTTGGCGATGATATTAGCAAGTGTGGTTTTACCAACACCTGGAGGGCCGTAGAAAATCATATTAGAGATTTTGCCTGAATCGACGCTCTTACGGAAAACAGCATCTTTTGCTAAAAGATGTTTTTGACCAACAACTTCATCAAGTGATACTGGACGTAATGAATCTGCTAATGGTTTTTTCATACTTATATTTTATATAAAATAATATATCCATTCAACAAAAAACCGGATATAAATCCGGTTAGTCGTTTTGTTTAATCAGGAAGACCGTATGTGAATGTTAATACTACTGTGTTAAGTGCAGAAGCAGTATATTTCATCGTCAATGTGCAATTACCTTTTGTGAAGGTATATACTCCACCAGATTCACCCACAGCTGTGTAACCTGCATCAACGGTGATTGATTGTGTTACTCCTTCAAGTGGATCTGTAACACCAACTAATGTTGCTTCGATTTGTGCGTTGCCAACAATTTTTGTCTTTGACCAATTGCTGAAGCGGACATCTTTTGCAACAGCAGTGAAGCTACTTCCAACTTCGATAACAGGGAATGAAATCTCTACGCCTTCAGAAGGTACTTCGGCATTGATGTATCTTTCAACAAGAGAACCAATACCAAGTTCAAGTTCATCGCCCGAACCATTATCGAAGATTCTGTGGTATTTACCAGAGAAGTCATGAACTTCTTGGAAAGCAAAGTCAGCATTTACTTTAGCTGGGATACCTTCTTCTTTATCAACTTTAGAGGATGATACTGAGAGTTCAAATCCACTTTCACTACGATATGCACCAGCAATCTTGAAGTTAGAATCGTTTTGAACGATCTTGTTGAATGCTGAAGCATAAGCTGCGTTAACTCTTTCTTCCGCTAATGCTATTTTATCATCAGTAGATGTGAAGACAAATCTAGCAGCAGGTGCTCCACTATCATAGTAATAAACTGGCAAATCTTCAGATGAGCTACTTGGATGTTTCTTGGCATCCATTGCTTTATAACGCATATCAATGAAATCGTATGATGTGATTGCTTTTTCTGCAGCAGTTTCATCTTCGATTGCAGTTGGTAAGACTAATGCATTCTTAATACCGCTACTAGCAAAGTATTGTGAAATCTCACTATTTAATGTAGCAAATTTACTTGCTCCATAAGGTGCATCTCTTCCAGCAAAGCTATGGTTTCTAACTTCATCACCAAGGATTGCGTTGATTGTCCATGATTTCTTATTAACGATGGCAAATTTGACATCGATATAGTGATCAAAAACATAATCAGAAGATAATTTGACACGATAATGATATGTGCTGGATGAAGAATCATCACAAGCTTCATAACCGAATCTTAAAAGTTTTCTGACATATGCTGATAAATCATCAGTTGAGAATGCTTCTGTATTTGTAGAAGAGATAACAAGAGTCATAACTCCACTCTTCTTACCAGCTTTAACAGTTTGGTCTTTGATGTAATAGAAAGGAATTGTGTTTCCACTACCAAGGACTGATTCGATAACTGCCTTTTCTTCGGATGACCATTCTTTTACTGGCCAGTTTTCTTCAGGATCTACTGGAGCTTCAGATGTTGGTTCATCAGAAGACTTCTTGTCATCTTTGTTACAGCCTCCTAAGGCACCTAGCGATAATAAGGCTGCAGTTGATAATAATAGAATTCGTTTTTTCATAAAAGGAATCTCCTTTCGTTTATGCAAAGAGCATAACACTTTCATAATTATAAAAGCAAATACTTTGTATATTTCTTGGAAGCAGCTTTGAGCTCACATTTTGACTCAAGTTGCTTTTATATAAAATATAAGGTTATGTTAGTAAATGCAAAAATGACATACCGAAAATAGTTGTATAAAAAAGATGCCTATTCAATTTGAATAAGCACCTTTTAATTTTTATTGTTTTTTCTTCTTTGTGACGATTAGGAATACCGCTAATCCGACACCACCTAAGATAAGGACGGAGCTACCAACGGATATACCAATTACTGCACCAAAATTAAGTTTTCCTTTGGCTTTTTCTCCTTCATCAGAATCGCCAGATGTAGATGATCCGCCGCCTGATGAGCCTCCACCGCTAGAATCTCCACCTCCGGATGGTGTATCACCGTTACTAACAGTGATTTGATATGTTGCCTCAAAGATGTTGATATATCTAACTGTGACAGTCTTACTACCAGCACTAGACATGTTTGGAGCAACTACGACATAATCATCAAGTGTTACTTTTGAGCCACTTTCATAAACAGCTTTAACGATTAAACCGTCATATGAGAAAGCTTCATTGACTGCGAATGTTTTCTTAACTGATGAAGTATCGAGTTCAAGATGATCAATAAATTCTTCTGGAGTTGAGTTTTCGTCAATCCAAATTACTGCAAAACCATTACCACCAGAGCCATTTTCATAGACTTGGAATTTTTTGCCTGAATAGCTGTAACAGAGGTAATAATTCGTCTTTCCTACATTTTCAATGTAGCATTCATCGTGAGCAAAGATAACTGTCCAAGAAGATAACTCAACTTTGCTGTCTAATAATGCAACTTTTGTGCCATCAATTCCGAGGTATTTTCCACCACTATTTTTAAATGAAACTGTAAGTGGTTTTGCACCTTGTTCAACTTCAAATTGACCTACCGCAGTTGGGATTTCCTCATAATCTTGAGCAGTGAAATCTGCTTTCATTTCCACACCATAAACTTCTTCGGTGAAGATGACATTATGGCCTGGTCTAACTTTAGAATCATCATCGCAATGGATGAAATGATTTGGAGTGACACTGATTGGATAAGTAGAAGTCTTGCCTTCGTATCCAACTGTGATTTCAGTTGTGTTTCTACCGGCTTTTGTTGGATAGACAGTGTAGTCACTTGCGTTCAATGTGACTATTTCATCGTCTCCACCATCAGCTTTATATGTAGCGGTAACAATTAGATCATCTTTCTTAATTGTTTGACCTTCAATGTAAGATACTTTTGCTCCAGCATAATTAACGCTAATTGAGTGCAACTCATAACTGAGAACTTTTAATCCTGTAACTGTGACAGAATCATTATTGGTACCAATAGAGAATGTACCAGTAATAGATGTTTGATTTTCAGAAAATGCAGGCCAACTATATTCGTTTGTGACATCAATTGGATATACATTCGAATCTTCGTCGGTGAAATTAGCTTTAAGGATCATTCCTGTAGGATCGAATGATTCTTCAATTTTATATGTTAATTTATCAGGAATAATATCAGTGTGTTCAAAACTAGAGAATGTCCATGGCTTTGAAATGTTTAGCCACATGATATCTCCATCATATGTTTGAACACCACTTTCTAAGAAACACATGAATTTTCCATAGTTAGATTGTCTAGGAGAATACACAAGAACTTTAGATGTATCGTGATCAGAAATCTTATAAGTTCCAGGTGTTGAATTTTCAGTAATGGTCCAATATGTATCTGGTTGAGAATTGCTTATATTAAGTCTTGCATTCGAACCAGCAACAAGATACTTGCCACTACTATTCTTTAAATAATATGTGTTATTGCCTTTTGCTGCGTGTTCAAATATCACTTTACCATTATCGTCAATCAAGTAATTTGATGTAATGTCATTATTTTTCTCGGCAAATGAATTATTAACAAATATAAACTCGTCTTCATTTTTAACATTGATAAAGTAGTTGCCATCATTGAATTGATAGGTGTATGAGTAAACGACTGCATCATATTTAATTGAGGCAGTATATTCATTTGATGAGGAATCTGTTGCAGTAACGGTTATTTGAATATCAGTGCCTTCAGATAAGAATTTCACTGATACTTTATCGTTATCAGGAGTAATTTGAACTTTTGATTCATTGCCACTATTGACTGACCATGAATATGACACTGGAGTAAAGTTCTCAGCTGTTGTTGTGAGGTTAACTGTGTTACCAACCTCAACTTCTACATTATCATCAGATGTCTTTTGATCAATTGAGATTTTCTTTTCTGCACCAGTGTACTTATATAGGTTAATTTCTTCCATGCCACCAGAATTGGATTTGTATGTTCTAAATTGTTGGGTGGCACTTGCAGGATTGTATTTAATATAACGGTAATTGTTTGAGTTAGTTGCAACAACTTGCATGGAGATATATGAGTTATCTCCTGCCATAGTTAAGTTATATGATGAATAATCCGCTTTAGTAGTGTTGAAATATCTGAGATATTGATCGCTATTTTTATTTGACGCTAAATATTTATTGTTGTTTGTATTCTTAAAAGAATATGTTCCTGAAGAAGAACCATTTTCAACTCTTAACCTAACTGCAGATGATGTTGAATCATATAATGTGTTTCCAGTAATTGAAACTGAGACTTTACTTAAATATTTGCTATCTACTTCTGAACCATTAGCGACTTGGCTTGTTGCAGACGCAATAACAACTTCATCACCAACAGATAATTCGCTTAAACTGGTGACTCTTGTGTAGTAGCTACCAGCAGCTTTAGTTTCCACTGCTTCTTTATGGCTTAAAACAAGTGCACTACCACCAAGAAGTGCAAGCGATACTAAAGCAGCAATTATTCTTTTCTTCATATAAACCTCCACTAGAAAAGCACCACAAATGTGATGCTAATCCAATTAATTATTCAGCTTTTCCGTCTGAACCTAAAACTTCAGTAATTTTGTGTTTAACAAGGTCTTTGACGTATTTACGGCCATCACCAACATATTGACGTGGGTCGAAATGATCTGGATGTGCTTCCATGTGTTCACGGATACCAGCTGTCATTGCTAAACGAAGATCACTATCGATGTTGATCTTACAAACAGCGAGTCTAGCAGCTTGACGAAGTTGGCTTTCAGGAACACCAACAGCATCAACAAGTTTTCCACCGTGATCATTGATGATCTTAACGTATTCTTGGTTAACTGAGCTAGAACCATGGAGAACAATTGGGAATCCTGGTAGACGTTTGCTAACTTCTTCTAAGATATCAAATCTTAGTGGAGGAGGTAGTAAGATGCCTGTCTTAGGATCTCTTGTACATTGTTCTGGTCTGAACTTATATGCACCGTGGCTTGTACCAATGGCGATAGCGAGGCTATCACAACCGGTTCTACGAACGAATTCTTCGACGTCTTCTGGTTTGGTGTATGATTCAGCACCATGTTCAACTTTAACATCGTCTTCAATACCTGCTAATGTACCAAGTTCAGCTTCAACTGTAACATATGGCTTATGAGCATGAGCGTATTCAACGACTTTCTTTGTTAAAGCGATATTTTCTTCAAAGGATTTACTTGAAGCATCAATCATGACTGAGGTAAAACCTCCATCAATGCAGTCTTTGCAAATTTCAAAGTCTGCACCATGGTCAAGGTGAAGAACGATTGGAATGTCTGTATCTTCACATGCTGCTTCAACTAAGTGTTTAAGATAACATGGCTTTGCATATTTTCTAGCGCCTGCGCTGACTTGAAGAATGACTGGTGATTTGCATTCTTGAGCGGCTTCAGTGATAGCTTGAACAATTTCCATGTTATTGCAGTTAAAAGCACCGATAGCGTATCCACCATCATATGCTTTTTTGAATAATTCTTTACTATTTACTAATGGCATATTATTTGCTCCTTATTTTTAGTTACATAAATATTCTATACTTTTTCTAGAAAAAATATAGTTATTTCTATTAAAACAAAAGATATACAATATAAAAGATGAAAAAGTCACGTCTGATTGTAACATTAATATTTCTTGGATTAACTATTGTGGCTACAATCACAATTATTGTTAATGCTTTTATCAAAGAGAATATTTCTGCTGCTATGTCTCAAAACTTAGCAAAAGATATTTCGGATGTCATAAAACCATCTACTGATAAAGATACATTTGCCACGATTGTTAGAAAATCAATTGGTCATTTTCTTCTTAATGGACTTAATGCTTGCTTTGCAACTTTGACATTGATGTTCTACACAAAAGATAAATTCCCTCATAGAGGAGTTGTTTTACCGATAGGTTTATTCTTTGGAATCCTTATCGCTGGATTATCTGAATTCATTCAACTATTTGTTGAAGGACGTGGAGGATCTTGGAAAGATGTTGGGATTAACTCCCTTGGTTGTCTCTTCTTTGTGTTAATAATAGGAATTGTCTATTCAGTCAAAGGATTTGTTAAGATAAGAAAAGAAGGCTGTTAAACAGCCTTTTCTTCTAATATATTCATGCCTTCAATAAAGGCGAGCGCCATACAGTAGTTAAGCCCTGGACCAATATTGAAGAAATGATTGTCTGTTAGTGAAGAGATCACAAGTGCAAGCACTGTAAAGTATATAAATGTCTTCTCAAGTGAAGGCTTTTTAAATGTGATAAATAATGTTTGAGCGCGGTGATAGAAATATGCTGCTATACCAAATAGACCAGTAGATGCTAAGAATTGAATATAGATATTATGATATCTAGCAGGAACAAATCCGGTTGTGAAATTATAGAAGATATAATCTTTACATTGATAGAATCCAACACCGAACAAGGTGTTCTCAAAGAAGTTACTCATGCCATGCATCCATGTTTCATTTCTTCCTTGAGTGATGACATACATATCAGACTCACCAATAGAGGCAAAGAAACGAGATAGTAGCTCTTTAATAGCGTTAAATTTAACGACGAATAAAACGATACCAGCCAGTGTAGCGGCACCTAGCATTGCTATACCTTTAATACGAGCAATCTTATCAACTTTTACAAAGTAAATGATAATAGCAATAACAAAGATTAAGCATGATGTTAATGCTCCACCACGAGAGTTAACTAAGAAGCAGCTAACAATCATGAATAAAGGCATCCATAAATAGATGAGTGGCTTTTTAGATTTAATTGCGAGATAGATAGGAGCAGCAACACATAAGCTAATTTGTCCGGCAATATTATTTCTCATGCCCCAGCCTGTAAATATTTGTCCAAGGTTAGAGATGAATATTGTGTTGCCCATCTTAATGGAAATAACAATATAGATAACTTCACATGAGATAACTAATCCATAGAATGTCATAACCCAGGCAAAGTAACTCTTTTCTGTCTTCTTCCAATCAATAACAAATAGAAGGATAAAATAACAGAATGACAATGATAGGAATACCACTACTGGGTATAAGATGTGCTTAGCTTCATAGTAGATGGAAAATAGTCCTGCAAGAATAAAGGCAAGCCCCATTCCTATATATCCAAATAATAATGAAGGCATTCTTCTTGTAAGATCCTTTCTTTTGATAAAGTTATACATAACTCTAGCAAGAGTAAATCCAATCGCTAATCCAAAAAGAATGAACAAATTAATTTTAGAACTACCATCAAATAAAGAATGACCTGTAACATAGTTTCCATTGCTCTTAATTGACACAGAAGCATACGTCATTCCTAGAGGTGCTACCATAGGTAGCATATCTTCTGAGAAGAAGCATGGGAAAATGACACTTACTAAGACAAGTGGATAATAGTAAATAATTTCAAAACCAAAGATGTTGCAGAGCAATGTGCATAAAGCAATAAGTGCAATATAAAACTTTGAGTACAGAAATTTATTTATGTACTTGATGACTATGTTTTCTTTAAGTTTTGGGAATAGTTCAGTCAACATACTTAAATATAATAATACACTTTTTATGTATAAGCACGTATATGCTTTAGGGTCAGTAATTAGAAATTACATGCCCTAACACCTTGCATTTTAGATAACGAATATATAAAATACGATAGTAGTTTGATACAAGACTTATGACAAACGAAATTAGTAAAAATCAAGATATACAACCTGCCGGTGGAAAATTCTATCTCTTTATTAAAAGAGCATTTGATATTTTTGCATCTATAATGTTCTTTTTACTATTTGGTTGGGTGCTATTGATATTGATGTTCATTAAGTTCTGTGAAGATGGACATCGCCCAATATACGCTTCTGATCGTGTTGGTAAAGATGGAAAGATCATCAAGTTCCATAAGATTCGTTCTATGAAACCAAACGCCGAGCAAATGAAAGAAGAACTCATCAAGCAAGGCAAAAACGAAGCTGATGGTCCTGTCTTCAAGATGAAAGATGACCCACGTATTACCAAATTTGGTAAATTCCTAAGAAAGACATCATTAGATGAATTACCACAAATATGGGATATCTTAATGGGGAGACTTTCAATCGTTGGTCCTAGATCACCACTTCCAGAAGAAGTTGCTGAATACACCCCATATCAAATGAATAGACTCAAAGTTAAAGGTGGAGTCATCTGCTTATGGCAAATAACCCACAATAGACACCAAATGAGTTTCGATGAATGGGTTGAACTAGATATTAAATACATCCAAACAAGATCAGTTAAAACAGACCTAAAGATTATCTTCAAAGCTATCTGGTTTGTTATTACAGATCATACTGGAGAATAGGTATTAAAAAAGGCATCAGCATGATGCCATTTTTATTTTAGTTAATTATTTCTCTTCTTCTTTGTTGATGTAGATGGAAGCGCAGATTAATGAGGAGATTGCAAATCCAAGGACTAATCCGGCTGCTAGACCAATGAAGTCAGAGATGCCTTTAGCTGTAACAACATAACCTGTTCCAAGAATGGAGACTCTGTTTTGATATGAGTCATAGCAGTATCTAAGAACACTTGTTGTGACTTCACTATCATCTTCAAGAACATCATGGTAGTCAGCAATACGTTTAGTGAATGCTTTGCATCCGTTTGCGAATGCAACTGATTCTTCACTTGTTGGATCGGCTTTGATTTGTTCAAGGTAATAACGTGAACCTTTTAAAGCTGCTTTATATTCCCATTTGCCATCACTATCACATTCATATCCAAATTTGTTTAATTCTTTAATGACGTTGAATAGTTCTGTTTTTAAGGCAGCAATCTTGTCACTGAGTTCAATAATCTTTTCATGGAGGATTGATTCATCGGTGATGTATGTTTTGATATTTGTCCATTGGGTGAGAATTGATTCATATGTAGCAATTTGATCTTTAAGTCTATCAACTGATTCAATGTTTGAATTAGCAGTAGCTTTAATATCTGCAATTGCTTGATCAATATCATCTGCATTGTATTTAACATACTTATTAGCTGCTAATGAGGATTCAAGTTCTTTATAGAAGACTTGAGAACCTGCTGAATAGTACTTACTTTGGAAAGCATTCAATGCTTGATAGAGTTTTGTACCATCACTATCAACAGCGGCAGATGTTGAGAACTTCTCTGATAATGCAGTATACACTTCAATATTGGCATCATATTGCTTACCAAGTTGTTCAACTTGAGTTTCAAATGATAATGTTTCAAAAACTGGTGAGAAATATGAACCAACATGGTAGTTACTAATAGCAGCGTTTGATAATGATTTTGGAAGAGTAATTAAATCATATAAGAATTCTTTTCCAACTTTATCATTTGGGAAGCATCTAGCTTTTGCAACAAGAGTGTATGTAATAGAAACATTCTCTGTTGTTTTATCTTTAACGGTTGTAGTACTTGTATCTTTTTCAATGATATCCTTTGTGATTGTGATACCACCGTCGGTGATGATTTTTTCAACATCGATTCTGCTATATTCTTCCTTGCTATCTTTAACTTTCTTCAAGTTTTCGATATTGGTAAGGTCATATGAGTTAAAGACTGTACCATCGACAAAGCGAATTGTATCTTCATCTTCGTATGTTCCTGCTAAGTTATATGAATATTGAGCAGTTAGATTCTTACGAATTGGATTTAAAACGAATTTAAACCCAACAAAACCTAAGACTGTACCTAAGACAGTGGATCCAACAACCCACCATTTATATTTAGCAATACCTTTAAGGTATTTACCAAATGTCCATTTACTTGGCTTTTCTTCTTCGATTATATTTTCTTTTTCCATATCTAATCTCCTATAAAAGTCTACATTAAAACTAAATATGCATTCTCATTATATGCTAATAAGATTAATAATCAAAATAATTTAAGCGTGTATACATGTGTAACACATATGAAAAAGCACGTTATTTTGAACGTGCTATTTTATTAACTATAGTTTGACGGAAGTGCTACTGGATACGTCCAAGCTGTTCCTGACACAGTTTCATCATGATAAGATTCAGTTAATTGCGAATCGTTCAAATACAGTTTTACTCTTTCAGCATCAAAATTAAAGATTAGTATGTGTGTGTTCGACGTGCATTTGAATGTAATATCGTACGTTTTCGTCGTAGCATTATACATCATTCTAAAGAAGATCTTATTAGAATTAGAACCACTATCAATTCTAAAATCAATAGCTTCTCTTGCGATAGTACTTGTGGTTGTATTGACATTGTCTGTTACGATTGAATCAACAATCGTAGCACCAGAAGTGTACGTTGCGTTTCTATAACCAACATTACTGAAGTTCGCCATTTCGCCTTCAAGATGACGAATCTTTAAGTTGATTGCTGAAACAGACATTGATGAAGAAGGAACACTTATTGCTAGTACAAATGTTGCAATATTAGATGGATTGATTGCGGTTGCAGGAAGCACTTTAGCGCCATCAGTATCATATGATGCAAGTATTTTACCATCCGAATCTAATGCTGCATAACATAGGTTGAATATATTATGCATGTTAAGACTTAAAGTATAACTATGGTTGCTGTCTCCCACCAAATCATCAGTACAGCCGATTCTCGCATCAGTAAATCCAATTGATGGTTCAAAATTAGTTATGCCATTATCTGATCCTTTCACAAATACAGGGGCTGTTCCAGTTGATTCCAAATGAATTGTTCCGAAATCTAATGCACCTTGGTTAGGGACAAATAACACTAAGGAATTAGATAAGTATCTTGTTTGATAGAATTTGGCACCAATACCAAGCTCACTATTTTCTGTATTCCATTTACTAACTGCTTTGATATTGCTAAGATTTGATGCAAATGTCATCGATGAAGATGAATAGGTTACTGTACCAACAGCATCAATTTTATCTTTATTATATTTGTTATCCAAAGTAGCTATTGTATCAGCAATATATTCAGGTTCGGTTGTTTCACTAATAAGTTTGTACAATTGAACTTCTTGGCCACTGCCAATCGAAGCATAGTATCTAAAATTAGGTCCTGATGAATAGTAAGCCAATTTTCTATTATTGTTTGGCGATTTAATTACAACATTGTTACCATCAAAAGAAATCGAGTGGTTAACTAGGTCTGATTCTGTTTGAGTATAAGACATGCTTGTACCACTGCCAGCACTATATATATAGTAGCTGTCTTTTGCCAGGAATCTTCCATTCTCAGAATCCAATGTAAAAGCATACCCTGTTGTTGTTTCATTGTAAGGAATAGTATGGTTGGTTATTGTGACAGATGCGCTCGCGCCACCACTTCCTTGACCATTAAGAGCCTTCCCGCCTGATTCTGTAACAATTAAATATTCACCATCTGAAAGATCGTCAATTGATGTTATTCTTTCATAATGTTGGTTGGATTGTGGGGAAATGGTTATTAAATGATTTGTAAAATCCCATGTAATGCGTTCACGAGTAAAAGTAATGGATTGATAGTTTGTTCCACCGGTTGTATCAGCATCATAAAATGCATCATACGGTACTGGATCGACATCAGTTCCATCTTCTACGGTTGCAATCAATTCCGCATGATTTGCGGTTTGGATAGTTCCAGACCCGGCAATATATTTATAGATTTTAACTAGTTTCTGACCTTGACCATAAGATGCAAACAAATCATCTGACGAATTGTATCTAAGTAGGTTTCGAGAGTTACTACCTTGTGCTGTTACTGTTGCTGCTCCGCCACTGCCAAAAGTTATCGACCATAATCCGTTTAAATTGTTTGTTTGTTGAGTTCTTAAGTAGTTATGCGATGATGATGCCGCATACAAATAGCCACCATTACCAGTATATTCTGCTTGGTCAAAGAACGAATATACAGTTGACCCAGTTATTGTTTCATCATCGACACCCAAAGTAAATTTTCTAACACCAGATGCAGAATTTAAAGTTGTTCCAGAATCGACAGTTACTGTAACTGCGGTTCTATTATTAGTTCTTTGCTCGCCAATCAACCTGTGCAAATCACCAGCATCATAGCCGATAGAGTATTCTTGATTATTCTTCAACTGAGATGTATCCGTAACCAATTGATACTTATCTGTATCAGATGAGCTTTCCGAAGTGCGAGCACCTGTACCATTAAGTGCGAAAATAGTTGCATCATTTCCACTAACAGGTCTTATTGCTGTAATAGAGGATGATGTTGCTTGGAAACCATAGTTCGTATTACTAGAACCGACCCATTCAATCTTTGTATCAACACCATCAAAAGTGAATGTCTTAGATGATCCTGTGCCCGATAAGTCCTTCACAGTTGAATAATTGCCGAAATTAATTGTTGTGTTGCTTGTAATATAGGCATAAGCATCAACATCTGGACAGAATAAATAGTAGCGTTCAGCGCCAGAATTAGTAGCAATTGATGTTATACCATAATCGGTGTTTGACGATCTCAAAGAGAACCAATAACGTCTATTGCTAATCGATGGCACTGTAGAAGAAACAGCAAGTGACAATCCTGAGTAATTTTTTACACCATTGCTTTCAGTAACATTGCCACTAACATAAACATAGTACGTATTGCCGTTATATTGATAGGACAATGAGAAAACGTTAAAGGTTTTAGAAGATGTTGAGCCACCTGGAGAAATGACATAATATACCCATTTTGAAGCGGATGTATCCCAATACATGTAAGAACCTGGTTCTGTAATAGTATTAATATTTACTCCATCCGGAATAACGGTGGTACTTACGTCCATATTCAAGTGACTGCTGGAGTATGAAATCTCATAACTGGTTTCTTCACCCTGATGGCCAATAGTAGATAATGAATAATTGTGCGGAACACTCGATGCCGTACCTTTCATTGTGTAAGATGTACTTGCATTATGGTTATTATCGCTACTATTAACTACAGATGTGAAATCTGTTCCTTTCACAGTATACTCTGTGTTTCTTGTGGTGACAGACTTACTAGACAATTGCTTGCCAGATGTCCAGTTGTCTTTGAAATATCCTTGGACAGTAGCTGGATCAATTCTATATTCATCTGTACTCGATGTAGTTAAAGGTGTCTCAATAGAATCGCATTTACCAAAATATCCATATTCAGTTAAACCTTGGATGTTAGGGATGCCACTATTGTAAATTTCGCATTTATTCACATAGACATTGTCAAAAGAATCACTAGATTGTATATGACCGGCTAAGTAGCCAACGTTGTATTTTCCACTTGTGTGGGAGTGAGTACCATTAGATGATGTAGGCGTTCCTGTATCAATAGATACTGTATCAAAATACAAGTTATGTATTTCAGCATCTTCGTGAACATATCCAAAGACACCTATATCTGCTAAACCATCACCTTTGATGTGTACATTTTTAACAGTAAGGTTTGTTCCATAGATAACTGATTTAAATGGATGTTGAGGCGTGCCGATTGGATATAAGGCATTTGTGCCACTGTAATACTTAACATTTAATTCTTTTGAAGTTCCAGCAAGAAGTTTGCCATCATCACCATAATTGTAGAATTCATATTCTCCATTAGCGTCGCCATCAATGTTTTTCCCAAAACGGAAATATTTTGTGCTATCCCCGAAATAATCAGAATTTTGAAGATATGATAGGTGATAAAAATGAATAGGCCTTGTGATTACATAAGGATCACCCTGGGTACCACTTCCAGAATCAAAATATGATTTTAAAATACCACTTGTTTGAGTTGTACCAGTAGGTGGATCAATCTCCATTTTGATTGAATACCAAGCGACAGTTCCGATAACAGCCGCACTTAAAAGGAGAGCATTTAATGCTGTGAGTAAGATTGTGAATTTGTGTTGCTTCAAAAACTTAAACATCTTTTCTCCTTTTATGAATATGTAACCTTAATTCCAGTAATCTTAAGGACACGTGAGCTGCCAACTGTAACTTTAAAATACTTATACCCCGAAGAAACTGAAATAGTGATGTTTCCTTGAGAAGGACTCATATTTGAAATTGAGTACACCTCTGTCCACGACGATCCATTCGCACTACCGCTAACAGTAAATGAACCATCGCTCTTAGAACCTGTATGTGCACAACCATACAATATGATTTGAGAAATATTTCCTGAGAATTCAGTACTAGTTGCTGTGGAATTCTTTGCCATTTGAATATCACTATTGCTGGATGCAGTCAAATTACTAAACGTTATAGTCTCACCGCTTGAAGTAACGGTATACGTACCAGAGGAAGACCAAGTTGGCGATAGATTAGATCTATTAGTTGTGAATGTAATACTGGATGGAGCGGTAACTGTAATAGTGATTTGATTGGAAGTTATACTAGATCCATCATTTGCTGCAGCTTGAAGTTTGAATGAACCAGCTGCAACACCATAAACAGTAAACGAGCCAGAACCACTACTACATTGAACATCTTTTGTTGTTGTGCTGCCGGTCGAATTATCAAATCTACCATATGTTCCGCCGCCAGCAGTTAAAGTGACTGTAATATTTTGTGACGAAGCGCTGCTTGGTGTAATTCCAATTGTAACTGTTGTAGTATTCCCAGCTACAATTGATGAACTTGCAGCAGTTAAAGTAATTGCAGTTATTAGCGTCGACGGTGCTGTAACTGTTAAACCAGTAACGCTCTTAGTCGCCGTCTCTGTAGAGCTGCCGAATGTGTAAGAAGCAGTAACAGTAACTGATGTAGTACCAGTGGTTAATGGATCTACAGAAGAGGTTAATGTTGCACTTCCTGTTACAACTTCGTTTGTATTATCTGTGTAATACGCTGTAACAACTAAACCTGACATATTTAACGATTGTCCACTTGTGTAAGATTTATTCGAAACATCTCCAGTGATAGCGATATGATCAAGAGCTTTAGGGTTGTAAGTTACAGATAGGCCCTCTATCTTCCAGTTGCCAACGCTAGAAAGACTTGATTTAAATACAATCGCAAAATATCCGGCCAATGCCGAATTAAATTTAAAGGTATACGTTGTTCCAGAAGTCACAGTAGTACCTTGTGATGTAGAACCGGAAGCTAATGTTGGTTTTGAAAAAGTAATATTATCAGCAGAATAGATTATATATGCGGTTGTTGTGTTCAAATTTGTACCACCAGTACATGTGAACGAGATATTCCTAATCTTGTGCATCACGCTCGTATTTGCAAACGCAGCAGCGGTTTCTGAAGTAGTTGCCACTGTACTGACAGCATACTTGTCATACGAAGACAAATTACAATTATCAAAATTGGTAGCATTATTATTTGTACCAAATGTGTAGTTATTTCCGCCAAATGTTACAAGCCATCCTTTTGATTCACTTCCTGTACCATTGTAATCCTTTGAAATGTTTGTAGCATATGCCTTATAACCCGAATCGGTGATGACTTCATCTGCGGTCATAGTAATCACATCAGCAGGTGTAGCGGTAACAGTAATATTGCATGAAACAGGTGAACATCCACTGGAAGAAAATGTGAGAGTTACGGTGCCAGCTGTCTCGCCATGAACCGTTACATCAGTGGTTGTTCTAGCCTTATTTGTTCCTGTGTACTCAATTGAACTAGGATTTAAGGAAACAGTTCCAGTTCCAGGAGTATTTGTGATTGTGACATCCTGATTATGATCTACAGTGATTGTTACATCTCCGCCCTCTGCAACAGATGCACTGTTCTTATTGATGCTTAAGTACCTTGCGACAATGTGAATTGTAACAGTAGTAGATTTTGTAACTCCATCAGTATATGAGACATTAACAGATGGATCACTAACTGATGACATGCTAGGAGCAGTAATTGTTAAATTAGGATTATTTAATTCAATGTTGACAGGATTGCCAGATTTATAATGAGCGGTAACAGTCATGCCTGCTGATGAAAACTCTTCATTGACAAAATAATAAGATTTGGTTGGAGCAGTTGCAGAAATTGAATTTAGTTCATCTTGAGCAACACTAATTGTGTATGTTAAAGCAGCTACACCTTCACCATTAATCGTTACTCCGCCTTCAGAATAACTGACATAAATATTCTTTGATTGGGTCACAGTGCTCAAAGTAGTAGTGCCAGGCACTAGTGTAGCTGGATCGGTATCTGAAGTGAAAGTACATGACTTCGTAACTATTGCAGATGAGTCATTGGAATAGGTGGCTGTTACAACTAAATTAGTAATAGCAAATTTTTGTGATGTGTAGAATGAGGTGGCAGTTGTTGCAGTTGTAATTTCTATACCGGTTAATGTGGGCATTTCTGCAACGTTTTCGGTATATCTAAACAGGTCTGTTTGTTTTCCAGAATCCTTTTGATAATAGAATCTGCCATTTCCAGATGTATAGTATCCTAATCTCATGTTGTTTGAGCCAGTACCATAAGCATCAACGTTTGCATGATCTCCACTGAAAGTAATTTGGTGTTTGTAACCATTGGCATAGTCATCGTTAGTCGCAATACCATTAGATTGGGTATCGTTACCAATGTAGTAACCAGCTTTTGACTTAAATGTATTTATAGAATTTTCACCACTCTTTTTAGTGTAAGCAAATGCATCACTATCAATGGCGTCGGTGGTGTCAATTGATTTTGGCTCGTTGGATGGTAGTGAGTTTATCGTTGCATCTCTAATGTTATCTGCTACAAAGATTCCGGATGGGTTGGTAGCAGCTTTATCACTGGTTGCTAAACTACCCTTCATAAGTTTTGCGGCGCCTGTGGATTCATCCGTCTCGTACGCGTGCAAATACTGACCGTTAGCTAAAGCAGCAGTAGATTCTACCTTAATGTATTTACCAGTTGCTTGTGATGTTTTTGCAACTTTTTCTTTATGTGAAAAAACAATTGACGAAACATCGCCTTGAAGTGCATATTTTGTTGCAGCAGAATCTGTAGAATTAGACTCAACATACTTATCAACTAAATCTTCGTGATAAGAACATTCGAGATAGATAATTACCTTTGTGATTGTATAACCTGTAGGTAAGTCTGGAATAAGGGTAATGGTTCTTTTGTTCTCGTCATCTCCACGATTAACAATAGGATTACCATTATCATCATATCTAATAGGAACGAATGTTGTTGGAGTTTGTTTAGTGGCAAAATAGTCACTGACAGTTGAATAGATTGTCGCAGGAGAGGTTTCGTCAATATCTCCGTGTCCAATCATATTAGTGTTTTCTGTAAAATCGGTTTCGCCACTTTCTAAGAAAGAATAGACAGCAGATTTTAATTGAATAACATTAGATGTCTTTTTATCAACCTTTGTTGTACTTGTAATGAAGTAGTTTGAAGCAAGTCTTGTGACATCAATGGTGAAATACTCATCGGATGTATTTAATGAGGGGACTGTGACTTCAGCGCGTATGATGCAGTTCGCGTAAACGTTTTTCTCGGTGATGTATGTATCATAATCAGGCAAGGTAAAATCACTAGGATCAGTAAATTTTTTGCCAGCCTTAAGGTTATCATCATATTTATAAATGTCATATTCAAATTTTTCATCAGGGTCGGCAACACTGATTGAGAGATTATTTGAAACGGCTACAAGATTTGCTTTAGCTTTAAACCAAGCATATGTTGCAACACCAGCTGCTGTAAGGGTAAGCGAAACATTGCAGATTGCTGCAGCGATGATCATTATTCTTTTTTGGAAACGATTCATTAGCTTACCTTTCTTGACTGATATTTTTAAAAGCCAGTCACCATTATTGGCAACTGGCTATCTTAATCAAGACCCTTTAGCTTTGCGTCACTACATCACTGTAGTTTTGCCTTTATCAAGTTCAAGTATATTTTATATACTATGCGCACACAATACAAGTATATATTGCTCGTATAAGTATGTATGCACATTCAAATATATCTTTGATATATTTAATTTATGAAATTTAATTAAATAAATATCTTTTTGATAAATTATTAACTTTATACGAAAAAGTAGGCAATAAGCCTACTCATTCAGATAATCATTTAAATTAGTTATCAAGATTATCTTTGTCTTTCATGTTACGAGTTCTAATAACTTCAAAGGCTTTTACTTCATCCATTGGCTTGAAGTAATAGTCACCTTGAACTCCGCAATCGTAACCTTCAAAGACGATAGCTTCTGATGATTTACGAGATTCAACACCAGTGAAATTGACCTTCATTTGTTGCTTGATAGCTTCAAGCCACATATAGGTTGTTTGGTTATATGAATCTCGATCATTAATAGAGGACAAAATCTTCTTAGAGAACTTAATTTCTTTAAAGCCAAGTTCGCCTAATGAAGCAACTGTATATTTGTTACCTTCATAGTCATAGACTATGAAATTAACACCAATTTGAGCAGCTTTTCTAACGATTTCTTTGTATTCTTTTTCGTGTTCGTAGACATCATCTTCACTCACCTCAAAGGCAATAAATCCTTTAGGCAATTGATGCTTAGAATATATCTCTTTTAGATGCTCTATAAAGCGATCTTGATTGATGAAATTATGATCAACTTTAAGTGACATACATGATATATCTGTGGACATAAAGAAGGTATACGTATATCTACTAATTAGATCATCTAAATACAATAACATTCCATCACTATAGATGTCTCCAAAGCCCTTATTATGTGCCACTTCTATTGCCTTAGAAATATCTAATCGTTTATTTACATTTCTATCGACAATATTAGGAGTGATTTCAACTCCATAAACAAGACGGGTGTTGTTTGATAATAATGGAGTGAATTCCATATCATATGTCTTTTCTCCAAAGGAGGACAATAGTTGTTCAAGAAGGTATCCGTCTAAAGATGCACTACGCTTATATTCAGTATCAACAAAGACGATTTCATCTTCATTTTCATCTTTGTATTTATCAAGCGCATCAAGCAATGTTTTTTGAAGTGCGTCATTTGTATCATTAGCGGAGTAGTTCTTAACTAAATACATAAATGATAGATGTGTATCATCAACCTTTTCTGATTGAACAATATCACAGATTTCTTGGCAGATAGAAACGATGTCTTCATCGCTCTTATCATGAAGAATCAACGCAAGCGTTGAACTATTAAATTGATATACGTCAGCAAAGTCTACATAATGAGTTAATACTCTATCAGAGAACTCTTTGATAAGTGTGACATATCCACCGTTTTTAACTGAGGATATAACATCTTTGATGTTCTTGACTTTAAGTAGGAGAATCTTGCCACTTACGTTAGAAAGCAATTGGTTAGATAAATCCGTTCTAAATGAAGCAAAGCTTGAAAGTAATGTTTCATCATCAAATCTTTCAGATACATCATCACCTTTTTGAGGTTGAATTAATAAGTGAGCAGTTGGATCATACTTGTTAGCAAAGACAGGATATACTTCATATTTATGTGAATTAATTTCACTTATCATATGACGTTTTTGCTTAAGTGGACAGTTCTTACAAGGTTTATTTAAACCATATAGAGCCTTATAACAAGGCATAGAAGGGTCAAATGACGGGAATAAACGCAAAAGTGATTGAGAATACCTAACAATCTCATAATTGGCCTTATTGACCGAATATAGGGTCATTCCAGAGATTTTTAATATCTCACTGAGACGCTTATCTGCAACATTAACATTTCTTCTTGCGTCCATCTTTTCTAAAACGCTACCTAAGACATGACATGAAGTAATCAAAGATTCCTTCATATATGCGTCAAAGGATAAGTCTTTATGACGATTAAGGAAATATAACACACCGAATGGTTTATCATCACGCGATAGGATGTAAAATAAACCTGAACGGATGCGGTATTGATCGACATATAACGCTAGTCTGTTATTAATATGTTTTCTGCTTGAGAAGTAGTAACTTGAATCGCTATCTTTAACAGCGTTAAGAGTTTGGATAAATTTCTTAGATATATCGACTGAATCTTTGAATATGACTTCGTCTTTAGATGTGAATGAGTATACATTTATATATTTTTCGTTATCTTTGTCATATCCAAGATATCCTGCGGCATCAAAGCCATAATAGTTAGATGTGTTATCAATGCACTTTTTAATTCTTGTTAAATTAGATGCATATAGTTTTGGATCTGGAACAATTGATGAGACATCTTCAATGAGTTTAGTTGTGTTATTGATATTCATCGAAGAGAATAGCAATTTGTTATTAAATTCAAATGTTCTTTCTGGAATATAAATATTAAGAACTTTCTTTTCTTTTCTAGCTTTAGATAAGTCTTTAACAAGATTATCAATTGATGAATATGGATAAATAGCAACACTTACGTGCGCAACTACAGCACGTTTTGTTGTTCCGCCTTTTTTCACTAGAGAAATATCTTTAATGATATATTCTAATTCTTCTTTTAATTGGTTGATTGAATCAAATGCCGGAACATATACAACAAATCCTTGTTTGTTTTCTTTAAAAGAAATTAGAACATGTTCATATGAAAGGTTTTCTTTAATCGTATTATAAATACGAGAAACACTTTTTTCTTCAATTGTCTCTTTGCCTAAGTTATATGAAATATCAATCAATGCATTTCGATATGATTCAGAAGCAATTATAAGTGAATGCATATTCTTGATAAGAGATGATTCATTCACAAAATGTTTTGCCTCATCGTCATACTTTAATGGCACTTCTTGATGAGCAAGGCCTTGAGAGATAATTGTTCTTCCCCCAACGTTTTTTGCAATATCTTTAAATGTTGTATTTAAATCTTTAAGTTCTTTATATTCATCTTCTTCATAATAGTCAAAACTCTTATCAAAATTTGATAACGCTTGAATATTATGAGTTGTAATCTCAATTCCTTGCTTATAGAAAAGATCATATAAGCGTTTACCAATAAAGACGATGTAGAAAAGAGCAATAAGAATTCCTAAAACTAGGAATGAACAAATAAGAATTTGAAGTAATTGGTTTAAAACTAGATAAATAGAAGCAATTACTCCTCCGGTAAGAATAAGCACCATTAAGAATAAAAGGATAATGGTTAGTAAAGCCTTTTTAGAATAGGACTTTAAAGACATAACTTCTTTTTTTGCCATTAGAACTTACCTCCTATTCTTAAAATATCAGTACGAGAAATCTCACCAATGAAGTTTGATACAGCTTTGCCTAGAGGTGCATACTCATCTAAAACAAGTAAGTAATCTTCTAAGGAAGTATAATTGCCAGCCTTAGCTTCCACCACTTTAACAGCAATGAATGGAACATGTGTGAGTTGACTCACTAAAGCGATGCCAGCACTTTCTCCATCGAGGACAATATTTTGATTTAGAGAGTTAATATATTCATCCTTAGAAATTTCTCCTACTCTTTCTTTGCTTTGTCTAAAGAACGAGGAGGAAACAAATGTTGCTAAAACAAATCGTTTATCAACAATCTTCTCTAAAGAAGTATATAAGTTCCTAGTTAGGTTATTTGGAACCGCAAATGAACGAGGATATCCAGGAATTTGACCGAGGGTCGTACCTTTCAAAGAGGCAATTTGATCGACATCACCAAAGACAATAGATTCAGAGAGCACTATATCCCCTACTTTAAGTGAATCAGAGATAGCTTCACATCTACCGACATTGATGATTAAAGAAATGAAGTAATGATTGATGATATATGTTGCAAGTATTCCTGATAAGTATGATGTATACACATCTTGAAGGACCATTGTTTCTTGAGAAGCGATTGTTCCAACGAGTGCGTGATACTTATCTAGGATAACTTCTTCTTTAGGAGATGAAAGAATGCTTTCATAGTAAAGAACATCATCATGATTTGTTCCAATGATTAAAATCATTTCTTACTTCCTCCTTTCTTGGTGAACGGATTGTCATCTAAAAATTCTAGGGCCTCTAATAGAGATAGAGGTTCAGAATAGTAGAATCCTTGGATGACATCACAACCCATTTTGGTTAAGACATCGACTTTTTCTTTGGAGTCAACACCTTCTGCAACAATGCCTAGTTGATTGGCTTTGCATAAACCAATAACAAGTTTAACGATTTCTTTTGTCTTAGGATCAGAGGCAACTCCATCAATAAGGCACTTATCAATCTTAACTGCATCAAATGGTAATGAATTAAGTTGGAGAAGATTTGAGAATCCACTTCCAAAATCATCCATTAAAATCTTGAGTCCGTGATTACGGAGACGATTAAGAATCGATGTAGCCATGAATGTATTGGCTTGGGTTGTAGTTTCGGTAATTTCAATTTCAATAAGTTCTGGCTTTAAAGCAGATCTATCAATAAGTTCAATTAATTCTGTTAAAAATGCTGAGGAATAGAATTCATATAATGAGAAGTTAACAGAAACAGGAAGTAAATTCATGTTTCTTGCTTTAAGGTTTTCTAAATCCTTAATAACTTGTCTAAGAACGAACATATCTAATTCATGGATTAGACCACCGATTTCAGCTTTTTCAATAAATCTTCCCGGAAGGAGTAAACCATATCTAGGTGAATTCCATCTAATAAGAGCTTCAAAGCCAACAAATTTCTTTTTGGATACATCAAACTTTGGTTGATAGTAGACAACAAATTCATTGTTCTTTAATGCATCTCTAATTTCTTCGATCTCATCTTTATTTGTTTCGACGCGGAAGTCATCTTTGTAGAATGTCAATTCTTCAAAGTTTCTTTCATCTACGTTACGAGCAAAGATGGCATTATCCACTCCAACGATAATGTCTGTTGTAGGAAGAATTTCTGCAACACCAAAATGTGGTTGAACAAATACTTTGAGTTCCTTTTCTTTAACGATTTCATATATTGCTTTACGGAGTATCTCGATTAATTCACGAGTCTTATCTAAATCCATAAAGGAATACACGATGAATACGTTTCTATGGAAACAGAAAGCAATATCATTTGGGTTTACCATCTTGGTTTGGAAAACCTTTGCCCCAATAAATGATGCAATATAACCATTCAATCTTCTTTGATATGAAGATATGGTTCCACTACTGAGGATGTTATATACAGAGAATGCGATAACATATGTCTTATCAAGATCATGTTTACGACGTAATTTTTTTACTCGTTCAGAGAACATTTGATAATTGAAGAAATAGTTTCCGATGCCAAGTTGATATTGGTTTTCAATTTGAAGTGTTCTTAGCATATTGTCATTCTTCGCATAATTTAAAATTGAAAATAGTAAGAACGCACCTGCGAGTGGTAACAACACGAAGGAAATATATGCAATAAATGGGAGTTCGGTAAAGAAACCAAGCACGAATAAAACAACAGATGCTGCTAAAACCAGCACGAAAACGATCGATGAAATCACCAATAGTTGTTTAGGTTTTGCATACAATTTGTTTTTCATACTATTTCTTTCCTTTATTTAACATCTCATCAAGCATCTGTTTCTTAAGGGCTTCAATATCATTTTCAGATAGTCCTGCAAGTGGATCATTATCTGGTTTTTCTCCAACGCCCACAGTAGTAAGTTCTGCTTCTTTATCGGCTTCTTCAAGCTTCTTGAACGCATCTACAACAGTTGTAGTCATGATGTATAGACACGGCAGAAGAATTAAAAGAATCAATCCCCAAACAGAAGTAACAAATTTCAAGAACCAACTTTTTCTAACCACTTTTCCAATGAGGGCATCTTCGTGAAATGTTTGAGTTTGCCACGTCATGTCGCATCCTTCAGGCTTACCACATTGGTTTGATTTGGTATTGATACCATGAGTGATGATTGTATAGTGATATCCATCGTTTTCTTCGGCATTTGCGAAGTATTCAATGGACTTGACCCTATGGGTCATCGGATAAACATCACCTTTACCAGTTAAATCCCAATAGAAGGTAACATCATCGCCTTCTTTAAGTACTGCGGGATCAACTTCTTTTACTACCAATACGTCTTTAACCTTGTAGTCTGGTTCCATTGAGTCAGTAAGAACGACTGGATATTGTGAACCAAACATTGACTTGTTTGTCTTGCTTGAGTAAATCTTAAAACCTACCAAGACTAACGCAGCACTAATGAAGATTCCAATAATGGTCCATTCAACAATGGATTTAATCTTCTTACCTTTGCTTTTGTCTTTTTTTGGTTTATCGACTACTTCTAATTTTTCCTCACTCATATAATTTATTTAATCTTGCTTCTAAATGATGAAAGCTTAGCGAAAGTTTCAGGTTTTTCTTTCTTCGCTTTTGGTTTAGGAGCTTTCTTTGGAGCAGGTTTTGGCTCAACCTTCGGAGCTTCTACCGGTTTAGGTTGTTCAACTGGTTTTTCCTCTTTTGGAGGTTCCACCACTTTGACAGGTTCAACTGGTTTAGCTTCAACAGGTTTTTCTACCTTAGGTTTTGGTTCTTCAACCTTCTTTGGCTCTTCTTTTTTAGGCGCTGGTTTTGGTTTAGCCACCTTTTTAGGTGTTTCCTTCTTTACCGGTGCTTTTTTAGGAGCCTCTTTTGGTTTAGATTCTTTCTTTTGAACAACTGGCTTCTTAGCAGGTTTTAGTTCAACCTTTTTCTCTACCTTCTTAACAGGCTTCTTTTCGACTTTTTTCTCAACTTTTTTAGCCGGTTTTTCCTTCTTAGGTTCTGCTTTTTCAACAGGCTGTTTCTTTGGCTCAGCCTTCTTGACTGGTTTCTTTTTAGGTTCGGCCTTCTTGGCAGGAGCTTTCTTAGGTTGTTTCTTTTCTACTACTTTCTTCTTAGGAGCAGGTTTAGCCTTATTAGCTTTACCAACAAGTTTTTCACGTGCTTTTTCAACTTTAGCAATAGCTTCTTCACGGATTTCTTGTTCTGCTTTTTCTTCTACATATTTATCACGCGCAATCTCGCGTTCGAGTGCAAGTTTCTCGTTCTCTTCATATATAGCTTTTTCTTTTTCTTTACGTTTTAGCAAAGCATCGACCTCTGCTTTCTTAACACGACGAGCTTTATTGTCGTCATATTTTTCTTTGTCGTATGCTTTTCGTTGCTTGGTTGGGTGTGGTTCAACCACATGTAAAGATTCAGAGTATTCGCGATACTTATCATCAACACGGATATATTCAATTGGACCTTTGTAGTCCATTGGTTTATAGATTTCATCATCGTATGTCTTCATGAAGACTGGTTTATATGCCTTCTTGGACTTTTCAGTTCTAGGAGACATGTCTTTTCCTCTTAATAGGAGGAACGATGAACACATAGTTTCGTTGATCTCACGAATTTGTTCTTCAGAAAGTTCTGAATAGTTTTCTTCGACTTTAACTTCAATTCCTGCTTCTTTAAAGCGATTGATAAATAGCCAGAGTAAGTAACATTTATGATACTTAGGGTTCTTACGAATAATGTTTGTCTGCAAGATTGGGTTACGGACGTCTCTTTCACGACGGAGAATCTTCATAAATTCTGTGTTCGCATAGAACTTTAGATATTTACGAATATCTTCGATACGTTTGAGATATCCTTTTAGTTTATCAATAGCAACTGCTTCAGCAGGACGTGAATATCTTACTTTTGTTTCAATATCGATGACTGCTCCATCGTGTTCAGTATGGTTCTTCATATAAAGAACTCCAACGTCAGATAGAGTAGCGTTTTGCAAAACGAATTGATAACGTTTTTCAACAAATATCAATAGATGGCGAATTAATGTTGCAATGAATCTATTTTCATAAATCGCATAGAAGTCATCATTGTAGACGTTGAGAAGTTTTGATGGAGTGACATCACCATTTTCATCAATCGTCTTAATAAATTGGGTGTGACTTGAAAGATGTTGAACTGTTTCAATGCCAATCTTTTTGACTTTCTCAACTTGTACAACCTCTGTAAGAGTTTGGATTGTCTTTTTAGGGTTATTAACAATATCACCTAAAGGATCAATACAATCTTCGATTTGTTTAATCCATGTCATATCCATCGCGGATGATTCAAATCGATCTAATCTTAAATACTTATTGCGACCACTAGAAATGATATCTAAAAGTTCTTTACCATCATTTGATGAATAAAGTTTTTTAGATTTTGAAGCATAGCTTCTTTCTAATTTTCGATATTTGCTTGATGATTGTTTAGCCATTTAATTAAGCCATTCTAATTAAGTTATTGACAAACTTGTGAGCCATTGGGAAATTATCGGCTCCGAAAAGTCTATCAAGCATAGCATTGAGCTCTTTGAGCTCTACTTTCAAGAATCCGATGTTAAGGGATTCAAACTTCTTAAGAATCTTGTTTGTAAAGATAAAGTCAATTGCGTCAAGTTCTGTTCCACCGCAGGCAACAAAGCATGGAACGAATTTCTTGAGTTGTTTTAAGATACGGTTACCGAATGCAAGACGGAATTTCTTAATAACGAAGTCGTCTAGTTCAGCAAATTTCATTAATGTATCTTCACTGCAAGGATATTTGGCGTCAGCTTCATCAAATAGTCTTTGCATTTGTGTATATGGTACAACCATTGGAGCTTGGAATGGAGCTTCAAATGGAATACCTTTGTTATCGAAGAACAAGCAAATAGCACGGTCGTAAACCTTATCGGAGATTGTAAAGGTTGAGTCATCGTTATTGGCTGTTCCAAAGAAGATAACGTTTTGAGGGATTTTGATTTTGCCATTCTTGAATTGTTTTGGATCGTTTTCATCATGTGAACCGATAAGTTCAATGTTCCATTCATTTGGATTAGGCATTTCCAAAACGGATAAGAATTCAGCAAAGTAATATTCAACACGGGCAAGGTTCATTTCATCGAGGACGATGATATTTAAATCTCTTCTATATAAAGTAGTATATAGCGCGCGTAAGAATTCGGATTCATTAAATTTCTTAGTAAATTCGTTGTAGTAACCAAGAAGTTCAGATCTATCTTTCCAGTTAGGTTGAACTGAACAGATTTCAGCATCATGAGCAAAGAATTTACCTAAAGCATATGGTAAGGAAGTTTTACCTGTACCAGAAATACCTTCGAGAATGACGAGTTTACCAGCACCGATACCAGCAAATAATTGTCTGATAGTTGTGATGGTATAGTATAGACCAAGTTGAGATGCTGCGAAGTTACGGAAGTTTTCACAAAGATCTTTTAATGTGAGACCTTCAACTTCTGGAATTTCGTTATCTTTTCCACGATAGAGATTATCAACGTGAGTTAATTTAGGGAATCTAGATTGAAGTTCCTCGATTGTTTGCTCATCTTCAGATGGCTCTCCACCTTCTCCTTCTGGTCCAATCTTTTTATCAATGCCAAGAGATTTAACTTTCATATCTAAGATACGATCTCTTTCTTGCATGATTTGATATAACTCGTAATTGAGTCTACCAATTTGTCTTTGAAGTTCATCCTTCTCAATTTCTTTCTTAGCAAATTTAATGTATTTGCGGAGAAGTAGATAAATTCCAAATCCGAGTGCTCCAATTGCACCTATAAAGACAATGAGGAAAATAACCCACATTATCCATCCACCAGCACCAAAGTCTGGTGAATAGGCTTTATATATTGCGTTATATCTTTCAAATTGGCTTGGAAGTAGTTTCCACCCTGCGGCAAAAAATCCTCCAAAGTTTTTGAAAAATTCCACAATCATTGCACCTAAATATTGAAAATATGCTGACATATTTTAGTTGCCTCCATTCCCCCCGTCTGCTAGTTTGAAACAAATACTAGTGACAAAACGGGAAAACATTGTGTAATTATCACTATCTCTATCCCAACCCTCAATATATTGGGACAACACTATCTTCTTAGAGACATCAGCCTGAAGTGTAAAGGTGAACTGACTAAGTTCCTCTAAGGATAAAGAGTGTTCTTCGACTATTTCCATACCTTTTGATTCTGAAGATTCAAAATCTAAGGCTTGGACGCCGGCTTTATGTTTGGAATCAAAACAATTCTCTGATTCCCCTACATCGTTTGCTTCAGCATTCTTATATGAGATGGTTCCATCATTTGCGTTTTTAACTTCGCCATAAATGACTTCTTTACCATTGACGTTATCGTAATAACCGTCGCCATCTGCATCCAAGATGCCACCTAATTTTGTGGTTCCATTTTTATGTGGATCCACGATCGTGTATTGATATTCACTATCATCAACTTCTTTTCCATCATCATTTAAGACAAGGATTGAGAAGCGAAGTGAATTCTCAATTTTGTTAAGTTGTTCCACAATTTGTTCTTTGGTTAAGTTTGGATATACCTTTTTGAGTTTTCCTGAAATGCTTTCATTTGAATCATTATCTGCGTTAATGTAAGTTTTCTCTGCATCTAAAGATACTTTTGCATAAGAATCACTTTTGAGATATAACACTTTTCTGAATACACCATCATCAGCGTTGTTGACATCATCAATTGATGTCATATTCACCTTTTCTGGTATGTAGTTGTAACCAGATGTAAATTGCGGAAGGGTTGCTTTTTGACTTATCCATTCATTGGAGAAGGCACTGCTAACAGGCCTGTATTTTTCCGGGATAGCGTCTTTGACATCATCTCTAGTTAAGTTTTCTTTGAAATTCACATTATCTGTGGAAATAGTAAGTTTCTTGTCACCTAGAGAAATGTCGAAGTTATAGACTGCTAAATTAGATGAACCATTGTACCAAGCAACAGTAAAAGCCACAGATGCTACTAACATCACACCCGTTATTGCTATTCCAAATGCTGCTAAACGTTTTTTATTCATTTTAGAATACTACTTCAAATTTCAACTCCATGGAAAATGGTAAATCTCGTTCAGAATCGATGACGTGTTCATCCCATCCTTCAACAAATACAGATAGGTCTAGATAAGCATAGTTGTTCGTCTCTGGATTTGTAGTTGCAACCCATTTGCGTTTATTCCTAAAGCCATAAAAACCTTCATACTCTGCTTTTTCAGGAGTACACGATTCAAGTGAATAGGCACCTGCTAGATGCCCGGCTTTGAATGTTGTTCTTTGTTCAATAGGAACAAAAGTGTCCTCTGTTTCTACTTCAGTTTTGTATTGGAACTCGGCTTGCCCATATACATGTTCTCGGAGGTCGCTACCTGTAACCTCGGTATCATAAAAACCGTCTTTATTTAAATCTAAGACACCACCAACACCAGTAGAACCATCTTCGCTTGTTGTTGGGTTAATCAAATGACGATTGTTATTTTTGTTATCCGTATGAACACGAACTGCCCTGTGGATGTAACTATCGCTGCTTGGCGTTGAAAGTTTTACATCAGACAGGAATATGTTTTCATTTGAAATCAAACTATCATCAATGATGTCTTCGTATTTAAAAACTAACGGCAAGAATATTCTACCATCTTTTGATGCTTTGGCATCTTCTTCGGGTTTAAAATCAGGAGCAGCATATAGGGTGAGAGGATCACCAGTCACATATTTACGCGAAGTTACTGGATGCAAAGCATTTGTGGCATAACCGTTTGAACTTAAAACATAGTTAATTGTTTCATTCTCCATGGTATGACCATCAAACCAGTAAATTGTTTCGTTAGGATTACTTTCATCTCTAATCAAACCATATTCTTCAGCTCTATCTAAATATGCTTCTGACAGAATACCCACTTGCAAATCACCGACTCCAATAGTAATTCCTTGAAATTCTTCAATCTTTGCGCGCGTCTCGTACGTAAACCAAGCAAAAGTCCCACAGGTAACTCCTGTGAGTGCTACGGCTAATATAGACGCTGCAAGCGTTGCAGATAATTTATTCGAGAGGTGTCTCCTCTGCTTCATGGGCACTAATGTTTACTCCTAGAGCAATACCAGAGTCCACTGGAGCTGGACCTTTACTTTGTGGGTCTTCACCTTCAATCCACACGACAACTGTGTAACGTGTGACTGCTCCTGCAGGGAAAGCGGATACGTTTTGAGTGAGAACTGTGTTTGCATTTTCAAACTTCTCAGCAAATTCACTTTGACTACCAGAAATGCGTTCAGGTTCATATTCACCTGTTTCGGCATTATATATATCCGAGTGTTTGGCATAAGTCTTGTAGTTATGAGTCAACTTATCGTTTCCGTCATTCTCATAAAAGCGCACACGCAAAACATCAGCTAAGTCAAAGCTGGATCTGTGTGGATAGGAAATGTTTAAGCTGAATGTGTAATCAGCTGCACTTGCGCCACTATTCGTGAGATAGAAAGTGTATTGATAGAATTGGAGTGATTGCTCATCCGATGTGAGGAGAGGTTTTGAATCATCCACGTCTAGTACGCTCTCATATGCGCGTAAAGCGGGTTCGCTTATTTCAGTATATGGTTTGCTATCAGTAGCGAGTAAGAATGATTTACGATCGTTTTCGAATTCAGACTTGAATAATGCTAATGATGCACCACTGTTAGTAAGCTTGACAGTTAAAGGTGCGGCTCTTTGGCCCAAAAGGGCAACAGCAGATACAACTACTACTGCAGCGCCACATAACCCGCCAACTAGTGCAACGATTTTCTTAGCTTTACGTTTCCTAATAAAGCTTAAATCGACCATAAGAAAATCTTTCCAGTGTTTAGTATTAGATTATTATTGTCCCAATGAGATTTCTTTTTAAAAGCCAGCTACCTATCATCCATTTAGTGGCGTTCAATAAGAACCTCTAGGCAACTGGCTATCTTAATTAAGACCCTTTAGTTTTGCGTCGCCACATCACTGTGGTTTTGCTTTTTGCTAATTTAAATATATCACGTATATATGCGTGTATTCAAACACCAATATTTATGAACTAAAGTTCATGAAAATTAAAAGCGAGCCCGTATGAGCTCGCATTCAAACTACTAAGACACTTATTTCTTTTCTTCTGGTGAATCCATTTCTTTAAGGATTTCAGCACGAAGGGCAGCCTTTTGATCCTCTGATAAATCTGACAACGCCGCTTTTTTCTTTCCGGCTTTATTAATGAATAAAATAAGTAAAAATATATTGCCAATCAAAAGAATAACAAGAGGCAAGACGCATGCTAATAAGTATACTGTAGGATTTGCCTGCAAATAAGTTATGAAACCAGGATGGCTTTCATAATACATTTTCATATCAAATCCAGGATATGTTTCTGGCATTGTGGCCAACATTATGATTGATAAAACAAACAAAAACACAGTGACAATAATGTCGAGTGAAAGGCCACTATAAATCAAAATCTTTTTTGTTAATGGTTTCATAATCCACCTATACGCACCTTTAATAATAGTAACATATGTGTGAAAATGCAAAAAGTTTTTGCTCGAAGTCAGATTGTAGAAACCAAATAATTTGCTTTCTTTTAAAAAAGGCACACATAGTGTGCCCTAAATCTTTATAAAGATTATAAATTAAGCAGATCTTGCTGTAGAAGCGATTGTTAATGTAAGTCCGCCATCTGTAGTGTATTCTGATGCGGCGGCTTCGCCATCAACGTGAGCATCTGCAACTTCACTTGTACCATCGCCATTAACTGAGACATAATGGGTATTATTCGAATATGAAGCTGCGCCGGCAGAGCTTAAGGTAACATTGACCGTATCACTAACATCCAATTTAGAAGCGAAAGCTGTAGCAAAATTGCTACTTGGATCACTGGTTGTTAATCTTGTGTTTGCATCTGGGTTGATTGTAACTGTTAAACCACTAAATGCGGCGCCAATTTCAGCGAGTTCGGATACAGTAGCAGCTTGTGTACAAGCTTCGTTCGAATAGAAGTTTACTGCAATTGTAACTGATGCGTATTTTGCACTTTTAACTGCGGCTGTTCTTAAATAACCATTAACGATTACCCAAGTGGAGCCATTCTTATCAGTATAATCAAGAGCTGCGCTTGGTGAGAATGATGCAGTTGCTTTAACATAATATGCACCTGCACTATAAGTAGAAGATTGAACATTAACTGTTGCTGGTGCTGATTTGTCTGTTAATGTAGCTGCTGATGTTGCTTGGAACCATGCAACTGTAGCAGTTGTAGAAGCGGCCAAACCAAGAGCTAATAATGCAACGGCTGGGACGACGATTTTTGATTTTTTCATTTTAATAATTCCTTTCTAGGGGATAAACGCAGAAAATCACTCAACGTTTATCTTAAATTGAGTGGATGATAGGAAATGTCTTATTAATCAGATCTAATATGGGACAATTTAGATATGATTTTTGGGACACATAAATTATAAAACTAAGTTTATATTTATTGCAAATAAATTATTTCTTTTGAGCATTTCTGGCCTTCACAATGCGCTTATTATCGTACATCTCTGCATCTGCACGTGAGAACACTGTGATGTAATCAAAGTCGTTCTTTGGATTAAATATTCCAACACCAAAGGCGACTGATGTATCATCTTTTCTTGTTTTAGCTTCTTGGTGAATTTGATCTATTCTTTCATGAAGTTGACGAATGAGTACTTCTCTATTTGAGTAATCTATTCCTTCAAGTATAGCGACGAACTCGTCACCACCAATACGATAGACAGGTGAATGCTTGAAAGCATCACATATTAGTTTTGCAGTTCTAATGATGAGTTGGTCACCTTGAGGATGGCCATAACTATCGTTGATATATTTAAGATCGTTGATATCAAAAATAACGATTGCGAATCTAACATCCGCATGGTTTTGAATCTTTTCTTTAAGTTCATCTACTTTGCGGTCATAAGCGTTAACGTTTTTAACAGAAGTTAAGGCATCTGTATCTCTTTGTAACTCAAGTGTGTATAAATCCGCATTACGTCTAACGCGTGTGATATTAAGAACAATAGAGATGAAAATCGAAATAAGAATAGATGCCGTTGTTAAAATAACATCTCTAATTTTTAATTCAACAGATGCTTTTTTGACAAATAAAGAAAGTAAAAGATATATAACTCCTGCTAAGAAGGTAAAGATGATATATCTAAGAGGTCTATCTGTTACAAAGAACGGAAAAATGATAAGTGCGACAACAAAGGCTGCCCCACTAACACCATCATCAAGAAAGATAGATATTGAACCTAACGATATTAGAATTACTCCCATGGAAATATAAATAAGGGGAAGTAATGCGTTTGAACTATTTTTGAATCCGCCTTGGAAAACAAGGACAAGGATTATCATGTAAAATGACAAGACTCCAAAAGGAATCATGTAGGCAAAGAACATTTCTGATATCTCTGGTTTGTCTTCGATTGCAAGGTGAGTCACTAAAGAAACTACGAACAAAATTAAAAAGAGAATCTCAAAGAAAACAGATGAGATTTTCCAAATCTTTTGATTAGTCCTATTGATAATAGGCTTTGTTCTTTCGTATTCTTCCTTGCTTACTCCTCCATAAAGAAGAGCATTTTTAACTTTTGAGTTTTGCATTGTTCATATTTTATAAGCAAGTGTCTTATTTATCAAGTGTGCCCACGTGTAGGCACAAGAAAACCCGAGTTTTTTACTCGGGTATTTTTTCATCGTAACATTCATCGATGATCTTTTTGGCGATATCTTCCCAATTGTATTTAGCTTTAATCGTCTTGATACCGTTTTCAACGAGTTTATCAGCGTTCTTTTTGTTTTGGAATGCTTTTTCCATTGCCTCAACTAAAGAGTCAACATTCTCGTTTTCGAATATGTAACCAGAATTCTCGTCCACTACTTCTAAGAATGGTTTTAGATTTGAAACAATTGGAACTTTCTTATATGCATAAGCAAGCTGGATAACTCCACTTTGATATAAATCTTTGTACGGAAGGACTGTGACATCACAAGCTGAGTAGTAATATCCAATTTCTTCATCACCGATGAAACGTTCATCCCATTTAAGGAATTCTTTTGGATATCCATCTCTATTGAATATCTTTTCATAGACACCTTCTTCGGCATACCATAGTTTACCTGCTACAACAAGTTGTGATTCAGGATGATTTTGATGGAATTTTTCAAAGGCTTCTAGAAGAATATCAACACCTTTGATTTGCTTGATTTGTCCGAAGAAGAGGAAAGTGAAGTAGTCTTTATTGATGCCAATCTTTTCACGTGATTCATCTTGAGAATGTAAATCAGCATACTTCAAGGAGTTTCCGTGAGGAATGATTGTGACTTTATCAATGTCTTCTGGGAATAGTTCTTTGAATCTATCGTAGTTTGTGTCTGCTTGGACAATGATTTTGCTTGGAAGATGATAAATCTTACGATAATAACGTTTGTCATATCCCTTCTCATTAAATGGAAGGATGTCATGGACTGTCATGACAATTTTTGTCTTCTTAGCAATACGCTTCAAAAGGTGATATTCAATTGGTGAGAAATTGATCCATTGAATGTGAAGAATATCAATGTTTTCTTCCTTGATAATTTGTCTTATTCTTCTATAAGAAGAAAAGAGATTAAAAACCTTCTTAACTTTTGAGACATTTTTCTCATCGGTAAGGAAGATGCTATCAGTTTTACAATTTACTTCATCATTCTTTTTTAAGTCTAAAACTAGATGAACATCAACACCTTGCTTAATTAGACATTCTGCTAGTGAGAATGTATACTTATAGCTTATTTTAGCGATTTGATCGACTAGGATTACTTTCTTACTCATAAAATCTCTCTTCGTATTTTGAACATATTGATTCCCAAGAATAATTGTCTTTAATTCTCTGGCTTGAGGCCTTCGCATATTTGGCGATTTCTTCTTTGCTTAGTTTTTCAGAATCTTCAATGAGTTTTGTAAACGATTCAGCTGAGTCAAAGTAAAGGGCTGTATCTCCTCCAACTTCACGATTGAATGATACATCAAATAGCATTGATAAATCGGTGCAGGCAAGACCTTCAAGTAGGCTTGGGTTTGTGCCTCCAACAGAATGACCATGAATATATGCAAAAGCATTGTATCTAATTTCTTGAAGCAACGCTTGATCATATACCGTTCCAACGAATTTCACTCGTGGATCTTTATCAAATTGAGTGGACTTGAGTAGACGTTCATAGAATTTGTTCTTTTCAACATTTGTGATGAGAACAAGTGGCTTTTTAGTGTTTGACGCCATATAGCCTTTGATCATCATCTCATAGTTATTTTCTGGAACGAATCTACCAACGACTAGATAGTATTCATCACTCTTAAGATCAAACTTCTCGGCCCATGATTTGAATAGTTCGGTGTTTTTCTTTAATTCAACAACATCCGAACCATAGGCCACAAAAGATGTCTTTGGATTATATTTTCCATATTCTTCATGGATATATTTTTCGATGTTGACTGAGTCACAGATAATTCTATCAGTGTATTTAATCATTCTGCGTTCAGAATATTTCCAGTATTTTTTGATAATCCATGGCCATTTACTTCTTTTCCATTCATGACCATCTGGATTAACAATAACTTCAACACCTAAGGCGTGAAGTTTTCTAACATATTTTCTAAAGACAATACCAATACGGCATGCAAGAATTAAAACAATTGCATCCTTGATATCATTTTCTTTGACATATTTGATGATGCTTTTTAAAGCATAGATATCATAATAGACGGCTTTAGCAGCACCGATATTAGGAACCTTAACGTTAAAGCATCTTGCTCCGTTATGTTCAAATTCGTTATTGTCTTTTGCTAAACAAGCGACATGGTATTTGATGTCTTTGTTTATCTTTCTTGCGGTAAGATATTCAACGAATGTTTCATATCCCCCATACTTAGCAGGGATTCCTTTGGAACCGATAATAAATACATTTTTCATTTAATTCACCCTTGAATTAGTACATGATCTTTCCGTTAGCAACATTTAGTAAGTGTTTGCCATATTGATTCTTTGACATGCTTTCGCCTTCTTTAAGAAGTTGTTCTTTACTGATCCAACCATTCTTATAGGCAATTTCTTCTGGACAGGAAATCTTCAAACCCATCTTATCTTCAACTGTTTTAACAAACAAAGAAGCATCAACAAGGGACTCATGTGTTCCTGTATCAAGCCATGTTACTCCACGTCCAAGAAGTTCAACACATAGTTTCTTTTCTTTGAGGTAAAGAACATTTAAATCAGTAATTTCAAGTTCACCTCTAGGACTTGGTTTAACTTTCTTAGCCATGTTGGAAACACCTTTTGGATAGAAGTATAAACCAGTAACTGCATAGTTACTCTTTGGATTGGCTGGTTTTTCTTCAATTGATTTTGCGTTGTTGTTTTCATCAAATTCAACGACACCAAAACGTTCTGGATCGTTGACGTAATAACCATAAACAGTTGAAAAGCCTTTTTCAGCTGCTGCTACACTATCTCTAAGTTTCTTTTTAATTCCGTCACCATAGAAGATGTTGTCGCCAAGAATCATTGCGCATGAATCATCACCGATGAATTCTTCTCCAAGAAGGAAGGCTTGAGCAAGACCATCTGGTGATGGTTGAACAACATATGAGAAACGAACACCAAAATCGGAACCATCTTTTAGAAGTTCTTTGAATCTTGGTGTGTCTTCTTGTGTTGAAATAATGAGAATGTCTCTAATACCTGCTAGCATAAGAATTGCTAATGGGTAATAGATCATTGGCTTATCATAAACTGGTAGTAATTGTTTACTGGTAACTTTAGTTAATGGGTATAGGCGTGTACCCGATCCGCCTGCTAATATAATGCCTTTCATATTCTGCTCCGTTTAATTATTTACAAATTAATTTCGTCCAATATTTGACAACTTATTATAAGACATAAAAAAAGAATAGAAAATCATTTCTATCCTCATTGTTTGCTAATATCAATTAGGCTAAACGACCCAATTCTTTCAAATAACGCTTAAGAGCGTCTTCCCAATTTGGTAGTCTCTTAAAACCATTTTTATCAAGAGCTTTTTTGCTTAGTCTGCTATTAAGCGGTCTAATTGCCTGAACAGGATTTAAGGCAAGGTATTCTTTTGTGGTCACTTTATTAACTTTGACGTCTTTACCTGCTAAAGCGAATATCTTTTCTGCAAAGTCTGCCCAGGAAATATAACCTTCATTTGTCGCGTGATAAATTCCAAATTTATCTGTTTCAATTAAATCGGTAAGAAGTTCTGCTAAATCATATGTATATGTAACTGAACCAATTTGATCGCATACGACATTGAGTTCTTTTTTACCATTATCTGCTAAGTTAAGCATGATTCTAACAAAGTTATTACCGTTAATTCCAAAAGCCCAAGATGTGCGTACAATAAAATGTTCTTTTAAAACTTCTTCAACATACTTTTCACCATCGGCTTTTGATTTACCATACACTGATAAGCCTTTTCTTTTAGCGTCAACTTCAAATGGTTTATCGCCAAGTCCATCAAAAACATAATCAGTGGATATATAAACCATCTTAGCTCCAACCATTTTACAACCTTGCGCAAGATATTTAGGACCTAGAGCATTTACTTTATTAACAAGTTCAGGAAATTCCTCAGCCTTATCTACTGCAGACCACGCGGCATTATGAATAAGTGCAACAGGTTTTTCCTTTTTGATAAAAGAAATGACAGCTTGCTCATCAGTAATATCAAGTTCTTCTTTATCTATTCCAAGAACATTTGTGTATCCGCGTTTGGCAAGCACTCTTAAACAATCAAAGCCAAGCTGCCCTCTTATACCAGTTACAATTATTTTCGAATCTTTACTTAACATATTTTCAGAATGTAATATTTGCTTCTTTTAGTGTTGGATGTTTTTGATCTTTTTCCGATAAAAGTAATTCTCCAACATCTGGCCATTTAATGTCGATTTGAGGATCATTATAAATGATACCTCCATCATCTTCTGGGTGATAAACTTCATCACATTTATAACAAAATGTAGCGGTTTCACTTACTACAACAAAACCATGTGCAAAACCGCGAGGAATCATTAGCATATTACCTTTTTCAGCAGAAAGAATTAAACCAAACCATTTTCCATAAGTTGGACTATTTTTTCTTAAATCAACACACACATCAAAGACTTCACCTTCAAGACATCTAACCAATTTTGCTTGAGGATGTTTCGTTTGAAAATGAAGACCTCTTAGAACTCCTCTTTTTGATTTTGATTGATTATCTTGAATGAAATTATATTTGATTCCTGCTTCTTCAAAATCAGTTTGTTTATATGTTTCCATAAAATATCCGCGATTATCACCATATTTTTTAGGTTCAATCACAAATACATCTTTGATGTTTGTTTCTATAAATTTAAAATTGCCAATTACTTTTTCCATATCTATTTGTATTGCCTTTTCATCCAGTTCATATATTCACCAGATTCAACGTGTTTCAACCACTCTTGGTTATCTAGATTCCACTTGATGGTTGCAACTATACCAGTATCAAAATTGTGTTCTGGTTTCCAACCTAATTCTGTTTCAATTTTTGTTGGATCCATTGCATATCTTAAATCATGGCCCGGTCTATCTTTTACATATTTGATGAGGGATTCTGGTTTTCCTAAAGCCTTAAGAATTGTCTTAACAACTTGAAGATTTGTTCTTTCATTATGCCCACCAATATTGTAAACTTCACCGTCTTTTCCATTTCTAACAATTAAATCAATAGCGGTACAATGGTCTCCAACATAGAGCCAATCTCTAACATTTTCACCGTTACCATAAACAGGAAGTGGTTCGTTTCGAAGAGCCTTTTGAATCATTAACGGAATTAACTTTTCAGGGAAATGATATGGACCATAGTTATTTGAACATCTTGAGATCGTTACAGGTAGGCCAAATGTTCTATGATAAGCAAGCACTAATAAATCAGCACTAGCTTTCGAAGCACTATATGGCGAAGACGTATGTATAGGAGTATCTTCGTGGAAGAACAAATCTGGTCTATCGAGTGGTAAATCGCCATATACTTCATCGGTTGAAACTTGATGATATCTTTTAATTCCATATTTTCTACATGCATCCATTAAAACTTGTGTTCCTAAGATGTTTGTCTTTAAGAAAATTTCAGGATTTTCAATACTTCTATCAACATGGCTCTCAGCAGCAAAGTTAATGACAAAATCAAAATGTTCTTTTTCAAATAAGGCAAAAACAGCTTTTCTATTTGTGATATCTTCGTGAACAAATTTAAAATTTGGTTTATCCATAATGGGGGCTAATGTTTCCATATTACCTGCATATGTTAATGCATCAATGCAAACATATTTATCGTTTGGATATTTATTAACCATGATATGGAGGAAATTTCCACCAATGAAACCAGCTCCGCCAGTAACTAAGAATTTTGCCATATATGTTCTCCTAATACTTTTTAAGTTAACGTCATGATGTTTACTATCACGTGACAATACTATATCAATAATAGCAAATGAATACAACTTTATGATACATGAAATATCATGTTCATAGAGTAACTAAACAATGGTTCTTTAATTGTTGTTTAATATTTATATTAAGTCGGTGAATTTTCTTTAGACTCTTCTTTTGCTTTTTCAGTTTCTATTTCCTCAACTTCATTAAGAATCTTTTTAAGAGTTCTATCTTCTCTTCTTTTATTCATTTCGTTATAGAAGTTAACAATAACAGATGCAAAGACTGCTACAACAGCAATTCTTTGTTTTCCAACCGGTTATCCTCGTTTAATAACAAATTTCTGAGAAACTTAATGGGGTACGTTCTATCTTCATGAATTCCTTTTTGTGAGTTTGTGTAGTTTGCCATCACTAAAGAGTTTATGAAATACCTTCAAATAGAATTCGATGAATAGAAAGTAGCTGCCCAACGGTAAAAGTGAAATAATCTTCACCGATTATTTTGGCTATTCTAATCGAGATTTTATCAGCTTCCTCGCTTCTATCTCCCACGGCTGGTTTGCTCTTGTAATAGGAGTCCACGATGTCGTCTAATTCATCTAGCGAGATTTCGCCTTTTAAATATCTTTCGGATTCCCTAAGAAAATATGATGAATTCTTTAAATGATCGACATCTTGAAGGCCAATGCCAGTTTCCAATATGTAGCGGTTTGTATAATTATTTTCCATAGGAAATTATTATCATAAAATGCTTTAAAGTGCATTTTGCACTTAAAAAGAGTCAAGACACAAGAAAAGACCTCCGAAGAGGCCTAAACTATGCTGGATAAGTCTTTTTGTCCAATTTTGAATAAGTGACTTTGGACAACGACACTTGTTTAGAAATGGTGGACCTAACCGGGATTGAACCGGCGACCTCCTCGTTGCGAACGAGGCGCTCTCCCAGCTGAGCTATAGGCCCGTGAAATGTATTCTATCATACGAATAACAAAAAATGAATTCTTAGATGTAAATACATCTTCGATACTTTAAAATTAAATCAATCATGAAAAAATCTATTGCTGTAATTGATATGAAAGCATTCTATTCGTTCGTAGAATGTGTTGATCGTGGTTTGAATCCTTTCACCACTCCTTTAGCAGTTGTAGATCCATCAAGAGGAGAAGGAACGATTGTTCTTTCTGTATCACCTTTTCTAAAAGAAATGGGTGTCCCTTCTAGATGCAGAAAAAGAGAGTTACCAAATCTCAAAGATATGGTGTTTGCCACCCCGAGGATGGAAATGTATGTTGAAAAATCAGCTGAGATTGTCTCAATTGTCATGGAATTTGTCGGAGAAGATGATATCCATGTCTATTCAATTGATGAGATGTTCGTGAATCTTGGTCCATACTTGGATTCGTGCAAACTTACCTCTAGACAACTTGTAAGAAAAATCCAAAAAACTATCTATGATAGAACTAAGCTTGTTGCCACCGCTGGTATTGGTGAAAACATGCTTATGGCGAAGCTTGCTTTAGATTTAGATGGTAAGAAAAAACCACCATTTATTTCTGAATGGAAAAAAGAAGATATTCCAACTAAGTTATGGCCAGTAGCTCCTCTATCAAAGATGTGGGGAATATCTCGTGGATACGAACAAAAATTAAACAATCTAGGTGTTTTTACTGTGGGTCAACTTGCTCAAACACCTAAGACTCTTTTAAAAGAGAAATTTGGAATTATGGGTGAACAGCTTTGGGAACACGCTAACGGAATTGATAACACAAATATTCGTGATAAATACACTCCTCAAGAGAATAGTTTTACGCTTGGACAAGTGCTTCATGAAGACTACACACCAAAAGAAGCTGAAATGCTGATTCAAGAGATGAATGATGATTTATCATCACGTCTAAGAAGTCATGGTCAAAAAACTTCAGTCGTTGGTCTAATGATTAGATATGATTATGATCATCCAGGAGGATTTGCTCATCAAAGCAAACTAGACTATCCAACTGATGACACAGAGGTTTTATATAACGAACTACTTCTTTTGTTTAGGCAACATATTGGAAAGAGCCTCACTCGCGGAATAAGTATTTCGTATGGAAAACTTTCTTCCTCAAAATATGACCAACTTTCTTTGTTCGAAGATGAAAAAACATCCGCCGAGAGAAAGGCTTTGCAAAAAGTAATGGATGAAGTCAAAAATAAATATGGTCAAAATAGCGTGCTTCGCGGTTCTTCACTATTAAAGAAGAGCACTGCTAAAGAAAGACATAATCAAATAGGAGGACATAGAAGATGAGCGATCGCGGCATGAAAAAATGGGCACCATTCTCATCTTTAATTGAGCAATCCACCTGTTTAGAGAAGATGCGTTTTGAAAAAAATAAAATCGAAAAGCCAAAAATCTCCAACGAAAGAGCAGAAAAAATTAATGTGATTCTTTCAAATTATAAAGGTGAAGAAATCACCATCACATATTTCTATGATGGCTACATTTATAAAATAAAAACGACCATCAAATATATAAATAAATATCAAAGAAATCTCGTTTTAGATGAAGGTGAAATACCTCTTAATGAAATCATCGATATCGACTGCGAGTATTTTTCCAATAATTTTGATTTTGCTTAAGTTAATATAGTAGAGTTTTTCATAACTCCCATAGGTGACGCACACACCCACACATAATTCGCGTCACTTTTGTGAAGCAAATACTTTATAATATAAAGGTATGAAAGAGAAACTTGAAAAAGCCTTAATCGCACTAAAAAATGGCGACACTAATAGCCTTGCCACGATTTACAATCTGACAAGCAAAGGGGTTTTTACATTTGTCTTACCGATAGTTAAAGACTACGCTACCGCAGAAGATGTTATGCAACAAACATATATCGCTTTATATGAGAAAGCTAGCTACTATCAAGAAGGAACAAATGTTCGTAACTGGATCTTAACCATTGCGAAAAACCTTGCTATTAACGAGTTCAACAAGCGCAAGAAAATCGTTGGCTTTGATTATGATGAAGATCAAGTAGTTCCAGACGGACTATATTCAATCGATCAAAGTGTTGACACTCCAACAATCAGGCTCGCTAGTGAGATTCTCACTGAAAGCGAATTCAAGATTCTCATCATGTTCACCGTTGGTGAATACAAACATCGTGAAATCGCAGAACTTCTCAACTTACCGATTGGAACCGTTACCTGGAAATATAAAGTAGCCCTAGAAAAACTTAGAAAAGAACTAGAGAAAAGGGAATCGGATGCGCAGAAAAAACTTGCAGAATATTCTAAATAACGAAAGCAAGAATTTCGTCAAAAACGACATAGACAAAATCTATGAATCTTTAGGCATTTCATATATTGAAAAGACAGAAACAAAAGCTGTTGAAGAAAAGATTCAAAACGAAGGTAATAAGTTCACCCCAAACAAAATCGAACGCATCTATGCCATGATTGGTGTTGAACCAAACGCTCCACGTGAAGATGTTTATGCAAAAGACCACATCAAAGAAGAAGGAAATGATTTTGTTCCAAATGTAAAAAGTGGTGTTTTCCAAGGTATCGACAAAGAAGAGCCAAAGCCTTCTTTCTTTACCAAATTGTTTAGACCTATTCCTTTTGGAATAATCACCACTACTTTAGTGGCTGCTGTTGCTACCACCACAGTATTACTTTCAAGAAACAAAAAGGTAATCAAAATTGATGATGAGCCAAGTGAAAGTACTACTCCGACATTATCTTCTAGCAGCGCAATTTCAATGAATGTTAAATCCGCAAGTGAATCATTCAATCCTTCTGTTTTCTATGCTGTTAAAAATGATGGATATGTTGATAACAATTCAATCGTTTCACTTAACGATGAATCAAATGACATCATCTCTAACTTTGGAGTGAAAAGAGCAATCACTTCTTCTTACTCAATCAAAGATTTCACAAGCACATATTTATCTACTGCTTTGAATCTCGGATACATTGAAAGACAAAATCCTTCTAAAGAAAATGTCATTTCGATCAACTTCACATTTGATAAAAATGACAAAGAATATTTCGATGTTGCTAAAGCAGAATTAGAAAACGTGATTAAAGAATTCATTAAGGCCAATAGAGTTATCGCTAAATACGAAGTTACTATTTCTGAAAGTGAACAAAGCATTGAAATTGATAGTGAATTAGAAATTCTTATTAGAACAATTTATGAATATGTCACTCGTTTATTTGTCACAAAAGAAGGTAAGACTGTTAAAGTTCTTTGTTTCTCCACAAACTATGAAGATTGGCTCGAGAAATACAAAGATGCTTCTAAAGAAGAAATGCAAGATTACCTTGAATATCTTAGATTCATCGATGAAATGATTTCTGATGCAGAAATGAAAGAAATGTTCCTTGAGGATCTTCAAGATTGTGTTGAATATCAAGAAGCTATAGATGATATTGTTTCACTATATGAAAGCTTATCAATTAAATACGAAGAATTAGCCAAAATCTTCAATGAGAAGTTCCATCAACACAAGCCAGATAAGCTTCCACCTCTTGAAGATGATAGATGGGATTGGTGGGATGACTATGGTCATGACCATCCACATCATCGTAGTTTCACTCGTCCAGGCCCAGAAGGTCCTGAAGGAGGCATGGAATTAACAATTGAAGACTATAAAGAATTTGCAGCCTCATTAAGAAAGGTTTCATTTATTATAAATGATGAAAATAACATAGATGAATATGATGAAGTTATTAGAACAATTGAATATTACGCTGATGTATTAAGCGAATTCTTCCACATGTTCAATCAAGAAATTAACTTCATGTTTGGTGAAGTAATTGATCACGCTAAAGATGGTGAGTATCACCATGATAGACCACATGAAGATCATTACCATGACGCACCAGATGATTGGGATGATTGGTTTGACTTCTGGTGGGGTGAAAACTTCTTCTAAGCAAATTAAAAACGGATCGCGATGATCCGTTTTTTGTATTAATACAAACCTTCTTTGTATTCGCCTTTATCAACTAAGGCTTTTAAGGCTTTAACAACACCTGGTTTATCTTCACGATATGTGACACCGAACCAGACTGATGATGTTGATAATAATTTAAGTGTGGCTTTTCCTTCGTGGACAAGTTCATCTACAACTGTTGGAATAAGGAATTCGGCTTTAAGATCGCCAATATTATCTTTTAACCAGGCTGGGAATCTTTCTTCTAACTTATCCATCAAGTCTTTGTTGAAGACAAATAGGTTCATTGAGACAGGTTGATCTTCTTTAACTTCAAATGAAGCACTTCCATCAAGTGGTGAACAAATAATCTTGCCGTCTTTATCTCTTTGAATTGATGATTCAACCAAACGAGATAACATGCCGTCTTTTTCAAAGCAAACGCCGCGTTTAACAGAACCATTTTCAGTCATTGTGTTACAAACTTTGAAGGCAACATTGGCGTATTTTCCTTTGGAATTAGCTGGTAATGATTTGATATATTTAGCAGCAACCATGAAAGCATCTCTTCCATAGAAGTCATCACCGTTAATGATAATGAAATCTTCTTTGATGAATTCACGTGCCGCGTATATCGCATGAGCGGTACCCCAAGGTTTTTCCCTACCTTCTGGACACTTAAATCCAGCTGGTAAATCGTTTAAGTCTTGGAAAGCATAATCGACTTTAATGAGTTTCTCAACTCTTTTACCAATACTGTCTTTGAATTCTTTAAAGAAATCTTTTTTGATGATGAACACAACAGAATCAAAACCTGCTTGTTTAGCATCATATACTGAATAATCTAATAGGAAGTTACCAGCTTCATCCATTGGCTCCATTTGTTTAAGCCCACCGAAGCGGCTTCCCATTCCTGCTGCCAAAATAACTAATTGCATAATTCTACCTCTTTTAATTAAAATGCCCAGTTTCCATCTTTAAAGATTTGGACTTTTTTACCATCACGAGTGTATCCAACAATTGATAAATCTTTTGAACCGATCATAAAATCAACGTGAATTTGAGAATCATTGATACCCATCTTGATGAGTTCTTCTTCTGTGTACTTATGATAGTCTTTGACTAAGTTAGTAAATCCTCTTCCAAGAGCTAAGTGGCAGGCTGCGTTTTCATCATACAAAGTATTGAAGAAAAGAATACCTGTGTTGTTGATTGGTGAATCAAATGGAACAAGAGCACATTCACCTAAGTAACATGCATTTTCATCCATTTTAATCATTTGTTTTAGAAGTTCTTCACCTTTTTTAGCTTTAACCTCTACTGCTTTGCCATTTTCAAATCTCACTGAGAAGTCTTCAATGAGTTCACCCATATAGGAAAGTGGTTTTGTAGAATAAACAATACCTTCTGCTTTTCCTTTGCAAGGAGAAGTAAATGCTTCTTCACTAGGAATATTTGGATTATAGAAAATATTTGAACCAAGAGCTTCTTCTCCACCTGCCAACCAATTAACATTTGGAAGTAACCATACTTTGAAATCTGTACCATTTTTAGATGTGTAATGGAGATAATCTAAATTCAAAGAATTTAACTTTGTAGTTCTCTTCTTTAAATCATCATTGTGTTCTTTCCAGGCTTTGATCGGATCATCGTTGTCACATCTGGATGTTTTAATGATTGCATCCCATAAAGCTTCAACAGCTTTCTTTTTAGGAAGATCCGGGAAAACTTTCTTAGCCCATTCAGGTGATGCAGCACCTGCAATAATCCATTGATATTTATTTTCTCTCATCTTGCGGAATGGCTTGATGATTGGATATACGTTTTGGCTGACTTTAGCAATCTTGGCTTGATTGACACCTTTCATAGCGTCTGGATCAGAACTTTCGATGTAAATCATGACTGGAAGCTTTTCTGAAAGATATCTTTGTCTTTCAATCTCATAATTTTCCATAGTTGAAAGAGCTTTAACAGTTGCTTTCTTATAGGCAACTTTAGCAGTCTTATCACTTTGCCAACGAACATTGACTTTGCGGGCGCCTACTTTATAGCATTCTTCAACAATGTATGTAGCGAGTAATTCTTGCTCTACTCCAATTAATAATTCGACATCTTGTCCCTTTTGGACATTGCCGCCTACTCTAACGATGAGTTTTGCATATTTCTTTAATACAGATTTTTTCATAATAACTACCTCGCGAACTATTGTATCACATTATAAATGTGACAAACATAAAAAAATACCGCCTGATGCGGTACTTAGTTTGTCTTATCCACGATATACGCTAATGAAGATAGCGAAGAACATGAATACAACAACAAATGAGAAGGTTAACCATGTAATGATTTTTTCTGAACCTCTTTCTTTTGTTTTAACAAAGATGTTCATTCCACCACCAGTAATAGCACCGGAGGCACCTTCTGATTTACCACCTTGAAGCAAGGATAAAACAATGATGATGAGTGAGACGATTAATAAGATAACATCATACCATTTCATTTTTGTTTCCTCCTTTCAAGTTGCTTTAATATAATTGCACAAACTAATTCATAAAGCAAACGCTTTATTTATTAAGTGAAGTTCGATACTCAATAATGACATCACGTATTTCAGCAGCACGTTCAAAGTCATATTCTTTTGCAGCGGCTTTCATTTCTTTTTCAAGACGTTTGATTTCTTTTTCTATTTCACTACGTGAAGATACTTTAGAAAGTTTATCCATCTTATCTTTTTCAGTTTGAATATTTTTGATTGGTGGACGCACTTCTTTGATGATTGTTTCAGGGATAATTCCGTTGTCATCATTGTATTTTTGTTGAATGGAACGTCTTCTATTTGTTTCATCAATGGCAGCCTTCATTGAATCGGTCATATTATCTGCATACATGATAACTTTTCCGTTTTTGTTACGGGCTGCTCTACCAATAATTTGAATGAGTGAACGTGTTGAACGTAAGAATCCTTCCTTGTCAGCATCTAAAATTGCAATCAAAGAAACCTCAGGAATATCCAAGCCTTCTCTTAAAAGATTAATGCCTACTAAAACATCATATTTGCCTTTGCGAAGTTGATAAATAATCTCACTTCTTTCAAGTGTTTTTGTCTCGTTATGAAGATAGGCTACTTTGATGCCTCTTTCTTTTAAGAAAGCCGTGAGGTCTTCTGCCATACGAATAGTGATGGTTACCACCATAACTCTTTCATTGCTTTCAATTCTCTTTTTAATCTCATAAATGAGGTCATCAATTTGACCTAATGATCTTCTAACTTCGATCTCTGGATCCACTAAACCGGTTGGACGAATGATTTGTTCAGAAACAACTCCATTAGTTTTTTCAAGTTCATAATCTCCAGGTGTAGCAGATGTGAAAATTACCTGTGGAATAAGCTTTTCAAATTCTTCAAAACGAAGTGGTCTATTATCTAGAGCACTTGGTAATCTAAAACCATATTCCACGAGTGTCTCTTTACGAGAACGATCACCATTATACATTCCATGTAATTGAGGAAGTGTAACGTGAGATTCGTCAATGATCATTAAGAAATCTTTTGGGAAATAATCAATCAAAGAGAATGGTCTACTTCCAGGTGCTCTTCCATCAATATGACGAGAGTAGTTTTCAATACCTGGACACATTCCGAATTCAAGGAGCGAATCCATATCTTGTCTTGTTCTCATTTCAAGACGTTCAGCTTCAAGAAGCTTGCCATTATCTTTGAAGAATTTGAGTCTATCAATTAACTCTTCTTCAATTGTGGTTACAGCACGTTTAATTCTTGCTCTTGTTGAAGCGTGATCATAGGCTGGGAAAAACGGATATGTCTTATATTGATTTTTAACTTCGCCAGTGAGTCTATTTACTTCCGAAATTGTTTCGATTTCATCGCCAAAAGTGTCAATTCTGATGATAAAATCATCAGTGTGAGGAGGAGCAACCTCAATTACGTCTCCTCTAACTCTAAAAGAACCAGGGCCTAAATCAAGGCTATTTCTTTGATATTGAGCGTCCACAAGTTTGGCGAAAAATTCCTTTCTATCAATCTCTTCTCCAACACGAATATCAAACGCTAAATTACGGTATTCATCTGGGTCAGTCAAACCATAAATTGAGGCAACAGATGCCACAATAATTGTGTCTCTTCTTTCTAAGATTGAATTAATTGCAGACGTTCTGAGCATCTCAATTTCTTCATTCATAACTGCAGACTTATCGATGTATGTATCTGACTTTGGAAGGTAAGCTTCTGGTTGATAAAAATCAAAGTTTGAAACAAAGTATTCAACACGGTTATGTGGGAATAATTGTTTGAATTCTTCGTATAGTTGTCCTGCTAATGTTTTATTGTGAACAATAACAAGAGTTGGTTTTTGAACCTTTTCAATGATGTTTGAAACAGTGAATGTTTTTCCTGTACCAGTCGCGCCTAAAAGAACCTGAAATTTCTTGCCTTCATTGATGCCATCAACAAGCTCTTTTATGGCTTGAGGTTGATCACCAGTAGGCTTATATTTCGATTCAATTTTAAATAGATGTTCTGGCATTATTTTAATTCTTTGTTTCTAGCAAGCATATCAAGATATGCATATATGAAACCATCAAGATTTCCATCCATGACAGCGTCAACATCACTTTCAGAATAATTTGTGCGATTATCTTTCACCATTGTATATGGGCAAAAGACGTATGAACGGATTTGGCTCCCCCATTCAATATCCTTTTGCTCTCCAACAATGTTTTTGAGGGCTTTTTCTTTCTTTTCGATTTCGAGTTGATAGAGTTTGCTCTTAAGCATATTCATCGCCATTTCACGGTTAGAGAGTTGGCTTCTTTCGACTTGACATGAGACCACAATTCCAGTTGGAATGTGTGTAATTCTAACAGCGGTTTCAACTTTGTTGACGTTTTGTCCACCTGCTCCACCGCTACGATATGTATCAACTTTTAAATCTTTGTCTTCAATCTTGATTGTCGTGTCACCTTCAAATTGAGGAACAATGTTGATTGAGGCAAATGATGTATGTCTTCTTTTGTTCGCGTCAAAAGGAGAAATTCTCACCAAACGATGGACACCTTTTTCGCTTTTAAGAAGACCATAGGCATTCTTTCCTTTGATTGAAAGAACCATCGATTTAATTCCAGCTTCTTCTCCTGGTTGAGAATCCACAACTTGGAACTTCATATGATGTCTTTCACACCATCTAACGTACATTCTTGCAAGCATGTCCGCCCAGTCTTGAGCTTCGGTTCCACCTGCGCCACTATGAACTTCTAAAATGACATCGTTTTTATCAAATTCTCCTTTAAAAAGGAGACGTTGTCTAAATACCTTAACTGTTTTAGCAAGATCATCAATCATTTCATCAATGAAATTTTTGGTGTCTTCATCTTCGTTTGTGCACGCTAAAAGGAGGTCTTGTATGTCTTTGTGAGTCTTATCTATTTTGAGATAAGTATCGCGTTCTTCTTTAACGTCATTATATTCATCGATGATGGCTAATGCGGCTTTTTGATCGTTCCAAAAGTCATCACGATTTTGTTCTTTTTCTAGTTTTTCAATTTTGTCATTTAAGAAGGCAAGGTCAAAGAGAGTCACCGAGTCTATAGATTTGCTCAGTTAACTCGTTTAAAGCTAATTTGAGTTCTTGTAGCTCTTTCATTATTCCTTTTTGTCCTTACTTTCAACGTCTACCGCTCCTTTAGTTTCTTCCTTTGGAGCTTCGGCTTGTTTTCTAATTTGAACGACAACATTTAAAAATTTAAATGCTGCTTCAACAGAAATATTTTCAATACATTCTCTAAAGAGGGCTTGGCCTTCATTAACGTAGTCTTGAAGTGGGTTAACGTTACCATAACTACGGAGGTGAATACCTTCACGAAGTCTAGCCATTGTATCGATTTGTTTTGTCCAGTTTTGGTCAATCGTTTGAAGAGCGATTTCTCTTTCAACTTGGTTAGCGACTTCTTCAGGCCATTGTTTACGACGAATTTGGTAAATATCGTAAAGCATATCGCCTAAATCTTGACCTGCTTCTTCAGCTGGAGAAAGATCATATGCTGATTCTTTGAACGAACCTTCTGGCATATATCTTGGTTCAAGTAACTTGCGAAGTGCTTCGCCACTGATAAGTCCATCTTTGCTTTCTTCTGGGACAGCCTTATGAGCAAGAACTAAGCCAGTTGTAGCAAAGAACTCTTGAATTAAGTCATCAATGCTATCTGCAAACATGATCGCATCACGTTTCTCATAGATAGCTTTTCTTTGACGAGAAATAACATCATCGTAATCAAGTAAGTTTTTGCGAATATCAAAGTTTTGACCTTCAATTTGTTTTTGAGCATTTGTTATAACGGAGCTGAATAGTTTTGATTCAAGCGGTCCTTCACCAAATGTTTCAATTCTCTTTTGAACACTTTCAGCAGCGAATCTCTTTAAGAGATCATCATCAAAGGAGATATAGAATCTAGAGAATCCTGGGTCACCTTGACGTCCACTACGACCACGTAATTGGTTATCAATACGACGAGATTCATGTCTTTCTGTGCCAAAGACACAGAGTCCACCAAGGGACTTGACCTCATCATCAATCTTAATATCGGTACCACGACCAGCCATGTTAGTAGCGATTGTGATAGCGCCTTTTTCACCTGCGTGAGAAATAATCTCAGCTTCACGAGCGTGATTCTTTGCGTTCAACACTTCGTGTTTTAAGCCTTCTGCTGTGAGAAGATTAGAAACTTCTTCAGAAGATTCAACGGAAACTGTACCAATAAGAATTGGTTGTCCTTTTTCGTGTCTTTCTTTAACTTCTTTAACTAAAGCAGCGAGTTTTTCTTGCTTGTGAGCGAAGATGTAGTCAATAGCGTCAATTCTTTGAATTGGTCTATTGGTTGGAATTGTAACAACACGCATGTTGTAAATTTTTTGGAATTCTTCTTCTTCTGTTTTAGCAGTACCAGTCATACCGGACATTTTTGTAAACAAACGGAAGAAGTTTTGATATGTAATAGTAGCAAGAGTAACTGTCTCTTGTTTGATTTCGACGTTTTCTTTAGCTTGAATAGCTTGTTGTAAACCGTCTGAATATTCACGGCCTTTAAGGATACGACCTGTGAATTGGTCAATTAATTGAATTTGATGATCTTGGTCAACCATATATTCAACGTCTCTAGTCATAATGTAGTTAGCTTTAAGAGCTTGATAAATACGGTGAACAAGATCTTGATGTTCTGGATCATAAAGATTACGAATACCAAACATTCTTTCAGCCTTTAATGAACCTTCTTCAGTTAAGCTAGCAGTTCTATCTTTGATATCGACATCAAAGTCTTTATCTTTTTTAAGTGTTTTAACAAAGCGGTCTGCAACTGTATATTGAGAAGCTGTAGCTTTAGCTCCTCCAGAAATAATAAGAGGGGTTCTTGATTCATCAATTAAGATTGAGTCAGCTTCATCAATAACAGCGTAATTGAGTCCACGGAGGACGCGTCCACTTTTAGACTTGGCCATGTTATCACGTAGATAGTCAAAGCCAAGTTCGGAGTTTGTTGTGTAACAAATATCGCATAAGTGAGCTTGTTGTTTTTCTTGAGTGGTGAGTTCTCTAAGGTTGCAACCTACGGTTAAACCTAAGAAACGATAGATTTGTCCCATCCATTCAGCGTCACGAGCAGCGAGGTATTCGTTAACTGTAACAACGTATGCGCCTTTACCTGCAAGAGCGTTGAGGTAAATTGCCATGGTGGCAGTAAGAGTTTTACCTTCACCTGTTTTCATTTCGGCTACATCGCCATCATGCATAACAAGAGCGCCAATAACTTGCACCTTATATGGGAATTGATGCAAAGGAGTACGCCATGCGGCTTCACGAGCAACGGCCATTGCTTCATATTTGATATCATCAAGAGTTTGTCCGTTAGCGAGTCTTTCTTTAAACTCTGCCGTCTTAGCACGAAGTTCATCATCACTTAAAGCACGCATAGTGTCTTCATATGCGAGAACTTTGTCAGCTTCACGAGAATATTTGTTGAGTACTCGTTGATCTACCCTAAATAGTTTTTCAATAAAATTGGCCATATATTTTACTCCTTGAGCGCAGTAACTTTAATATTTTAGCATTTAGTAAATGCTTATACAAATATTACCTTTCAGAAAGAGAAAATGTCTTGCTGAGCAGTAATATTTTTATCTTTTTTGGGTGATATTTTTTGATCAAATTTATCATCGCTTTTACAGTGGATCCAGTAGTGAAAACATCATCCACAATAAGTATCTTTTTGCCTGTTATTTGTTCACCATTTTTGATGATTAAATTCTTTGATATTTTTTCACGTTCTTTAGCAGATAAATCTGATTGTTTAACATCACTTGTTTTTTCAATACATTTAATCATTTTCATTTTTAATGAAGAGAAGATGGTTTCAACATGATTGAAGCCACGAATTTCATCATGAGATTTATGTGATGGAGCAGGTACAATTTGATACCCTAAATATTTAAGTTTTAGATATGGTCGAAAGTATTCAAGAAAAACACTTCCGAGTTCAATATCAAAACAACCTTTTAACTGATATAGTTTTTCTTTAACAACTTCATCGTAATTAAAGATATTCATCGCTTTCACTCCACATACATCAAATTTGTTAAAAACTGGTTTGAACTTGTTGAAACACTTGTGGCAAATAGATGCATCAGAAAACAAAACTGAGTGCAAAGAACTATCTTCGATTGGTTCAAAGCAAATCTTACAAATATTTGTTTTTGGACAAGATTGTGTCTTTTGCTTTTTGCATTGCATCTGTGTTTTTAGACGCAAGAAAAATGACTTCGCCTTCTGGAGCATCATATTTCCTTCCTACTCGTCCAGCAATTTGGACAAGATTGTATTCGTTATATAGTTCATGATCAGCATCATAGATAATCACTTGGAGATTTTTAATTGTGACTCCGCGTTCAAGCACAGCGGTAGTCACCAAAAACGAGTATTTACCTTTACGAAAATCATCTATTATTTCTGGTCTATCTTTTTTCTTAGAATGAACAAGATTTCCACCCTTTAAAACAAGGTCTATTTTCTTAAAAAGTGACTCCGCAATTTCAATTGTTGGAGCAAATATAAATACTGGTTTTTTATCTTTGATAAACTCTTTCAATTTCTTTATCAAATACATCAGTTTTATCGGTCCTATCATAATTGCAATTTTAGGTACTGGCAATGGGTGATGGTGGAACCTTGTATTTAGTTCTAAAATGTCTTTGTTTTTTCCTTTGTAGTATTCAAGAATTTCTTTTGACGGGGTAGCGCTCATTAAAACAGAATGACCTGACAAAGATCTTAAAAACATGGCTGTTAAAAGTTCGTTTCCGTTATATGGAAAAGCATCAATTTCATCTAAAACAATTAACTTAAAATAATTTTGATATCTATATAGTTGATGTGTAGTTAAAACAACAATATCAGCATTCAAGTTCGATGTGTGTCCACCATAAACACATGTGACAGAATTATTTGGAAAAGCAGATTTGATTCTATAGAAAAGTTCTATTGCAACATCTCTTCTTGGTACAGCAAATGCAACAGGATGTTTTTGAACTAACGCATATTGAATCACTCCGTATATGAGCTCAGTTTTACCACTTCCACATACGGCATTTATCAATGTGTCCACGCCGTGAACATAATTCAAAATTACCTGATTTGATATTTTCTTTTGTTCAGGTGACAAAGAGTAATCAAGATGTAAAACTGGTTTAGCACCACTATAGTGAAAAGGCTTTGCCTCTTCTCCTTTTAAGGATATGCATTTTCTACAATATGGTTTGCCATTTTTATATCCAATATATTTGATATCGTTGTTTCCACATCTTGGACAAACATAGCCTGTCATAAACCTTTTTGAACACTTTCTATAAGCTTAACTTCTTTTGGATTTTTACTCTTGAACAATTCTTTTTCTTTATTCGCTTCTCTATTAAGAATCATTAACCTTTCTTTTTGAGAATAGCCTTGTTCAATTAGTTTTGAATTAATTAGTTCAAGATTACTTAAAATAGATAATTCAATTGTTGAGATATAGTCCCTGATATTGCCTGTTCGTTCTGGGTTCATGGCTCTCCATCGACTAGCCGTTGTACCAAACAGAGCTACGTTTATAAGATCTGCTTCAGATGCATAGATAGAATTTTTTTGCTCTGTGGTTAAGTTGACCAATATCAGTTTTTCTTTAATTGCTTCTGTTTGCATAAGGTAATTCAATTTGCTTAAGAGTCTTTTGCCATTCCATTCAAGTTGGTTAGATTCTTTGTTTTTCAATCTTTGAAACTCTTTAATAATGTAAAGTCTTACTTCCGGAGAAATCCACGATGCAAATTCCAAAGCGATATCTTTGTGTGCATACGTACCTGTACTATACTTTCCTCGAGAGGTTTTGAATCCGACAGAGTTCGTTTGCTTCACCCATTTTGTCGCTGTCATCACAAAAGAATTTGTGCCAGATTCATTTTTAAAATGGTCGAATTCGACCAAATTAAAATTGGGATTAGTTATTTTTTCCCAAAGTCCTAAAAATTCAATTGTACTTCTTAACCTCAGCCAATTTTTGACTACATATGACGGGAATTCGCTATTAGCAATCTTTGCAATGTCTGTAAGATTAATGAAATCGTCATCTGCAATCCCTGTAATTGAGATTTCTACCTCTTTCACTTTTATTTTCTCCATACATAAAAATCCTCCTACCCTTTATCTAGTCTAAAAATCAAAAAGTGTGTCAGAGGTCAAAAAAATGGAAGCACAGCTTCCATAATTTTTAAAATATTTTTATTCTATTTCATTAACACGTCTTTCGTGACGTCCACCTTCGAAGTCAGTGGAGAGGAATATGTCTATTCTTTTTAAAACATCTTTGAGTTCCATGAAGTTAGCACCGAAGCCAATAACATTTGCATTGTTATGTTGTCTAATGAGACGTGCGACATCATCATTATATGCAAGACCTGCACGTACACCCTTAACTTTGTTAGCGGCCATCATGATTCCTTCACCAGATGAGCAAACAACAATGCCAAAATCAACTTCTTTGTTAGCTACTTTTTGAGCAACTGCTCTACCAAAAATAGGATAGTCACATGATTCAAGTGAATTAGTGCCACAATCAACCATTTCATGACCTTTACTTGAAAGATATTTAATGATTTCTTGTTTGTAATTATATCCAGCGTGATCGCTTCCAATTGCTAATTTCATATTGTTTACTCCTTCAATGTTTTTTCAATATCTTCTTTTGATATTTTTCCTAAACGAACAATGCTAACATCGTCATCATTTACTATAACGATTGTAGATGGAACATTACTCTTTGATTCCCCTAGAATTATACCATCTATTTCGTTAGAGAATGTATTTAATACATCTTTATCTTTAGTTAGTGGTGGCTCACCTGATTTATTCGCACTAGGAACAAGAAGTGGTTTTTTGACTAAACTAATAAGTTTTTGAATGTTTATGTCGTTAGGGACTCTAATGCCAACCATTCCTTCTTTAGATACACACCAAGAAGGTAAATTTTCTTTAGCTTTTAGTATGATTGTGAATTCACCAGGAACAAAAGCGGCAATTAATTTTTTGGCTTTATCGTTTAGATAGGCATACTTTTCAATATCGCTTGATGACGAACACATTAATGTGAATGGCTTTTCCGGAGGTCTTCTTTTAACATCGATGAGTCTATCATAAGACTCTTTGTTATCATAGATAACACCTAAGCCAAAAACTGTTTCTGTTGGAAAGGCAATTAATCCTCCATTTCGAAGGATATTAGCAGCTTGAGATAATTGATCTATTCTAAACTCTTTCATGCTTCTATTGTACGCTCCAAAAGGATGGAAAAGATACGGTCATTTCCATTCATATCTTTTCTAAAAGTAAATGTGCACGGGATATTGAGTTCTTGAAGAAGTGTAATTAGTTTATTTCTTAAGTCGTATCCAATTTCAAACACCATTAAAAGTTTGTCGTTCATTACTTTTTGTGCATCCATAATTATTGATCGATAAACATCTAAATTATCGGTGGTAAAAAGAGCGTTATGTGGCTCATAATCTAGGACCGATTTTTGAACATCGTTCTTATTTAAAATATATGGTGGATTAGCCACAATAACATCAACCTTAATGTTATGTTTGATTAAAGGTTTTAAAGCATCACCATTAAGTACAAATCCACTTATTTCGTTGAAAGCTAAATTTGAGGCAGCAACATCACAAGCATCACGCGAAATATCGCTTAAAAATAAGGTAGAAATTTCGGTGTGTTTTGCAAGAGAAATTCCAATGCAGCCAGAACCACAACAAACATCTGCTAAAACGATTTTTTTATCGCCAAAAACTGAGGTGATTTTTCTAAGTGCATAAAGGGCAACTTCTTCGGTCTCAACTCGCGGTATTAAGACACGTCTATCGACATTGAATTTAGAACCAAAAAAATCGCACTTTCCAATAATATATTGGACAGGTTCTCTTTTTTGATATCTTTCAAGTAGAGAATTGAATCTATCTAAATCTAAAATTTCTTCATCTTTTTTTAGATAAAATTCACTCATATTTTCGAGGTGGTTTACTTCACATAAAAGGAGACGAATATCGCTTTCGTCTCTTTTAATATTTTCAAGCTTTTTTGTGGCTTTTTTATATACTTCAATTAAGGTTGGCATTACTCTTGCTCACCTAACATTTTCATCTCTTGATCGTAATGAATTAATGCATCTAAAATTTCATCTAATTCACCTTCCATTACGCGATCAAGTTTTTGAACTGTGAAACCGATTCTGTGATCAGTAATTCTATTTTGAGGATAGTTATAAGTTCTTATTTTTTCGCTACGTTCACCAGTACCGATTTTAAGTCTTCTTTCGTTACCAATTTTTGCTTCTTGTTCTTCTTGCCTCATAGCATAGATTTTCGCTCTTAACATTTGAAGACAAATTTCTCTATTTTGAATTTGAGATTTCTCAGTTTGACATGCGACAACAACACCAGTTGGAATATGAGTCATTCTAACTGCAGATTCTGTTTTGTTAACGTTTTGTCCGCCTGCACCTTGAGAGTGATAAGTATCAACTTGAACATCATTCATGTTGATTTCAACTTCTATTTCTTCAACTTCAGGCATGACAAGAACTGTGGCGGTGGAAGTATGGATTCTTCCACTTGCTTCAGTCTTCGGAACACGTTGGACACGATGAGAACCACTTTCGAATTTGAGTCTTGAATATGCGCCTTCTCCTTTAATCATAAAGGAAACAAGAGAATATCCTCCTGCTTCACATGGGTATTCATCAATCATTTGAATCTTATATCCCATATGCTCTGCATATCTAACGTACATTCTGAATAGATCACCAGCAAAGATATTTGCTTCATCTCCTCCAACAGCACCTCTAATTTCAACAATGATGTTTTTATCATCATTAGGATCTTTTGGCAAAAGAAGGATTTTTGTTTCTTCAACAAGTTTTTCTTCATCGTCCAAAAGACGTTTATGTTCGTCTTTACCGAATTGAGATATCTCTGGATCTGAATCTTGAGACATTACTTCAGCATCTTTTAGATCACTTGTAATCTTAAGATACTTTTCATAGTTATCTACGATAGGAGCAAGGTTACTTCTTTCTTTAGAAAGATCACGAAATTTCTTCATGTCTTTCATGACATCTTCTTTGAGTAATTCTTCATCGATTTCTTGGAGCCTTTCTTTTGTGGCTTCAAGTCTTTTTAACATACTAGCATCCATAAGTGAGGCAAATTATATCATATTTTTGAGTTTCTATAAAGAGGAGTAACACGAAATTAATAATATTATTAAAAGTCGTGTTTTATTCTTTTAAGTAGGTCATAAAAATAGTATAATCAAAAACGGTAATTAAATATGGCATATAAAGCATTATACAGAACATATCGCCCTCAAACTTTTGAAGAAGTAGCGGGTCAAAAACATATCGTTAGAACTTTAAAGAATGCATTAGCAACAAATAAGATTGCTCACGCCTACCTTTTCTGCGGTCCTAGAGGAACAGGAAAAACCTCTATGGCAAAGCTATTTGCAAAAGCGCTTAACTGTGAAAAAGGAATTGGGTGTCAATGCAATGAATGTTCTAACTGTAGAGAAGTCATTGAAGGTACACATCCTGATGTAATTGAAATCGACGCTGCATCAAATAATGGTGTCGAACAGGTTCGTGACTTAATTGACAAAGTCAACTACCTCCCAATTAAAGGAAGATACAAAGTATATATCATCGATGAAGTTCATATGATGACTGCAAATGCTTTTAATGCTTTGCTTAAAACTCTTGAAGAACCTCCTTCACATGTTATCTTCATCCTTGCTACAACTGAACCACATAATATCCTTCCAACGATTCTTTCTCGTTGTCAAAGATATGATTTCACTAAAGTGAGTGATACAGATATCTATCAAAGAATGGTGGATATTCTTAATAAAGAAGGTGTCTCATACACCGATGATGCAGTCAAAGCTGTCATTGCTTTAGCTGATGGTGGAATGAGAGATGCCTTATCAATTCTTGATCAAATCCTTGCCTATAGTGGTTCATCACTTAAAGAGGAAGATGTCTATTCACTTTTCGGTTTAACTTCTTTGGAAGAAAAAGTTGCATTCATCAAAGCCATCTATAATGGTGACCTTGCAACATGTCTAAAGAAAATTAATGCCTTCTATGAAGGTGGTGTTGACCTTAAACGTCTCACATCTGATTTACTTGAAATCTTAAAAGATGTTCTCATCATCAAGAAAACCAAAGATGAAAGCGAACTCACAGTTTTAAGTGAGGAAATGGCGGATGATCTTGCGAAGTTAATCGACACTCGTTCATTAAATGAAATGATTGGAACGTTCTTGAAGGCTCAAATTGACTACAAGACTGTTTCAAATATCCGCACAATGTTCGAAGTTATCATTCTTAGACTCACAACAATGCATGAGACAGCTCCGATTGAGGAAAAGAAAGTTGTTGTTGAACAACCAAAAGTTGAGGTTAAACCAATTGAGCAACCTAAACCTGTTGAAGTTCCAAAAGTTGAACCTCAACCAGTCGTAGAAGAAAAACCATCTTGGATTAAAGAAGGACCAAAGATGTCTCTTGCTGAAGATGGCGAAAAGTATGAACTCGATGATGAATTAATCATTAAATTAATGGTCGTCGGAGATAAACAAGCACGTAAAGATTTGATGGCAAAATGGGGTGAACTTAATTCATTAATTGGTCACCCAAGTTTAGGTGATGTAGCTATGCTACTTAAAGATGGAAAACCATTTATTGTCGCTAAAGATGTAGTGGTCCTTGAATATGATTTCTCAAAGCTTTCATCAAGGGTAAACATCAAGGAAAATCAAGCCAATATTTGTGAGATCCTTAAAGGAATGCTTGGCAAAGAAGACGTCTTCGTGTACGCAATATCACGCGATGAGTCTGTTAGACTTGTGCGCGCATTCAATAACTTACGTCAAGTTTCACAATTACCAAAAACAAGCGATATTTCAATTGATATCAAGGAGATAAAAAGCTTATGAATATGCAACAAATGCTAATGCAAGCTCAAAAGATGCAAAGAGAACTTCAAAAAGCTCAAGATGCACTTAAAGAAAAAGAATTTACTGTCTCAAAAGGTGGAGCAGTTACTGTTGTAGTCCTTGGAAGTAAGGAAATCAAATCAATTGACATCGATAAAGATGCCTTTGATCCTGAAAACAAAGAGATGGTTGAAGAAATGATTGCTTTAGCAGTCAATGAAGCTGTCGCTCAAATTGAAAAAGAGAGCGAAGAAATCAATGAAAGAATTACCGGAAGAAGCGGAGGACTTTTCTAAGAGATGGAAAAACTCAAAAGCGTTGAAAAATTAACCGATGCCTTTTCTAAACTCCCGGGAGTAGGCCATAAATCTGCTGAGAAAATGGCATATTCTGTTTTAGATATGTCTGATGAAGATGTTGAGTTATTTTCCAGTGCTTTGAAAGATGCCAAAAGAAAAGTTCATAAATGTCCCGAATGTGGAATTCTCACTGAAAATGATATTTGTGAGATATGTTCTGATAAAGGACGTCACAAAGATAGAATTATCGTCGTTTCATATCCAAAGGATGTGTTAGGGTTTGAAAAACTCGCAACATATGACGGGGTCTACCATGTTCTTGGTGGAACTTTATCCGCTGTTAATGGAGTAGGGGTGGATGATTTAGCAATTGTTTCACTTCTAGAAAGAATCAAAAGAGATAACGTCAAAGAAGTTATCCTTGCAACTAACCCAACAATCGACGGCGAAACAACCGCTTTATATATCGCAAAATTATTAGAATCAACAGATGTTGAAGTATCACGTCTAGCATATGGTCTCCCTATGGGAGGACATCTTGAATATGCTGACTCACTTACATTATCAAAAGCCCTTGAAGGCAGAAAGAAGATCTAATTATGTTCATTACAATTGAAGGACCAGAAGGCTCTGGTAAGAGCAGCGTTGCTAAAAAAGTAGCAGAACGTTTAGAAAAAGAAGGTTTTGAAGTCGTCATGACTCGTGAACCAGGTGGAACACCTATCGCTGAACAAATTCGTAACGTTATTTTAGATAAGGCAAACACAAATATGGATGGCATGACTGAAGCACTTCTTTATGCTGCTTCAAGAAGACAACACCTAGTTGAAAAAGTGTGGCCACTTTCTAAAGAAGGCAAGATTGTCATCTCAGATAGATTCTTAGATTCTTCACTTGCATATCAAGGTGGAGCAAGAGGTCTTGGAATTGATAAGATTCTCTCCCTTAATATGTTCGCAACCGATGGATACTTCCCAGATTTAACACTTCTTTTCGATGTTGCTCCTGAAATTGGATTAGCTCGTATTGCTGCTAATGCAAATAGGGAAGTTAATAGATTAGATTTAGAAAAAATCGAATTCCACCAACAAGTTAGACAAACATTTTTAGATCTCGCTAAGAGATTTAGTGATCGCTTTGTAATCATCGATGCTTCTCAACCATATGAGAAAGTCATTGAAGACACTTACAAAGTTGTTAAAGAAAGATTGCAATGCAAATAAAACAATATTTAGAAAAATACCAGCCAATCATATATCAAACATTCAAAAACGCTCTTAAAGAAGAGAAGCTTTCACATGCTTATCTACTTTCTGGTAGCAGTGGAATGCCTTTAAAAGACGCGGCGTTATTTTTAGCTAAATCAATTCTTTGTGACAATAACGATGATCTTGCATGTAACTCATGTATCACGTGCATGCGCATTGATGAAGGTAATTATCCAGATGTAATCATCATCGATGGAGCAGAATCCAAAATCAAAAAAGGTGACATTGAAAAAATCATGGATTCTTTTGATAAGACAGCCTTAGAAGATAAAGGAATCATGATTTATGTTCTCAATTTGGTTGAGACAATGACGCCGATAGCCGTTAACTCGCTTTTAAAATTCTTGGAAGAACCTGGCAAAAATATTTATGCCTTTTTGACAACTGAAAATGAATCAAAGATTCTTCCAACGATTTTATCTAGAACACAAATTTTACGTTTTAGATTCACACCTAAAGACGAAATCATTCAAGACGCGATTGAAAATGGAGTGTCTCAAGAAGACGCTGAGATGTTATGCAGTTTTTATAACGACGGACAATCAATTCTTGAGGTCAGTGAATCTGATGAATATAAAACTGCCAAAGAATGTTTAGATGAGCAGCTTGATGGACTCATTAAAGGTGGAGAAGATGCCTTATACGTTTGCCAAAGTGTCGTTGATAATGCAATCAAATCATATGATGTCGCTAGATTATATCTAAAGATGATGTCAAATGTCTTCCAAGATTTACTTAATCTTTCAATAAATGGAGACATTACTTTAAAAAGTTATGATAATATATTGCAAGCATTGCTAGGCAAGCTTAAACATATAGATAAAAGTTTACTCACAATCATGACTTCAATCTCAAGGCTCGATTTAAATGTCAATATTGCCTTGTTACTTGATCATGTAATATACGAAATTACGAAGGAGGGAAAATAAATGGCTGAAATAACTCATTATGCAGGCGTGAAATTTTCTAACTCAGGAAAAGCATATTACTTCGGAACAAATATGTCCGATTTAAAAATAGGTGACAAGATTGTTGCCGAATCTATTAGAGGTCTTCAAGTTGGAGAAATCGCTATCGAACCAGTAAGTATCGATAAATATAAATCCGAACTCGAACTAAAACCAATCATTAGAAAAGCAACCGAAGATGATTTACTCATCTATCGCGAAAACCAAAAAAGAAGCGTTGAAGCAATGGAGATTGCCATGAAAGAAATCAACAAACTTGGTTTAGAGATGAGACCAATCGATGCTGAATATGCATTAGATGGAAGCAAAATCACTATCGCATATGTTGCAGATGACCGTGTCGACTTTAGAGAACTACTCAAAGTATTAGCAGCACGTTTCCATTGCCGTATTGAACTTAGACAAGTTGGTTCAAGAGACAAAGCCAAAATGGTTGGCGGTATTGGAGTGTGCGGTTTACCACTTTGCTGTGCAACATTTTTAACTTCTATGGAAGGTATCTCTATCAATAGAGCGAAAAACCAAATGTTATCCCTCAACATTCCTAAGTTAAGTGGTCACTGTGGCAAACTCATCTGCTGTCTTTTATATGAAGATGATGCCTATACAGAACTTAAGAAAGATTTCCCTCACATCGGAGAAATTTATTCTAAGAATGATATCCAATATAAAGTTGGAGGTATCAACATCCTTTCTCGTATGGTCAAACTTGAATACGAAGACGGATTTGAATTCGTTAACCTAGAAGACTTGAAACAATATAAACATCAACAAAAACAATGGAAAGATCGTTAAACTTTGATAACAAGAAGCCGCTTTTATACTTGGTAGCAACTCCTATAGGAAATCTAGAGGAAATGTCACCAAGAGCTTTAAGTGTTTTAAAAGAAGTTGATCTTATCGCTTGTGAAGACACAAGAATGACTGCTAAGCTTCTTTCATTTTTTAATATCTCAAAACCTCTTGTTTCTTTAAGAGAACATAACGAAGTAAGTGAAGCCAAAAACGTCGTTGAAAAGATATTAAAAGGAAGCAAAGTTGCCTATGTCAGTGATGCAGGATATCCATGCATTTCTGATCCAGGAGCAAAGCTTGTTCAAATTGCTTTAGAAAACGATATTAATGTCTCAACAATATCTGGACCAAGTGCATTTATTAATGCTTTAGTGGCCTCTGGACTCAATTCAGATCATTTCTATTTCCATGGTTTCCTTTCTGCTAAGCAAAGTGAAAGAAAAGCTGAACTTGAAGAGCTATCTAACTTAAAAACAACCATCATCTTTTATGAATCTCCACACAGAATTAAAAAGACTCTTGAAGATATGTTATGTGTTCTAGGTAATCGCAAGATGACTCTTGCTAGAGAACTCACTAAGAAACATGAAGAATATATTAGAAGCGATATCAAATCAATTTCTGAATTAGATGAAAATACATTGATTGGAGAAATGGTGCTCGTCGTAGAGGGAAAGAAAAACGATGATGTTAAAATCGACGAATCTCAAATTAAAAATGAGGTTGATGAATTGGTGAAAAAAGGTCTATCTTCAAAAGACGCGATTAAACTAATAAGTGAAAAATATAAGTTAAACAAAAATCTTGTTTACAAAATCTATTTAAATTAAAAGAAGACTCAGTCTTCTTTTTTCTTTCTTTTAACAATTAACGGAATAGCAGTTCCAAGTGCAACACCTGTCACTGAGAATACACTCATAAGTACACCCCACTTAAAGTTAGGTGCTTCATAAGTCATAACATAAGAGACGTTTCCTTTTGGTGCGACAAAGCCAGAGAATCCGCCTTGAGCGTTATAAACTTTTAGATTTGTTTTATTGCCACTTTCATCAATCGCTGTTACTTTCCAACCACCTGTATATGTAAGTTGAGTCACAACAAATCTAGATGTTTCATAATTTGTTTTGAATGTGAATTTATTTACATCATATGTGACATCTTGCACGCCATTATCAATTGCGTTTTGATATCGAGCAATACAATCTTCAAACGGCTCGTAATATAAAGTCATATAAGTTTCATAATCTTTACCATTAGGAACGAAGATGAAATATTTAACGTGTTCTTTTGTGTATATTCCTCTAATAGAATGATGTGAGTTTCTAGCAGGATGTTGATAGTAGTCATATGTGATTACTTCATCATCTGTATTCACAAGGAAAAGAGTTGAATCATAGTTATAATCATCAAATCCTTTGATTGGATAGTTGAATGCAAAATATATTCCTTCGTCAGAATATGGGAAATCACCATATGTTGGAGCAAATACAATCTGTAATCCTTTTCCGTTTTCTTGAATACCTTCTACGAGGTTTTCGTTTTTAATATCACGATATGGATTAACAGGATCGAAGTATTGATTATCTGGATTTTTATAAACGCCTTTTAAATACGTTGAGAAGAATTTCGCATCTCTTGAAGGAGGCATATCTAAATAAGTAAATTCTTCTTCGTAGTTTCTTTTAATTTCTTCGACATCTACATCATCAAGTATTGCACCTTTAAAGTATGCTTCTTCATTTCTAAGGACATAGCTAGTTGAAGAATAAGTTGGATAGAAATTATCATAGATATCATCACAATCTTTTTTGTAATAGATGTCTGAATATGATGTAGCGAAATCAATGTGGTATTTGTTCTTATAAACACGATATCCATCATCGTCATCATCTATTCTTTCATAGTTAAGTGGAACGTTTGGTTCATAGAAAACTGAATTGATGTAATTGCCGTCTTCATTAAAACGTTTAAATGTGGTTTCTTCATCAGATGTAACATAATATTTCACACCCAAGAATTCATCTAGATTTGCCCTCTTAGAGAAATTATTTCCGGTCCACGAAGAATCACTATTCATCATTTGAGAGTAATGAATAAAATCATCTAAATTGTTGTTATAGAAACTATGGAATGTTGATGTGCCGTTATAGTTTTCGAGCATTCCTAAGTTATTGTTCCCATCATACGCACGTGTGAATTGAATACGATAGTAAGATGGATCGTCTTTAGAAATATTTGAAATAAGTTGTGTTTCAAATTTAACGTTTGTGAATCCTCCTCCAACACGATTATCAATATTAGATAAACCGTGATAGAAAGCGATAAATGTTCCAACAACTGCAACTTCACCCGCTACTAAGAAATTGATAATAGTGGTGAGATATTTTTTCTTCCAAAGCCCTGCAAACAATCCGGTTTCAACTGCACATAAGGCAATCTCATAAATAACGATTCCAACACGATCTTCCATTGCTGAAACTAGATCATACATTTCATCTACTTTAAGTGAGACAAAGTAGACAACAATCATATTGATAAGAGCAAGTACACCAGAAATCAAAATGATAAACCACGGTACTTCGTCTTTATAGTCATAATTAAGGGCAACGTATGTTAAAGCAGCAACTGCTACAATAAGTTCCCATCTTCCATAGGCTGTAACAAATGCGCCTGATAAGAAATAGAAGAATGGAATAAATAACGCAATAAATAATCCAGCGAATGCTATAAAGTGAGATATCTTTTTGTTCTTAATTGAACGATAAATAGCTCCACCCATCAAAATGATATTTGGAGTGTATATAAACATTGAGCATGCTGTATTTTCAAAGTAGTGATATTTAATTGTGGTGACATATCTTCCACTTACTGGAGGAATGAAATATGAAATATATGGCATATAGTAAGAGAAATAATACTTACCATATGTGTCACCATAGTTAACAATTGATGCGTTCCAACATTTAAAGATGACTTTGAAGAAATTCTTGTAGTCATGATAATTCCAATATGAACGAAGCATATCAAAATACTTCGCGTTGTTAGATCTATTAATTGCAAAGCCGGCATAAAGTGATGGGAACACGCAAAACATTGATGCACCCATGCCAAATAAGAAGCCCAGGAATCCATAAAGTAGGACAAACAAGTTGTCTTTCAATGAACGTGTTTTCAATGTTTGGAAATATCTAAAGCCAGCATAAACAACTCCATAAATTCCTAAAGATAAAAGGAAGAAGTAGTTAGATATACCAAGTAAGAAATATCCTAGTGATAGCAGCCATAACTTTTGTTCTTTTAAAACTTTCTCAATTCCCATTAATACAAGTGGGAAGAAAGTTAACACTTCATAAAATTGGTTAAACCAAAGGTTATACGCCATCCAACCAATAAAGGCATATGAGAATGAGAAGAGCCTTGCGGTTCTTTCACTTGCACCCATGTATTTGAGATACATTCTAAAGAATAGACCACCAACAACTAATCTGGTAACACTCACTAAAGCCATTGCTTGAGGAATAAGTGTTCTCGGGAAGAAAAGAATGATAAAAGTAAACGGAGTAAATAGTCCGTAATATGTGTTAGATGCAATATTATCAACACCTAAATAAGTGTTCGTATCATAGAATGGAAACTTACCTGTTTTAAAGAAAGTCCACCAATCATCATATATATTGAAATACGCCTGATAAGTTTGTTGGGAGAAGTCTCCTCCATATGGAGTAGTGAATTTCTCAGTCACTAAAGCCCAACCAAAAAATAATAGTCCTGTGCCTATTAAAGCCAAGACATAATAAAAGAAATTATCTAGTTTCTTAAAATAAGATAGTTTCTCTTTAATCTTACTTTTTAGTGAATTAGTCTCAGTGACATTTTCCATACGATTATCTTATCACAACATAAAAATGTTTTTGTCTCATAATTTAAAAAAACGCCCACGAGTGTAGGCGTCTTTAACTTTGGTTATTTTACTTCGCTTCTTCGTTATCGGAATAAAGTTTCAATCCAACAACATCAGTGACTGGAAGTGAGAAGGCAATACCTTGACCATCGGTTGCTAGACCACATGCTTTATATACTGCAGCAAGGATTTTATCGCGACTCTTTTCATCAACTAAAATCATAATCATTTCTTTTTCTGGAGTAATAATAATTCCATATTTTTCTTCCATAGCTTTTGTGCCAGTACCACGGGCATGAACAATAGTTCCTCCACGAGCACCTTCGTCACGAGCGGCGTTCATTGCTATTTCAGAATAGCCTGCATTAATAACAACGACAATTAATTCAAATTTGTTCATATTATTTATCCTCCACAGTATTGGCTAAGAATTGATACACTCTTACGCCAATGATACTTGATAATGCAATTGAAAATCCGATACCACGGTTTCTCTTATTAGCAGCAAAAAATGCTTCTAGTTCTTTTTTGACATCAGGAATTTTGTCTTCGGAAATGAATGAAAAGATAATATCTTTATCATTATCTTCAACACCTAAAATATCATATATTTCTTTAGTGGCAGTTCCTTCGCCACGTTGGATGAATTGAGCGCTTGATCCGCCTCTTTCAAATATACGTGTAACTGGTTGAGCTTGTCCTTTTCCAACAATAGTGATGAAAAGTAATAACTTCTTTTGAACTACGTTGTCTAATGATGGAAGTTCACCAGTATCGTGCTTAGTTTTCTTTGAAAATATTCCCATATCTATCACCTAAAAATTAATAATTTGAGCATCTTCAATTGAGTAGACGTGCTTGCGCATAACAGCGTATGCTTGATCGGATTTGACCTTTTGTATAATGCCTAAAATTTGAATGGCAATAATTGGAGTCATCGCAATCATAGCAACAACGCCAAAACCATATTCATATACATTTTCTCCGCTGCCGCCTGCTCTACTAACAACAATTCCAATAACCATTGGTAAAACAAATGATGCAGACATTGGACCTGAAGCGGTTCCGCCAGAGTCAAATGCAATAGCAGTATAAATATCAGGACATGCAAACGATAATGCTAGAGCAATTGCATATCCAGGAATGACAATATATAAAACAGAGAATTGGAATACTGCTCTCATTGCAGCTAAACCAATAGCGATTCCAACGCCTAATGATAACGTTAATAAAACAGTTAACTTAGTAATACGTCCATCAGAAATAGCTTCAATTTGTTTTGTTAAAACATGGACAGCTGGCTCACAAAGAATTGTGACTAGTCCAATAACAAATGCAACGGCGATGACAACCCAATCGTTTCTAGAGGCAAGGTTTTGACCAACAATTGTGCCAATAGGTGTCATTGATGCAGATGTTGCAGATAAAAATATTGCTAATCCGACATATGCGTATGCAAAACCAATTAAAAGTTTAAAGATTTTATTCTTTGGAAGTTTGATGTAAATGAAGTTGTAGATAAAAAAGATTGCTAAAATTGGAGCAATTGCAATCAAAACTTCAATTGAACTTCCGTATCCTGTTGAAGATGGGATAAGCGCGTCTAAGAAACGCATGTAAATTGGCATATCAGCAACTTGAGCCACTTCATATGGTGGAACATTTGCATTAATCATGATGAGCAATGCTGTTGAAATGATTGGACCGATTGAGGCCATACCAACAAGACCAAATGAATCGTTTGTCGCATTTTTACCACCACGAACTGTTGCAACGCCAGCACCTAAAGCTAAGATAAATGGAACGGTTGCAGAGCCGGTTGTAACACCACCAGCATCAAAAATGAATGGCAATAATTTTCTTCTTTCTGGATCGATAGCAACGAGTCCAATTAACATGAATGTTAAACAGTAGAAGAATATATACCAAAGCTTGAGTGATTTGTGGTGAATAATTCTAAAGATTCCAATAACAACAAATACTCCAACACCTAAGGCAATTCCTCCTATCAAAAGGATTGCGTTAAATGGTCCTGGAACAATTGTCACTTGCTTAGAGACAATTAGAATACTTGGCTCAGCACATGTAATAAGTAAACCTAAGGCGACTGCAAACAAAACAACGATGAACATATTCTTTTGCTTCGAAAGCGATGAGCCCATGTATTCGCCGACTTTACTAAGTGAAGAAGATGCACCAATTTGGAATAAGGCAAGACCAACAATAAGAGCGACCATACCAATAAGAATTAACCAAATATTTGAATTGCTTCCACCTGTAGTAATGCTAGCTAAACCAGTGAAATGCATTATCAAAATAATCGCTATCATTGGAACAATAGATAACGCTGATGAGATAAATGCAGATACGTGTCTATTTTTAAGCATATTGGTATTTTAGTGTTTTTTCTTTATATTTGCATTAGTTGTTTTCAAATTATTTGAAACAAGACCGTTAAATATTTCAGGCATCTTAGCAGTGAATTTAAATAACTTACCTGTAACCGGATGAACAAAGCTTAATTCATATGAGTGAAGTGCGAGTCTTTTAATAGGATTTGCAGGTTCACCATATTTATCATCACCAAGTACAAAGTGATTAATATTTCCAAGTTGAACACGGATTTGATTTTTTCTTCCAGAATCAATATTGATATCTAAAAGTGAGTAGTTTTTATTCTCTTTGATAACTTTGTAATGGGTGATGCATTTTTTAGCATCTTTATCTTTAGAGTTTTTAGTGACATACATGAGATTTAAAGAGTTTTCTTTTAGATAATTCACTAAAGTGTCTTCTTTTTTCTCCATGATGCCTTCTACAACTGCATAGTATCTTCTAGACTTAACAATTTCTTGCCAATTCTTTTGAAGTTCATCACGAATTTTCGCGTTTTTTGCGAACATTAAAACACCAGATGTGTCTTCATCAAGACGATGCACGACAAAGATGCGGTTGTGTTTATCTTTTTGTTGAACATAATCGTTCACCATGCGGTATGCAGTTCTACCTTTTTCAGTATCGCTTGCCACAGAAAGTAATCCGCTTGGCTTGTCAATGACTATGAATTCGTTATTTTCAAAAATGATTGGTAAATCTTTTCTATTTTTCTTTGAGATTCTATTTTTAGAAACGATAACAACATCTTCTTTAGCAAGTTTCAAATTGAATTGAGAAACAGGCGCTCCATCAACAGCAACTTGATGATTTGAAAGTAGTGATTTAACCGCATTACGAGAAAGATGTGGATATTTTGAAATCAAAAAAGGTAGGAGTTCGCACTCCTCTTTGACCTTGAATTCTTTTATGGAATTAGGATCAACTTTTCCTTTTCTAACATCTTTTTTGTTATCGTTTTTATTCATCTTCTTCTGAGTAATGAACTAATGGTGAGTAGCATTCTGGTCTACGATCACGGAAGACACCCCAGTCTACTCTTTCTTTATCGATTTCCTTTAAATCAAATTCATGGATACGGTATCCTTCTTCAACTCTATCCATTTCTTCGACGACTTCACCATGTTGATCGGCAATAAACGAGAATCCTTGGAACACCATTGATGATCCAGGTGCCTTTTCTTCTCCAACACGATTAGACGCAAGCACTGGAATAATGTTTGCGGCAGCATGACCACACATTGTGTTTCTCCAGTGTGGCATTGAATCACGAACTAAAACTGGTTCGCTTCCAATTGCAGTAGGGAAAAGAAGAATTTCTGCACCTTTTAAAGTGAGAATTCTAGCGGTTTCTGGGAACCATTGATCCCAGCAAATTCCAATACCGACTTTTCCATATTTTGTCTTGAATACTTTAAAGCCTGTATCTCCAGGAGAGAAGTAAAACTTCTCTTCATAGCATTGTCCTGTTGGGATATGTGTTTTTCTATATAGTCCTAAATCTTTTCCATCGGCATCAATTACGACAAGTGAATTGAAGTAATTTGCGCCACTTTTTTCAAAGAATGAAATAGGCAAAACAACACCGTATTTTTTAGCGACTTCTTGGAAGTGTTTGATAAGAGGAGAATTCTTTCTTTCCTCTGCTAAACCAAATTTGTCATAGTCTTCAACTTGGCAAAAATATAGGTTTGAGAAAAGTTCTTGAATGAGAATAATTTTCGCACCTTCTTTGGCGCATTTCTCTACCATCTCGGTAGCTTTTTTAATGTTCTCTTCATAGTTAGAAGAGCAACTCATTTGAGTGATAGCAACTTTAATTTTCATTTTTCTTTATAAACTCCTCTTGATATGGAATTTGCATTGTGATGCAGTGGATATTTCCTCCACCTAGCAATATTTCTCTAGTATTAATTTGGATGATTTCTTTTTCTGGATAGAGTTTTTGAAGTTGGGCTTTTGCAAGCTTATCTTCAGGTACTCCAAAGCCAGGAAGAATCACAAATTTATCGCCTTGATAGAAGTTGATGTATGATGCAGCGAGTCTAGAACCGCCTAAACGAGCTTTTGCGTCATATCTTCCTACTTTAATACTCTTAGCTTCTTCATCAGACATATAAAGTGGCTTAGGAAGTTTGATTTTAACTACCTCTATTTTTCTACCCATTGCATCGGTTGATGATTTAAGTGTCTTATATGCCTTACTTGAAAAAGCATATTGAGGATCATTTTTATCATCTGTCCATGCAAGAGCAACAACACCTGGTTTAATGAAGCATGCAATGTTATCAACATGCTCATTTGTTTCATCTTCGTAGATACCATTTTCTAACCAGATAACTTTATTAACACCTAAATATGTTTTTAAGTGTTCTTCAATTTCTAGTTGAGATAATCTTGGGTTTCTTCCTTTGGAAAGAAGACATGCTTTGGTAACCATACATGTTTTTTCTCCATCAACGTGGATACTTCCACCTTCAAGGATGAAATCATCTAGATAGTAACGTTCAACATTAAATAGTTTGGCAAGTTTACCACAGAGAAGATCGTCTTCTTTGTAGTTTTTGTATAGACCATCAACATCTCCACCCCAAGCATTGAATCTAAAATCAACAATTCTTAGTTTGTTTTCATTCTTCACGAATATTGGACCAGTATCTCTTGCCCATGAATCGTTATATGAAATCTTGATTGGATAAACATTTGGAAGATTTTCATATTCTTCAATGACGTCATCATAAATCTTTGGTGATATGCCAACATAGACAGGCTCATATTTAGCAATTGAGGTGATAACTTCTTTGAAATTCATTTGAGCAGGAATAGCATTCTTTCTCCAAGTGTCTTTTCTAAATGGAAGAAGAATGATTGTGCCACTATGCTTATCACCTTCAAATGGCATTTCATATCCATCAGCACGTGGATTAGACAATCTCTTTTGGAGATAATCATCAAGTTTATTTTTGTAAACGTGATATCTAGCCCATTTATCTGTATCAATAGCGTTAACAAAGTTAGCACCATAATCACTGAGAATGGTGACGTTAGATTGCTTATATTCTTCAATGCGTTCAACAAGTTCTTTTGTGAACACTTCACCAGGAACAATTAAAGGAATACCTGGTGGATAAATCATGATTGATTCTTTAGAAATACAATTAATTGCTTCACTGAGTGGAACTTTCTTACCAGGAGCATGATATGCCGCTCTTGGACGAATGATTTGGAATGGGAAATCAATACCAAAGGCGTGTTGAGGAACTTCAATTGATTTTTTGTAGTGATTTTTTGAAATATCCTTAAGTGCTTTGATGAATCTAACCATTTGTGAATGGCTATTTCCGATAGCAAGAACACCCATGATAACGTATGTCTCAGCTAATTCGATTTGAATACCATATTTCTTCTTTAAAAGTTGATAGACGTCAAAACCGTTTAAGTCTAAGTGATCAAGCTTCACAACAAGCTTTGTTTCATCATAGTCAAAACATTCTCTATTTAAGAAGTGATCTTTGTTACAAGGAACAAATCCTTTGATCTTTGCGATTTCTTTACGAGCATATTCACTTAACTTATGGACTCTATCCATGTTTTCTTGACCTTTAGTGGCAAGATAATATCTTGCAGAGTCTAAAGATGCCATCAAAATTGTGGATGGAGAAGTGGTGTTTAAAATATTGAGTGTTTTTTGAACTTCACTGCGTTTGATTGTCTTGGATTTCAAAAGTAAAACAGATGATTGAGTAAGTGAACCACCAGTTTTATGGAATGAAACAGATGCCATGTCTGCTCCAGCATCCATCGCTGAAACTGGTCCTGTTTTATCAAAGTAATAATGAGCACCATGAGCTTCATCAACTAAAACAACCATTCCACGTGAATGCGCTTCTTCAACAATACGACGTAAATCACTAACTGCACCAAAGTATGTTGGGTTGATAACAAATACAGCTTTTGCAGAAGGATATCTTTGCATAGCTTTTACATAGTCATCGACACTTGGTTGGTTGGCAATCTCAAGTTCAGAGTCTAACTTAGGTGCAACATAAACTGGAGATGCACCAGAAAGAATCAAAGCACTAACAATTGATTTATGAACATTTCTAGGGAGAATGATTTTATCATTAGCCTTACAAACGGTCATAATCATTGCTAAGATTCCGCTTGATGTTCCATTGATTAAGAAGAATGATTTATCAGCATTACAAAAATCTGCCATTAAACGTTCTGCTTCAAGCAAAACAGCGTGTGGATTAGCTAGATTATCCATGCCAATAGGGGCATTGATGTCTGCACGATAAACTTGTTCACCTAAAAAGGTTTTTAGTTTGTTTGGAACGTTTCCCATATGATGTCCTGGAACATCTAAAGGCAAAACATCTTCAGAAAGATATTTTTTAAGGGCATCTAAATATGGGGTTTTGTTTTGATCTAACTTACTCATAGCGACTATTTTACTTTACTTTGTAATGTTATTCAACATTGCAATGAGCCTTAAAGAATTTTATCATCGCGTCATTACACGCCTTGCCTTCTTTTTCAAATTCGAAGTGATTGAAGACATGTCCAATCTTTTTATCAACGCTTGTCTCAAAATAGTGTTCTAGATTTAGGCCGTATTTAGCTAAAGATAACTTGAATTTGAGTGATTCGTTTTTGAATTGATCATGCAAAGAAGTTGAGTTAAAAATAGGTTTAAGTTTGATACTTTTTTCTTCAATGTAATAACGAGGAGAATTCAATTTTAAATAATCCTTGTTTAATGCATTTTTAGAGAATATTTTTAAAGAGTCTTTCTTTGAAAGAAATTCGTGACTATTCTCATATAAACCTTCATAATCATACATCGTTGAATTAAGACCAAGACATCTAATATTGATGTCAGGAAGTTCCTTAATTCCATAGTATTCTTGTGCTTCTTTTGAATGATAAATGATGTCTGTCATTAACGCCATATGGCCACCAGCCGAATCACCCATCAAACAAAACTTATCTAACTTCAATCCTAAAAATACTTTGTTTTTATAGATATATGATAATGCAGCAAATATATCTTTCATTTGAGATGTGAAATCAATATTTTCTGAGTTATCGATGAATCGATAGTTGATAGCGATAACAGTAAAACCTTGGTTAGTGAAATATGAACAAAAGATACGTGAATTATCTTTTTCACCAATAATGTATGCTCCACCATGAATGTAGAAAAGAACTATTCCGTTTTCACTTCCTAGAACAGGTGAAAGAATATCAAGTTGATGAAGTTTATTCCCGTCTTCAATATAAGCTAAATCTTTTTTGACTGAGAAGTTACCAAATGTCTTATGTGACTTCAAAAATTTCTTGTCCAGTTTTTCGACATATTTTTTAACCCAAGATAAAGGAAATTTGAAAAGCATATATTCAATATATCACAAATATTTTGTAATATAATGACAATATGTCTCGATATAAGAAAAGATTTTATGCGAATCTAATCACACTTGGTTCAATTCTTTTGACATATATCATTTTATTACTGCTTAGATTAATACCAGCCGTATCTGAGTGGTGGTCAAGAACTATCTCTCGTGGTGAGCAAATTATTAACAACAGAATATTTGGTTATTTGCCATTCTCTTGTTTTGAATTATTCATCATTTTATTAGCTCTTTATATCATCGGCTGGATAGTTGTGACTGTTAGACACCTCATTAGATTCTCATTTAGAGGATCATCTAGATATTGGCTCAATTTTGGAATAGTTATTTCCTTAATTTTTACTGTGTACATGGGTACAGCAGGTATGGAATATAACAGAAAACCAGTTGATATTCCTCAACACACAGAATTGATTGAAGATCCTCAAGATTACAAGATAATCGCCAAGGCATTCCAAGATGATTTTAATGAATGTTCCACAAAACTCTCTTTTAGAGAAGATGGTTCATTGATTAATCCATATACAAACAAAGAGCTTGACCAAATCATGGAAGTTGAGTTCAAAAAACTCGACAGCGATTACTACACAAAAGTAACCACACACGCTAAAAAGATGAATATATTTGGTTGGTTATATCGTGAACTACAAATTACAGGTGTTGCATTCGGGCCAACTAGTGAAGCAAATGTTAATCAACTTGCTACAAGTGCTGAATATGCATTCACAACAGCTCACGAAATTGCTCATACAAAAGGAATCATCAGAGAAGAAGATGCAAATCTAGTTGCTGCGTACATTTGTTTAACATCTTCTGATCCATATCTTCGTTATAGTGGCTACATGTGCACAATTGGTTCGCTTGGATATCTAGTTAAATGCACAAATGTAGAACAAGATTACTATGATTTCACTCATGGATATACAAAAGAAATTGCTCAAGATTCTAAATACATGCATGAATATTGGAACAAGCATGATATGTTAGGAAAAATATCTGATTGGATGAATGATTTATATTTAAAACTCCAAGGAGATAAAGGCACAGTTTCCTACACAGATAACATTGATATCATCAAAGATGATACAGAATATAAAGTGTCTTCATATTCACGTTATCAAGCGTTGTATATGTGGATATACTTAGACAAATAAAAAACCTCTCGATTGAGAGGCTTTCTTTTATTTAGAAATTGAATTGATGAATTCTGTTTCGACAGCGACATCAAGTCTTGGGAATAACGGTTGTCCTTTTGAGACTTCGTTTCCACTGAATGGGCAGAATTCATGAATCGAATCGTAACCTTGAAGTTCTTTCTTAACTCCGAATAAGGCATATACTTTTTCAGCAGATTCAACTAGAACTGGTGATAATAGTTTTGTCGCAACAATAATTGTGTTTGCAAGTATTGCCATGACATTGCCGAGTTCTTCAACCTTACCTTCTTTTGATAAAACCCATGGTTGAGTTTCTTCAATGTATTTATTTGCAGCATTGAGTAAATCAGTAACAGCAGTTAATCCTTCAGAAACTTTTAAATCATCCATTAATAATTCGTATGATTTAATTGTTTTTTCAGTGAGTTCCTTCATAGCTTCATCTTTTTCACTTAACTTAGATAAAGCAGGAATCTTTCCTTCAAAATATTTGCTGATCATGGATGTTGTTCTATTGATTAAGTTTCCATAGTTATTTGCAAGATCAACATTTGTGCGTTCTGCAAATAATTCTGGAGAGAATCTACCGTCACTTCCGAAAGCAAATTCACGAGCTAGGAACCATCTAACAGCATCCACTCCATAACGCTCAATTAGCGGCAAAGGTGAAACAACATTACCACGCGATTTGGACATTTTTTCACCATTTAAATCAAGCAATCCATGAACAAATACTCTATCAGGAGTTCTAAGTCCTAAACCCATTAAAAACATTGGCCAATAAATGACATGGAAACGAGAAATATCTGCTCCAACGACATGAACAATTTCACAATCTGGATCTTGCCAGAACTTTTTGAATTTAGATTCATCATCTGAATCATATCCAAGAGCAGAAATATAGTTAGTTAAAGCATCCATCCAAACATAAATAATATGTCTTGGATTTTCTCTAATTTGGATGCCCCAGTCAAAGGATGTTCTTGAAACACAAAGATCTTCAAGTCCTGGTTTGATGAATGTATTCATCATTTCGTTCTTTCTATTGATTGGAAGAATGAATTTCGGATTCTCATCCATGATCTTTAATAGAGCAGGAAGATATTTTTGTGTCTTAAAGAAATATGATTCTTCGCTGGCGCGATGAACTGGTCTATGACAATCTGGACATAGATGTTCTTCACCTACTTGTGTATCAGTCCAAAATGATTCACATGGTGTGCAATACCAGCCTTCATATTGGCCTAAATAAATATCATCATTTTTGTATAGTTTTGAGAAGACATCTTGAACGACTTTAATATGTCTTTCTTGTGTGGTTCTAATGAAGTCATCATTGCTAATTCTCATAGCTTTCCAAAGTGCTTGGAATTTAGCAGCAATTTCATCAACGTATTGTTGAGGTGTAACACCTTTTTCCAATGCTTTCTTTTGAATTTTTTCGCCGTGTTCATCGGTGCCTGTTAAAAAGTATGTTTCTACTCCTCTTAGGCGTTTGTATCTTGCTAAAATATCACACATAACTGTGCAATAAGCATGGCCGATATGAGCATCAGCGCTTGGATAATAAATTGGTGTGGTGATATAGAACTTGTTTTTCATATGAGGTACTCCTTGTTCTAATTGTTTGATTTATTTTAATCCACAGAGGGATTTAGTTGTATCGCTGTGATTGCCCCAAATCTTGCAAGCATATTCAGGGTGATCAACAAATGGGTTTCTGTTCTTTTGAACTGTGGTTTGGACGTAGTCATTTCGATTGATTTCTTGTTGACTTGGTAAATCTGCAAAATGCCACTTCATCATTAAATCAATGCTTTGGAAGTTATTGGTGATTGCAGGAAGTTTGTTTCCATAGTAATCATGCCATGCTGTCCAAACATACATTGTGATGCGAGCACAATCGCCTTTTACTTTATCAAGAGGTTCAAAATATGTGCCTTTCTTTCCGTATTCGCATCCTTCATAAACAAGATATGAGCCAGAAACTTCGCCATATTTTAAATTGCCGCGATCAGAATTTGTTTTTGAATATGTTGGGCGAATATGAAGCATATCACATCCAGCATTTGTTTTACCCCAGCAGCCATTGGAGTCACTTTGTGGCCAGCAGTGTTCTCTATTCCATGTACCAGCACTTTGTTTCTTCAAAGACTTTTGAGTGTAGAAGAAAATCATGTTGCTAGAATTGTCTGGATCAGCATCAGCTTGTTGAAGATGAGTGGATAACCCAGAAGAATACTCGACAGTACCACTTGGTTTAACTAATGTTGTTAATGCTTGTCTAAATTCTCCATCTTCACCTTCTGACATAGATGCTTTGATAGATTCATAATAACCTGTGCCATCAGTGATGTCTGTGATGTTGGCTTGTGTAACATCGCCTTCTCCATCAGCATCATCTTTGGATTTGTTATTACATCCGGTGAGTAAGACAGCAACGCTTGATAATACAAATAGTGACTTTAAAATACGTTTCATATTTAACCTCTTTAATAGAATAGTCTAATATTACTTTTATTTCAATTTAATTGAAAAAACCTGCCATATTAAGCAGGTCTAATCAACTTATTTCTTTAAACCGTATTTCTTATTGAAGCGGTCGACACGTCCATCAGCTGCGACGAATCTTTGTTTTCCAGTATAGAATGGATGGCAATTTGAACATGTATCAACGTGCAATGATTTTGCGGTGGTTGTTGTTTCAAATGTTGCTCCACATGAGACACATGTAACTGTGACCTTGTGTGTTTCTGGATGAATACCTTTTTTCATATAATACTTAACTCCTTCCGCCTTAGGCCAGAGTGGTCCTAAAGAAAGTTGCGAGGTGATTGTATCATTTATATAAATGTTTCGCAAGAAAACAATGAAAAAAGATGCCTCGATTGAGACATCTCTTTTAATTAAATTTCAATTACTTTGTGATTGTAATTTTGGTAATGTATGTTGCACCACCAGAATCTCCAACTGAGAAGTATTTTGTTCCGGCTGGTAAATTGAAGGTTGAAACATATGAATAGACTTTTGCTTCAAACGGATCTTTGCCTTGTGGCTCGACGTGTTGTTGTTTACCTGTATCGGTGCCTGCTAATGGGCTAGATTCGGATGCTGTAACTGCAGATAATGTTGTTGATTCTCCAGCATTTGCCTTTGGCCAATATTTTGATTCTTCACTATCGTATGTGGCTAACCATTCAACAACGATCTTTGTGGCTGGATATTCAGTAGTATTTTTAATAACACCGGCTGCTTTTTTAAATTGCATTGCACCAAGTTCGTTTAAGCCATTGGTTTTTCCTGTGCCTTCGGCAGACTTAAGGCCAACACCAGCGGTTGCGTTGAAACTAATACCACCAACATCAAAGTTGTATGGATCGCTATTGTAGGTTTTTCCTTCTGGAATGAATGGTGAGATAACGGATTTATCGATAACTATTTCAGAAGCGACATCACCACCATCATCGCCACTTTTATCTTTGCTTCCATCTTTGTTACAACCGGTAAGTGTTAACAAAGCGATTGGTAATAGAACTAATAATCTTTTGTTCATTATTATTTTCCTCCTCTTCTATTACGTGATTATTTTGTAACTGAAAATAATCTATGTTTAATAACATTGTATAACAAATACATATTTAAACAAGTAAATGACTTAAATAATTTTTGTGCGCGTGTATAATATTAAAGATATATTTTTAAAGGAGGAGAAACATGCTAAGTAAAAAACAAGCTATTGAAGTACTTAATGCTGGTTTGTCTACAGGTGCTGATTATGCAGAGATTTTTATCGAAGATCGTACCAACCATGGTTATGGTGTAGAAAACGGTGAAGTTAAAACTGCTACAGTATCTAACACCTATGGTGCTGGTATTAGATTACTTAACAAACTTCAAAGTGTATACGGATACACAAATGATGTTTCTAAAAAAGGATTATTATCTCTTGCTAGCGCCTTATCTCATTCGTTTGAAGGAAAGCAAGAAGTGTTTGTTAAATCATTAAAACTCAAAAACGTTAAAAATAGACATCCTCACATTCGCCCAAATGATACCGTTAGTGATGAAGAAAAAATCGCTTGGTTAAAAAGAGGCGATAAAGTGATGAAAGAAGCAAGTGATAAGATTGTTCGTAGAAACTGCAGTTTCTCTCACTATGTGAACAATATCACTCTCATCACATCAAAAGGATTCATTTTTAAAGATAGTAAAGAACGTGCAAGAGCATATCTAAGCTGCGTTGCTGCTGAAGGAGATAAAATCGAAGTCGGTGGTGCTGGTCCAGGTGCATCTGCAGGTTTTGAATACTTTGAAAAGAACGTTGACGTTGAAAAAGTCGCTAAAGAAGCTGCTGATTCTGCACTTCTCATGTTAAATGCTAAAGAATGTCCAAGTGGAAAGATGACAGTCGTTATCGGAAATGGTTTCGGTGGAGTTATTTTCCATGAAGCTTGCGGTCACGCTCTTGAAGCATCAGCTGTTAGCAAAAATCTTTCTGTTTTCGCTGGTAAACTTGGTAAACAAATTGCTTCACCAATTGTCACAGCCTATGATGACGGCACAATCGTTAATGGTTGGGGCTCAAATAACATCGATGATGAAGGAAACCCAACTCATAGAACTGTCTTAATTGAAAAAGGTATCCTTAAATCATACCTAATTGATAATTTCAATGGTCGTAGAATGGGCATGGAAGGTAATGGCGCTTGTCGTAGAGAATCATATAAATTCGAACCTACATCAAGAATGTCTAACACCTTTATCGGAAATGGAAAATCCACTCCAGAAGAAATTATTAAAGCTACAAAACTTGGTTTATACGCTAAATCACTTAAAGGTGGTTCAGTCAATCCTGCAACTGGCGAATTCAACTTCGGTTGTAGTGAAGCATACATCATTCGTGATGGTAAAATTTGCGAACCAGTTAGAGGCGCAAGCTTAATTGGAAGCGGTGCTGAAGTTCTCATGAATATCGATATGATCGGAAATGATCTTGAAAGAGCACAAGGTATGTGTGGAGCAGCATCAGGAAGTATTCCTACAGATGTTGGTCAACCAACAATTCGTGTCCAAAATATCCTTGTTGGAGGAAACGGAGGAGAACTTAAATGAAAATGAATGAAAATATATTCTTTGTTTTAGCAAAGGAAAACGGTTTTGAAGCCGCTGATCTCATATTTGAACACTCATACTCTCTTTCATGTTCTGTCTTTCATAAAGAAGTTGATAGCCTAACAGAAAGTGATAGCTATTCTGTTGTTGGACGCGGAATTGTGAATGGCAAATTTGGTTTAGTTAGCACTGAAAAAATTGACAAAGACACTCCTGAATTCCTCATCAAAGGAATCAAAGAAACTGCTGGACTCATTGAAACAAATGATCCAAGCATCATCTTCAAAGGAAGTGAAAAATATCACAAGAAAAATGTCTTCAATAAAGAAGTATTATCTGGTGATTTAACAAAACAAATTGAAGTTCTTCGTTTAATTGAAGAAAAACTCCGTGCATATGACAAACGCATCGATGAGGTTGCTGTTGTTGGATACGATGAAACCTTATCAGAATCAACATTATCCAACTCGTATGGTTTAAAACTTAAAGATAAAACCGCTACAGTTAGTTACTATGCAGAAGTCACAGCAAAACAAGGTGAAGAAATTCAAACAGGATTCAAAGTTTTTGCATCAATTGATCCAAAAGAATTTGATTTAGAAAAATTCGTTAAAGATGTTGCAGAAGATGCACTCAGAAAACTTGGTTCAGTTCAATGCGAAAGCAAGAAATATCCTACAGTTTTATCGCCAAGAACTTCTTCTCAACTTTTAAAAGCATATCTATCCAATTTAGATGCTGAAGAAGTTGAAAAGAAATCATCATTGTTTGTTGGAAAACTCCATCAACAAATTGCTAGTAAAAAACTAACAGTGATCGAAGATCCATTAAAGAAAAATATCTTCTTTGAATATCACGACGAAGAAGGTGTTGCTACATACAAAAAATTCCTTATTAAGAAAGGAATCCTTGAAACATATTTGTACACACTTGAAACCGCTAAAAAAGCAGGTGTCGAACCTACTGGTAATGGCGCTCGTGGAGCAAGAACAGGCTCAACACTTCATTATTCATATGTGAAGCCAGGCAAGAAGTCACTTGATGAACTACTTGCACCAATTCAAGAAGGTGTTTATATCACAAATCTTGAAGGCCTTCATGCTGGTATGAATACAAGAAGTGGTAACTTCTCACTTCAAGCTCAAGGATTTATGATTCGCAACGGAAAACTTGCTGAACCATTATCTCTAATTACTGTTGCAGGTAATCTTGTAGAAGTATTCTCGTCCATTAAGGAAATTGGAAGTGATTCTGAGTTCCAACTTAACGGCCTTGAATCACCTAGCATCTACATTAAGAAGCTTGCAATATCAGGTAAATAAGATACACCTCCCTTTAGGAGGTTTTCTTTTATTAATGAAATTATTGCCGCTATGCGCTTATAATGTATGTAAGGATTAGTTATGAAAACCTTTAAGAAATTATTAATCATCTTCTCTACATCACTTCTTTTGTGTGGCTGTAAATCAAAAGAAAGTGCAAACGAAAACGATAAAGATAATACATCTGAACAAACTAGTGAAGTTTCAAGCACTCCAAGTGGCACTACACCAAGTGGAAGTAATACAACATCCGATTGGGATGATTTAGGTCCTGGCATTGATGTGCCATCCACATACGAAGGCACATATTATGACGGCATCAGCGATTCATTAAGAGGAACTGATTTATTAAATGCATTGAATTCGCTCAATTCTTCAAAAATTAGTCACTATGTCACATACGACGGAATAAAAACGTTCGCTTCTAAATGTGACATTGATCCAAATAATCCTGGTCGAATTGTCGGATTCTATGACAATGCTGATTTAGGTACCTCATATAGTTCTTCTGTTTGGAACAGAGAACACGTCTGGCCAGATTCTAGAGGTGGAAACCTTGTTGAAAAAGATGCTCACATGACAAGACCTTGTTCAACAAAAGAGAATTCGAAACGTGGTAGTAAAGGCTTCGGAAAAGATTCTTTTGATCCAGGATATTCAGTTAGTTATTATCGTGGCATGGCATCAAGAATTATTTTCTATTGTGCAATTGCGAACAAGAATTTATCAATTGAAGAAATTGTATTTAATAGAGACTTCAATAAAAACACTGATTCTGCTTATAAAAATATGATGGGCACTTTAAGTGATATGCTTGAGTGGAATCTACAATATCTCCCAACCACAAATTACGAAAAAGAAGCCGATAATAAAGCGAAGCGTGTTGAGCTAAATAGAAATAATGTCATTGAAAATGACGCAAATGGCCAAGGTAATAGAAATCCATTTATTGACCACCCAGATTATGCATGTAAAATTTGGGGCAACACAAATGACAAAACTAGACAAATCTGTGGGTATTAATTATGAAAGCATATAAGAAGTTATTAATCATTTTATCAACTGCATTTCTTTTAACAGGATGTAATAACGCAGATAGCGATAAAGATAGCAAAAAGACAAGCGGTAGTGAAACCACATCGCAAACATCCAACACAACAGGCAGCGGGAGCATGCCTCCGGTTGTTCCTGTTTCTGAATACTACAAAAGCATAACTGATAGTTTATCCGGTGGACCAGATGGTGATCTTAGAAAAAGATTAACATCAATAATCAAACCTTACCAAGTCCCAACATATAGTGGTGATGGTGGTGGTTATCGTTTAACAAACGAACTCCAAAATGCTGATGAAGATCCAAACAATTCAAGCAACATGATTTTCTTCTATACTCAAGAATCCAAAACAAAAGGTAAGAGTAATGGTGCAGCCTATTGGAACAGAGAACACGTTTGGCCACAAGCTAATTCAAGTGGCTGTTGGGGTCAAACTAATGCTGGCGCAGATATGCTTCACATTAGGCCAACATACGAAGACACCAATCTTGCTAGAGGAAACTTAAAATACGGAAAGGTTTCTGGTTCATATCAAACATACAATGGTTATCAATACGGCAAAATCGGTACATATTTCGAACCAACTGATCAAGTTAAAGGCGATGCTGCTAGAATTTGTATGTATGTTTGGGTTGCATGGCACGATCATTCAGAATACAGTGGAAAATTTCCTGCATTAACAAACGTTTTTGAAAGTATCGCAACTATGCTTGAATGGCATCTTCAAGATACTCCAAGTCAACAAGAATTAAATAGAAACAATTACGTCCAAAATTCTAATCAAAGAAACAGAAATCCGTTCGTTGATCACCCAGAATATGCTTGTAGAATTTGGGGCAATACAAACTCTACAACTAAATCACTTTGTGGGATGTAATTAATTAATAAAAAGGCACTCAAATGAGTGTCTTTTATTATAGTATAATAACTTGATTACTTTTTGATGTATAAGATACCAACTGTTCCATAACCACAGTGGGAAGAAATAATACATCCTGCATGAGTAATTCTGATTAGACTTGGATCAACTAATTTAGATACCTCATCATAAAGATATTTTTCATCTTCTTTATTCATACCAGCATGGGTAATCATGATGTTATCCATATCAACACCAATCTCTAAATCTTTTTTTAGCTCTTCAAGCATTTCTTTATATGCAACTTTAATTGGCCCGCGTGGTTTGCTTTCGACAATTAATTTGCCATCAACTACTTTTAGCACTGGATGAATATGGAAAAGATGTCCAAACATTTTCACCATTGCAGAACAACGTCCACCTTTGTGCATGAAATCAAATCTATCTAAGCAGAACTTTGCACTTACCTTTGGAACAAGTGGGGTAACTAATTCAGAGATTTCTTTAGCAGTTTTTCCTTCATCACGCAGTTTACATGCTTTTAAAACAAGAAGGCCACTTCCTGATGATAGGTTAAGTGTATCGATTGCATATACTCTATCTTCTGGGAATTCTTGAGCAGCAATATGGAAGTTTTGGAATGTAGATGAAAGGGTTGAACCAATGCCTAAAAAGACAATGTCCATATCTTGATCAATATATTCTTTAATAACTTTGCCAAGTTCTTCTGGAGAAATAGCAGCAGTCGATGGTAATTTTCCTTCTTTTTCAACTCTTGCATATAGGGTTTCTTGATCGATATCTACTCCATCAAGGAATGTTTCATTTTCAAATCTAACTTGTAGAGGAACAACTCTAATATCAAGTTTTTCATACATGTCTTTATTTAAATCGACAGTAGAATCAACAACAATTTTAACTTTGTTCATATATTTACCTCGCGTAGTAATTATATCTTAATAAAATTAAAAAAAGATAATTTTGTGTTTTCATTACATTTAAAAATGATAGAATTATTTTTACAGGAGGATATTTAAATGACAAAAGAAGAAAGAGCTGCAAAAAGAGCAGAGAAAAAAGCTGCAAAGAAAAATAAACCTGGTCTTTTCGCAGAATTCAAAGCTTTCGTTTCTAAAGGTAACGCCTTCATGTTAGCTGTTGGTGTTGTTATCGGTGGTGCTTTCAGCGCAATCGTTACAGCATTTGTTAACATCTTACTTAGCGTTGCTACATGGCCAGTACCTGGAGGCTTGAAAGGATTAGTTACAGTTCTTCCAGCCCTAAGCGATGCTCAAAAAGGTTTTGAGGGCGTCGGTCAATCATTCGCAAAAGGTGATTTTGATAAGGTCGCATTATTAGTTGGTCAAAACGCAGGCATCAGTGATGAAGGTCAAGCCCTTCTTTATGGTGCTGATAAGTTAAACGCTAACTATACTGTCCACGGTGGAGCATTCTACTTCAATGGCTCAGCAATCATTGACTGGGGTACATTATTAACAGCATTTATTAGTTTCTTAATCATTGCTGTTGTTTTATTCATCATCGTCAAAGTTGTTGCAACTCTCAATGCTAAGAAAGCAGAATTAGAAGCTAAAGCACGTGAAGCTCACTACAAGAAGCATCCTGAAGATAGACCTGCACCAGTTGAACCTGGACTTCCAGAACCTACCGAAGTTGAACTTCTTGCTCAAATCCGTGATTTGCTAAAAGAAAAGAAATAATTAAATTGTTATGACTGTAGTCGAAAAAGTTGATTATTTAATTAAGAAACTTGATCTCAACGAAAAAGAGTTTTCTAAGAAATATCGAATTAGAAAAAACATCATTAAGAAATGGAGATCGGGCGAAGCTACTCCAAAAGCAGAGAACGTACGTTACCTCTGTGATAAGTTTGGTTTGTCTGTCACTGATTTCTTAGATGATGATTCTACACTTGATATGAACGCTAAATTTGCCAACGAACACAAAGTTCTTGGTAAATTCGAAGGAAAGAAAAAATCTTGTGCTATGCACGAAGACTTCCCTCAAGAAGATAACTCTCGTTACGAGGAAAAAGACTAAAGCATTACATATTAAAAGAAGCGGTTATGCCGCTTCTTTTTTTATTGTAATTCCCAATCTTTGTGGGCCTGTTTCACAAGCGCGAGCGCGCTATCATATAATTTTTCTTCTATTTTCGCGCGCGTTTCTGTGGTGCGTTTCATGGCTTTAACTTTTCTAGACATTGCGAATTGAACTTCACCTTGAGATCTATCGAGCATTCCTGCAATGAGAATATATGCACGTAATGATTCCATAGATAAGTCATTTGAAATAAATCTACGGATATCATCACCAACTTCAGCATCGTAGTATTTTTCAGCTTCGCTTAATGGAAGTGTGAGAATCTTGATGTAAAGTTTTTGAGCAATTAAGCGATATAAGGTTGATTTAGAGATTTTGTCTGGAACATCCACCATCTTATCAATTAATTTAAGAGCCTTATCGAATTCGTTTTTAGATAGATGATCGTAAACAGAAATTAAATTGATTTGAGCGGTGAAGTTAGTAACTTCGTCGAAATATTTAACGTTTGTGATTTCTTTTCCTTCTCTTTGAAGTTCTTGAATTCTCATAAGTTCGTTATATGCAGCGACGTTTGCAGGTTTTGTAATTAAAGTTAAACGATATCCATCAGTGGTGGAGTCAAGCTTCAATGGAATGAAGTTATAAATCGCCATCATAGATGAGATGGTTACAACAACAATTGCTAAGGCCGCGACCCATTGCATGGTTTCAGATGCACCTTTAAGTGAACCCATTGAATAAAGGACGATGCTTGTAACAAGTTCAATAAGGAATGCTAAGAAAGGAAACCATACATAAGCAGTTGGTTTAGCGTTTTCTTTCTTTGGAGCTAAAATGGTTTCACCAGTTAAACCATCGAAGTCAAAAGAGAATTTAAATTTAGTTTTTCCTGAATCTTTATACCAGCAAAAACCAAGTATATTTAAAGAGGCAATCATATAGCCACCAACTTTGCCACCTAAAGCATGGAATAATTCAAGTCCTGCAGAATTTAGAATAATCGTGACAATAATGGTTACACTAATAACAAGAAAACTAATTCCTCCTATCTGTAAGGTAGAAACAGCATCTTTCACAATGGTTAGACCAAGCGCTAACGCTAGGCCTAGCATGAGAATGTAAACAATGAAACTGGTTACGTCTTCTGATTTCATAAAAAATCTCCCTTATACGAGGAAATATTCCTCTTTAGATTGACGAGCATGCCAATCCAACGTGTGCTCTCGTCATTAAGGGATACAAGCTATTTAGTTGTATCCATTCTATCAAATAGTTCTTTTTATTTAAATCCTTTTATTTCTGTTGGGTATTGATCAATGAAGTAAAACCACATTAATGCAAGTCGCTTTTGAAGCGATAGTGGTTTTTCTTTTCTTTTGTTTAAAGTCCAATAATTCATCTCTTTTGCAAATAATGATGCGACATATCTAACAATTTGATTATTGATCACAACGTTGTTTGCTTCTGCTTTGTGAGATAGTTTCAAATATTGGCTTGTTCTTTGTGAAAAATACGAATAATAGAATTCTTCAAGTTTATCGCTTGCAAAGGAATTGGCGACAGCAGTAATAAATTGATGATTTGAGTTGATATACGCAATAAGTGGTTTAATGATACTTTCAAAATCAGTTGGATATACTCCATAACCAACTCTTTCTTTAAGAAGAATCGATTCAACAACATCACTAATATCACGGTAGTGATAATAGAAGGTTTGTCTATTCGATTTAACATAACTTGAAAGCATCACCACATTTATCTCATCAAGTGGTGTGGTTTTAAGTAGTTGTCTTAATCCTTCACGATACTTTGCTTCTATTTTCATAATTGAGTTAATTCTTTAGCAATCTTTGCTCCAAGTTTTGCGTTATTTAAAACAAGTTTAATATTTGATTCAAGAGAATCTCCGCCTGTAAGTTCAACAATTGTCTTAAGAAGGAATGGTGTAACGTCTTTTCCTTTAACTCCGGCTTCATCTGCCATCTTAAGAGCTTTTTCAATCGCTCCATTAATGACATCGACATCCATTGCATCTTCTTCTGGAATTGGATTTGCTACTAGCATACCGCCATCAAGATGATTTTCTCTTTTAGCTTTAATAATTTGAGCGATTTCTTTTGGAGAATTAACAACATTTTCCATTTTGATTCCAGAGTGTCTGGTATAGAAATCAGCAAATTCATCACTTTGATAAGAAAGTACTGGAACACCTTTTGTTTCAAGTATTTCTAAAGTGAGATTTAAATCTAAAATAGCCTTAACGCCTGCTGAAACAACTGTAACATTAGTCTTACCAAGTTCTTCTAAGTCAGCAGAGATATCAAATGTCTCTTGAGCGCCTCTATGAGCACCTCCAACTCCACCTGTAACGAATATTTCGATACCAGCTTGAGCTGCTAAAATCATTGTGGCTGCAACAGTGGTTGCTCCCCAGAGTTTATTAGCATATACAATTGGAAGATCTCTACGAGATACTTTGCGAATTCCTTTACGTTTTCCAAACTCTTCAATCTCTTCTGGAGACATACCAATAATTGGTTCTCCGTCGATGATTCCGATTGTAGCAGGAATTGCACCATTTTCACGAATTGTCTTTTCAACAAGCAACGCAGTTTGAACGTTCTTTGGATATGGCATTCCGTGAGAAATGATTGTAGATTCAAGGGCAACAACTGGTTTGTTGTTTTTTAAAGCTTCTAAAACTTCTTTATTTACTTTCATTATTTTTTCATCCTCTTTTCTTCAGCGTGTTTATTTAAGAATCTTCCTAACACCATCGCTCCATAATAAAGCGGCAAGACAAGCGCTATTGTGAGCACTAAAACATACCAGTTTGAATTATTAATGGAGTGATATGAAAGGGAGAAGAAACTTCCTGTTGGGTTTTTATCACTAATATTGTGTGGAGCATATAAGAAGCAATCTATTAAGAAGAAAGCTACGACCAAGAATCCTACCGCTCCACATAGAACTGATCGATATACATCAAATGGCATTGAAATAAATACAATAGTCATAAAGCTAATAGCAGTGAATGAAATAACAGCCATTGTAGTTGCGGTTTCTCTTGGCAAGAACACAGGATTAATCCATGTGATTGAGAAGATAATAACCATTGCTAACATTTGAGTTAATAATCCTGGGAACACCATGGTTAAAATGTTCTTCATAAATGTAGATTCCGTCTTCTCGCTGTTTGGTTGCAGTGACAAGAAGAAACATGCAATACCTACGGTAATGAGTTCCCAAATATTTGTCATATTAACATCATATGGATACTTAACATTTCCATGAGTTGCCCAGCTTGCAATCAAGAATACTGCAGCAACAAACATGATGTAGAAAGACTTTATCAAGAACACAGCACATGTTCTTTGTAGGTTATTGATAACGCGTCTTCCTTCTGCAACAACTTCTGGTAATGATGAGAAGTTAGAATCCATTGTCACCAAGTGAGCAACTGATTTAGCAGCATCACTTCCACTTGCCATAGCAATAGAACAATCGGCTGCTTTCAATGCAAGAATATCGTTAACTCCATCACCAGTCATTGCAACAACATGTCCATGACCTTGAAGTGATTCAACAATAACTTCTTTTTGTTCAGGAGAGACTCTACCAAACACTGTGAATTCATGAGCGATATCTTTAACTTCTTCTAAAGACATTCCTTCAAGTGAAATCCATTTATCAGCGTCATCTACTCCGACACGCTTAGCGATCTCACTAACAGAAATTGGGTTATCACCAGAGATAACTTTTATAGCAACACCATTTTTCTTAAACCAAGTGATGTTCTTAATTGCATCATCTTTGATGTGATCTTCTAAAACAACAACACATACTGGTTTAACTTCAGGCATTTCTTCTTTAAATGTGAATGCTTTCTTTGAATATGCTAAAACAAGTACTCTTAAACCTTGTCTTTCATATGATTCACATACTTCATATAGTTTGTCTTTATGCTTAACTGGTAAGAACTCTTTCGCGCCTAAAACGAAGCATCTACCATCATTAAGCATAACTGCGGACATCTTACGTTCGCTATTAAACGGAAGCGACATATGGAAAGGAAGCACTTCGTGATCTTTAAATGTGTTTTGAATTGCAACAGCAGTAGCGTTCTGATCACCAGTTGCACTTACTAAGGTAAGTAAAACATTTTCAATATCGTATTGAGGCTTTTCACCAAGGAAGTCAATGCGTTTAACATTCATTGTTCCATCTGTAATTGTGCCTGTTTTATCTAGACAAAGGACATCAACACGAGCAAGCATTTCTAAGCAATATAATTCTTGAACTAAAACACGATGCTTTGCTAAGCGAATAACTCCAACAGCAAGTGTCATAGATACAAATAGATACATGCCAACTGGCATCATTGATGTAATTGATGCAGAAAGTTTTAATGCACTATCTCTAAAGTCAGAATCGACCATGTTTTGCATACCCGGCCATTCGAATTTTCCTTCAAGCCAATATGTAACAGCGGTGGCGATGCCAATGACAACAACTGCAACACCTAATATTTTGAAAATAGTATTAATTGTTTTAAGAATTTCTGATTTAGGACGTTTGAATTGTTTAGCTTTGCTTTGAAGTGTTTCAGCGTAGTTAGCTTTACCAACTTTATCAACACGGACTTTTGCCATGCCACTAGTAAGATATGATCCAGAATAAACTTGATCACCAACTTGTTTAAGAATGTTGTTAGATTCTCCTGTAAGGAGGGATTCATTTACTTCAATATTTCCAGATAATACTGTTCCATCAGCAATGATTTGGTTTCCAGTTTTAAGAATAACGATATCGTGCAAAACAATTTCGTTTGCAGGAATTTCAATAGTCGCGCCATTTCTTAAAACATTAACAGTTGGATATGAAACAACACGAAGCTTATCAACTTGTCTTCTAGCTTTAACGTCTTGGTAGATTCCAATACCAATATTTGCAATCAAAATATAAGCGAAGAAGAACTTACGTGGTTCTGCTCCAACAATAATCATGAATATGGCAATCGCAAATAAAATAATGTTAAAAAAATTGAAAACATTATCAAAGATAATGCGTCCATAAGATTTGGTAACGTTTTTAGATATTTTATTAACTAAACCTTTATCTTGACGAATCTTTACTTCTTTATCGGTTAGACCGACATTAAGATCAATATCAATTGGGTCTAGATGATCATGCTTGCGTGATTTACTTACCATAGTCAAAAGTTTTACTTTTCGATTTTAAGTATAGTAAAAATTCATACAATGTAAAGAAACGAAATAATAAATTATTTGCTATCTCTTTTAGCTTTAAAGTAGTTGGAAATAATATTTCCACATTCTTCTTTTAACACAAAAGGAGTAACTTCTGGATAATGATTTAAATTATCAACTGAATATAGATTAAAGGTTGTGCCTAATGCTCCGCCTTTTAAATCAGGCGCGCCAAAAACAACTCTTTTCATTCTGGCCCAAAGAATTGTTCCAGCGCACATTGCACAAGGTTCAATCGTGACATATATCGTGCAATCGGTGAGCCTCCATGTTTTTCTTTTCTTGCAGGCTTTGCGAATAGCATTAATCTCAGCATGACTTGTTGGATCAAAAGATGATTCTCTTTTATTGAATCCTTTTGCAAGGATCTTTCCCTCGCCATCAACGATGATTGCTCCAACAGGAACTTCATCTAAAAGCAAAGCATTGTTTGCTTCTTTTAAGGCGATTCTCATGTATTTCTCATCGATGTTTTTCATATAAATAAACCATCGCACATAGTTTAGTTACTTAAGGCTGCTACATTCCTGTCCTGACCTGGTTCGTAGTAGACGTATCGCGATGGCATATCTATCATATCAAAATTAAAACATATTAAAAAGACCAGATTTCTCTGGTCAATTTAAGTGATTATTTTTGAGGCTTGATGTATTCAAGTCCACCCATATATGGTCTTAAGACTTCTGGAATCTTAATACTTCCGTCTGGTTGTTGCATTTGTTCAACTAATGCAGGGAAGATACGAGATGTTGCCAGTCCTGAACCATTGAGTGTTCTAGCAAATTTAACTTTGCCAGTGGCTTTATCACGGTAACGAATCATTCCGCGTCTTGCTTGATAATCATGAGCAGTTGATACGGATGAAACTTCTTTGTAGATACCAACACTTGGGATATAAACTTCAATATCATATGTTCTTGCCATAGAAGCAGAGATATCTTCAGCAGCCAATTTAGAAACTCTGAATGTTAAGCCAAGGCCTTTAACAAGTTCAATAGCTTTGTTAACGAGTTCTTCGAATGCTGGTTGATCGCCTTCTTCGGTGGTGTATTGGAACATTTCGATCTTGTTGAATTGATATCCTCTAATCATTCCTCTTTCTTCGGTACGATATGCGCCAGCTTCTTTACGATAGCATGGTGTATAAGCAAAGAATTTCTTTGGAAGATCATCTTCACTAAGGATTTCATCACGATAGAAGTTCACAAGAGCTGTTTCAGCGGTTGGAAGAATAAATTTACGTGGTGAGACACCTTCAAGTGAGAAGACATCATCAATGAATTTAGGGAATTGTCCTGCCACGAATCCTGATTCGTAGTTAAGGATGTGTGGAGGAAGGATGAATGTATATCCATCTTTTAGATGTGTTGCGATGAAATAGTTTAGAAGTGCCCATTCAAGTTGTGCACCTAAACCAGTGTAGACCCATGTACCATGGCCAGACATCTTTGCAGCGCGGCCATAGTCAATAAGTCCAAGAGATTCACAAAGTTCAACGTGATCTTTAGCTTTGAAATCAAACTTTTGAGGTTCTCCAAATTGATGGATGACTTTGTTGTTTTCTTTTCCGCCAGGGAGAAGATCGTCATCTGGAAGGTTTGGAAGTGGAAGAAGGAAGTTTTTGATATCTTCTTCAACTTTTGCGAGTTCTTCTTCATCACGGGCAACACCCGCCATGATTTCTTTAACTTTGGCAAAGATAGCATTTACATCTCCACCAGCTTTCTTGACTTGTGGGACGCTAGCAGAGAGCTCATTTCTCATCTTTTTAGCGTCTTCAACTTTAACAAGAAGTGCACGTCTTTTATCAACTAAAGCAAGGAATGGTTTGAAGTCAACAACACAACCTTTTTTAGCGAGTTTAGAGGCAATTAACTCTGGATTTTCAATAATTAATTTTTGATCAAGCATGGTTTTTCACCTCTATTCAGCTTTTTCCTCTGCTGCTGGTTCAGCAGATGGTTCTTCATCCTCACCAGAAATATCATCGTGAGGAATAATTGTGATAGATGTAACTTTTTGTTTTTCATCATCAAGACGAATAACACGTACACCTTGAGTGTTTCTGCCAACGATGTTGACTTGGCTGAGCGGCATACGGATAACTGTACCGCCACTGGTGATCATCATTAAGTCTTCATCGCCTTTAACAGCTCTCATAGCAACGATACGGCCGTTTTTAGAGGTGACGTTAAGTGTGATAACACCTTTGGTGCCTCTATGAGATTCACGATAATCGGCAAGTGGAGACATCTTTCCATAACCATATAAGGTAATGACAAGGACGTTTTCACCTTCAAGAGATGATGTGAGGCCAATGACGCTTGAACCAAATTCAAGATCCATACCTTTAACACCGGTTGCAGTTCTACCGATTGGACGGACATCACCTTCGTGGAATTTAACCATCTTGCCTTTGCTTGAAGCAAGGCCAATTAAGGCGTTTCCATCAGTGCGTTTAACATCAAGAAGTGCATCATCTTCACGTAAGATAATTGCGATCTTTCCGTTTCTTCTAATGGATTCGAATTCACCTAATCTTGTACGTTTGACAATACCTTGTTTTGTGGCAAAGAAGAGGAAGTGGTCTGGGTTATAATCATCAAGTGGAAGAATGGTGACAATCTTTTCACCTTTTTCAAGGTTGAGAAGGTTTTGAATTGGTAGACCTTTGGAAGTTCTGCTTTCTTCTGGAACCATGTATCCACGTAGACGATAAACTTTACCAAGAGATGAGAAGAAGAGGATGTCTGTGTGTGTTCTTGTGTGAACCATCAAGTTAACGCTATCTTCTCCATTGATTGACATACCTCTAACACCACGACCACCACGATGTTGTGTACGGAATGTTTCGGTTGTCATTCTCTTAACATAGTTATTTGTTGTAAGAACGATGACGACATCCTTTTGTGGGATGAGATCTTCGTCTTCGATTGTTGCAGCTTCATCGCTGATTTCAGTAATTCTTTCTTCAGCGAATTTTTCTTTGATTTCAAGAAGTTCTTTGACGACGACTTCTTTAACGTTATCACGTGAAGAGAGGATGCGATTGTATTCAGCAATAGCGGCATCAAGTTCACGTTTTTCTTCTTCAAGTTTTCCTTCTTCTAGACCAGTAAGTCTACGTAAGGTCATTGCAAGAATTGCTTGAGCTTGAAGATCGCTGAAGCCATACTTCTTCATTAATGTTTCTTGTGCACTGTCTGGTGTATCAGCGGCTCTGATATCTTTGACGATTTCGTCGATGTTTTCAGTAGCTTTTAACAAACCAACAACGATATGTAATCTTGCTTCGTCTTGTTTGAGTAAGAATTTTGTTCTTCTTTCAACAACATCAACTTGGAAGTCGAGGTAGTGGAGTAAAATTTCATTGACTGGAAGAATCTTTGGTGCGCCATCAACTAAGCTAAGCATGATAACACCCATGCTTGTTTGAAGTTGAGTCAACTTATAAAGTTGGTTGAGGATAACTTCTGGAATGCAGTCACGACGGACATCGATAACTACACGAACTTTTCCTTTTGAAGATTCATCACGAATATCAGTGATACCTTCAACAACCTTATCTCTAACTAAATGAGCAATTGATTCAACAAGTGTAGCTTTGTTAACTTGATATGGAATCTCAGTAACAATAATTTGTTTTTTACCTGTGTGCTCGTTTTCTTTAATTTCTGCACGTGAACGGATGATGATTGATCCAGATCCTGTTTCATATGCTTCTTTAATGCCGCTTCTTCCAAGAATAACTGCACCAGTTGAGAAATCAGGTCCTGGTAAATATTCGGACATGAGTTCGATTGGTGTAAGTGCTGGATTATGAGCAAGAGCAACAACAGCGTCAATAGTTTCACCTAAGTTATGTGTTGGAATGTATGTTGCCATACCAACAGCAATACCGTTTGAACCATTGACAAGGAGGTTAGGGAATCTTGACGGGAGAACAGAAGGTTCTTGTTCAGTACCATCATAGTTATCAACAAAATCAACTGTATCTGATTTGATATCTCTAACCATTTCAAGGGCAAGTTTGGTCATTCTAGCTTCGGTATAACGCATAGCAGCTGGTTCATCACCATCAACACTACCGAAGTTACCATGGCCATCAACTAATGTATGTCTCATAGCCCATGGCTGTCCCATACGAACTAATGCACTATAAATAGCAGCATCGCCGTGTGGGTGATATTTACCCATAACATCACCAACGATACGAGCACATTTCTTGTGTGGGGATCCTGGTAATGTGTTTGTGACATACATACCATAGATGATTCTACGGTGAATTGGCTTACAGCCATCGCGGATATCAGGAATTGCACGAGAGACAATAACCGACATTGCATAATCAAGGAAGCTATTTCTAACTTCTTTACTTAAATCTGTGTCTTTAAGTCCTGGAACGATACCTTCTTCGATTTGCTCAAGTTCAGCATCATCAACAGGGGCTTCGTCGTTTTCATTAACGACTTCTTCGACTTTCTTTTCTTCGTCTGCCATAATTGTCTCCTTTCTTAGATATCAAGGTTCTTAACGAACTTCGCGTTTTTGTGGATAAAGTCTTTACGAGGTAATACTTCATCACCCATTAAATCGGTGAAGACTCTATCAGCTTCGATGGCATCACTAAGTGTGACACGAAGCATTTTTCTTGTTTTTGGATCCATGGTTGTTTCCCATAGTTGGTCAGCATCCATTTCACCAAGACCTTTATAACGTTGGAATGGATATCCAGGTTTAAGAGCTAACTTAGATTTAATAACTTCAAGTTGCTCATCGTTATAGGCGTAGTATTTCTTGCCATGATATTCAACCTTGTATAGTGGAGGTTGGGCAATATAGACATATCCGCTCTCGATAAGTTCTTTCATATATCTATAGAAGAATGTCAAAAGCAAGATTCTAATGTGGCTACCATCAACATCAGCATCGGTCATGATGACAATCTTGTGATAGCGAATCTTTTCAGCGTTGAATTCTGGATCAACACCAGCACCGATAGCGGTGATCATGTTACCAATTTCAGCGTTTGCGAAGACTTTATCAATAGTAGCTTTTTCAACGTTAAGGATTTTTCCACGCAGTGGTAAGATGGCTTGTGTGTTTCTATCACGACCATTTTTAGCAGAACCACCAGCGGAGTTACCTTCGACGATGTATAATTCGCAGATGCTTGGATCTTTGCTTGAACAATCGGCCAACTTACCTGGAAGTGTGGTAAGTTCTAAGCCTGTGTTACGACGCACAGATTCACGAGCGTTTCTTGCGGCAATACGAGCCTTAGCAGCTGTGAGAAGTTTGTTGATAATGACATCGGCGACTTTAGGATTTTCAAGGAGGAATTTCTTTAAGTGTTCGCCAACGACTTGTGAAACGATCTTTCTCACTTCACTATTACCAAGTTTTGTTTTGGTTTGTCCTTCGTATTGTGGATTTGGGTGTTTGACTGAGATGATGCAAGTTAAACCTTCAAGTAAGTCACTTGTTTCAAAATCATCTTGGTCATCTTTAATAAATTTGTGTGATCTAGCATAATCATTCAAAACACGACGGATGGCCATTCTAAAGCCTTCTTCGTGTGTACCACCTTCGTGAGTGTGAATGTTATTACAGAAGCTAAAGATGGTTGGGTTATATGATTCGTTATATTGCATTGCAACTTCACATGTGATGTGAGCATTACCTTCATACACTCCACGTCCTTCACAGTAGATGACTTCTTCCATGATAGGACCCTTATTTGCGTTAATATCTTTAACGTATTGGTTGATACCGCCTTCGTAGCAATAGGTTTCAGTCTTTCTTGTCACATCTCTATCATCATTGACAACGATCTTGACACCTTTGTTAAGGTAGGCCATTTGTTTTAAGTGGTCGCAGATGATATCGAAATCAAAGACGGTTGTTTCGGTAAAGATTGTGTCATCTGGTTTGAAGGTAACAGTTGTACCTCTATCATTACAATCACCAATTCTTTTTAGATGATCGAGTGGTTTACCACCTCTACCGAATTTGATGAAATAAATTCCGCCATCTTTATGAACGGTAACTTCTAACCATTCAGAGAGGGCGTTAACAACTGAAGCGCCAACACCGTGAAGACCACCTGAGACCTTATATCCGCCACCTTCACCGAATTTACCACCGGCGTGAAGAATCGTATAAACGGTTTCTACACCAGATAAACCGGATTTAGCAACGATGTCTACTGGGATACCACGTCCGTTATCGCTAACAGTAACTGTATCTCCTTTGTTGATTGTGACTTCGATTTTGTCACAGTATCCTGCTAAGGCTTCATCGATAGCGTTATCGACGATTTCCCACACGAGGTGGTGTAAGCCTGGAGCAGCTGTTGTACCAATGTACATGCCTGGACGCTTTCTAACAGCTTCTAGGCCTTCGAGAACTTGAATGTTGGTCGCGGTGTATTCTTCATCAGCGCGATCTTCTTTGGCGTCAATAGGAACATCAACTTCAATGCTGCTATCGACTTCTGCCAATTTCTCTTTTTCTTCCATTAAGCATTCCTCCTAATAACTTTATGCTCTTTTACTTCGTAGATCGAAGCGTTTTTAACGTTTGTTTTTGTGGAAGTGATGAACACTTGTTCAAACTTTCTTAGAAATGTTGTGAGTCTTTCTTGATGAGCCTTATCAAGTTCTGACATTACATCATCAAGAACCACAACCGGTCTCTCCTCCTTGTCTTCAATTAAGAAGTAAGGTGAGAGTTTCAAAGCAATTACCACAAGACGGTTTTCACCTTGACTTCCGTGCGTTGCGACATCTTCACCGTTTAGCATCATTGAGATATCTTCACGATGAATGCCAACTTGAGTGACTTTTCGTTTGATGTCACTCTCTTGTGATCGCGCGTATGCACGTAGCGCCGCCTCCTTGAATTTAGAATCACATTTTACAAAAGGATTATATACGAGGTGGGCCTCTTCTTTTTCGCCTTTAATTGTACTCACTATCTTTGATAGTACGTTATTAATCTCGTTAACGTAGGCGACACGATACTTAACGATTGTTTCAGAAACGTCCACGATTTGCTTAGTAACCACTTCTAGTTGAAGAAGATCAACTTTATCCTCTTTTAGAAGTGAATTTCTTTCTTTGAGGAGTTTCTCATAGCTCATCAACGCCTCTAGATATAACGGGGATTTCTTAGAAAGCGAGACATCGATGAAGTTTCTTCTTACCAAGGGTGAATCATTGAACATTAGAGCATCTTTTGGTTCAAAGACGATTACGTTGATAAGAGAAGATAGTTCCGAAATCCTTCTGACAGGCTTGCCGTTACTCGTTATCTTTTTGCTAGAAGGCGTCAATACGGCGCGGATTTCCTTCTTGGTGGTGTCTTGCTCCACCCTGGCCTCAATCGTCGCGAATTGGCGCGATTTAGATATCAAATCAACGCTTTCGTTAGTTCTGAACGACCTCGCCAGTGACAAGAAGTGAATTGCCTCGACAATATTTGTTTTTCCCTCAGCGTTATCACCAACGATGATGTTAAGGCCTTTTGAGAAGTCGAGTTCCAGATAAGTGTGATTCCGGAAATTTCTTAAGGTGAGTTTGCTAACTATCATTTTTATTCAATCTCGTAGATTTGACTTTCTACTTCAATCACGTCACCTGTTCTAAGTTTTCTTCCACGGCGATTATCGAGTTCGCCATTGATTTTGACTTGGTGAGTAGCTAAGAATGATTTAGCTTCTCCTCCAGAATAGATGATGTCTGCAAACTTTAAAAATTGACCTAATGTGATATACTCAGAACTGATTTCAATTTTGTTAAGTTTTTTATTCATAAAAAGACAGTTTTTCCACCCGAATAACATTTTATCACATATAAAAATAAAAGGGAATATAATAATTCCCTTATTTCGCATATAGTTTTAAATGTCAATTTTAGGCCACTTATGAGCGTAATGGCGTGATTAACATATCGATGCTATCATCTTTGACATTCTTGACAACAAATGGCTTCATTTCGCCGATGAATGCAATGGTCACATCTTCACTTGCAACTGCACGGATAGCATCTGTGACAAACGCAGAGTTAAATGAGATTTCAAGTCTTTCACCAGAGAATTGGAAAGTTGATAATTTGACATTTGCAGAACCAGTGATTGTGGATCTAGAAATCATTTCAACTTCGTCTTCTGTCATGATTAATTTGATGACCCCGCCAAAGAGGGATACACGATCCATGGCGTTTAAGAATTCACGACTATTGACTTCAAGATAGTAGTTGAATGTCTTTGGAACGATGTTTTTGGTGTTTGGATAATCACCATTGATTAAACGAGTAGAAATAACTGTGTTACCAAATGAGAAAGCAGCCTTCTTATCGCTAACAGCGATACTTACAACATCCTCACCTTCAAATGAGTGAACGATATCGAGTAACTTTTTAGCAGGAATATTGATGGAGAAATTTTCTTCTGTTTCGATTTCCATTGTCTTTCTAGCAAGACGAGCGGTATCGGTTGCAGTAGCAGTAAGCAATCCACCATGTGCTGACAAATTGACAGCAGTGAGAATTGGTCTAGTTTCTTTTGTAGAAGCTGCAAACGCTGTTTGTTCAATTTGTTTAGTGAATTCAGCACTCTTAACTTCAAAAGTTGCACCTTTAACATTTAAATCAATTTCAGGATATTCTTCTGCACGCAATGTGTTAGGTCTATTGACCACATCGCCATATGAGATTTTTAAGATAGAGTTATCAATGAGTTCAAAATCAATAAATTCAGATTCACTATGTCTAACGATTTCTAAAAGAAGTTTGCATTGGACAAGTGTGGATCCTTGTTTGGCATTTTTAATAAGTTCGACATCTCCAGCCATATAAGGAACTCTTGTGCAGATAGTAATGTTGTTATCACTACCCATTAACTCAAGTCCTTTTTCATTTAAAGACATCTTAACGTTTTGAAGGATAGGTAAATCTGCTTTTTGAGGAACAGCTTTAGCTACCATCATAAGTGCTTTTAGCAAATATTCACGATTAACATTAAATCTCATATTATTTATTTCTCCTAATTATACATATTAATAATAATTGTTGTGGATTGTGTGGATAACTTATTGTATGCCATTGTTATTCTATCACACCACATATCAATTTGTTAGATATTTTTAATTTTATTAAACTTTTTATTTCAAACGCTTCTTGAGTTCGTTGATTGCCTCTTGAAGATTGGTGTTTATTTTCAACTCTTTTTCCACCTTCTGCACACCGTTCATAACAGTGGAATGATCCTTGCCTCCGAATGTCATACCGATTTTGGTGAACGGAACATCGAGTAATGCTCTAATTAAATACATAGAAACATGTCTTGCAAGAGCGATATTGCTTTCTCTAGAGTTACCTACAATTTGAGCAGGTGTGAGACTGTAGTAATCTGCAACAATTGCGATGATTCTTTGCTCATTCAATTTTTGCTTTTCTACACGCACATCAACCAAAGGTTGAAGAGCTTCCATTGCAATAGCCATATCGATGTGTTTTGTTGGCTTGAATGCAGTGGTGTAGAACACGAGCTTATTTAAGGCCTCATCAATGTTTCTGATGTTCTTTGAGAACTTAGAACCGATGAATTCGAGAACATCTTGATCAAATGCGTTGATATCAAGTGGTCCAGCGTTAATCTTTGATTTAATAATAGATACGCATGTCTCTACGTCTGGAGAGGCAATTGAGATGGATAGACCTCCGGCGAATCTAGATTTAAGTCTTTCATCAAAACCTTTTAATTCACTTGGGTGCTTATCACTTGAGATAACGACTTGTTTTCCGAGCGTATACATTTTTTGGAATACTTGGAATAAGAAGTCTGTTGTCTTCTCTTTTCCACCAATCATTTGAACATCATCTATGATGAGGATGTCATAAGAGACGATATATTCTTTTAGTTGGTTGAATTCTTTTTCACCACCAGCGACGAGCATATATTCTTCAAGGAAATCAGTACCTGTGCAGTATAAAGCACGTTTTCCAGAAGCTGATTCTCTGGTGTAATTTGCAATAGCGGACAACAAGTGTGTTTTGCCTAAACCAGAATCAGAGTAGATAAACAAAGGGTTGTAATCTCTATATCCTGGATTTTTTGCTATAAGCAAAGCAGCTTGTTTAGCCTCAATGTTACATGGTCCAGCAATGAAGTTTTCAAAGCTTAAAGACTCATTAACGATTGAGTATTTGAAATATTTATTCTCTTCAAAAACGGTTTTTGGAGCACTTTTTAGGTTATCTGCAACATCAAAAGTGACTTTGACGTTTCTACCTGTGATCTCCTTGACTGCGTTTTGAATGAATGTTTGATAGTTTTTGGAAAGAAAATTGACTGCTAGCATTGAGTTAACAGCAACGACCATCGCATTATCATCGAAAGAATGGATGTGAGATTTGTCTAGAAACGCACTGAAATAGTGGGAATCATCAATCTTAACTTGCAATTCTTCGAGGACTCTTGACCAAATGCGATTTAATTCAGAAATTGTTTCTGGCATAACTTGGCCCCCTTTGTTAACAAAGTATACTCCTATAAAATATGAAAAAAAATAAGAATTTTCAGCGGTAAAAAGTTTTCCACAATTTAAATGCCAAAAACACTCGATGAAATCTATATTTTAAAAGTTTTCCACAATTTTTAGAATTTTAATTCACCAATTCTCTTAGAGATGTGGATAACTTTTTGTCAAAAACTTGTAATTTCACAATTTAACTAACATCGCGTATCAAAGATAAAATGTCGAATTAATCGAAACAATTTGCAAAAATTCACAATTTCACACAATTAAATTTCCACACAATGTGAATTGTCCTAAAATAATACACAATATTAGCATTGACTAACTTAAAATGTGAGACAAAACTGTGGATAAATGTTTGCTTATGAAAAAATCTATATTAAAAATTAGTTGTGGGTATGTATGTGCGCACAAAAGTCTTTGACTATTTGCGTGTATGCATATATAATTCATTTCGCGTGTTACAAAACACAAGGAGATCCTAACTATGAAAAGAACATATCAACCTAGTAAAACTCACAGACGTAATGTCCATGGTTTCCGTGCTAGAATGGCTACCAAAAATGGTCGCAAAGTTTTAGCAGCTCGTCGTCAAAAAGGAAGAGCAGTCCTTACAGCTTAATTATGAAAGTAAAGAATCGTGTCAAAAAACATGATGAATTTCAAAAACCAATAAATGAAGGTAAGTTTGAAAAGTCATCCACACTGAATCTTTACTATTTAAAAAACGATCTTGGATATGCTCGCGTTGGAATATCTGTTCCAACAAAAGCCGGAAATGCTGTTGTTCGTAACAAGATCAAAAGACAAATCCGAGCAGTTCTTGTTAAAGAACTAGATATGAATAAAGGCTTCGATTATATCTTCATAGCTCGTAGAAGCTACGATATCACCAATTTTAATCAAAGTGCTTCCGATATCGTTACGTTATTAGAAAAAGTAGGTAATAAATAGTGAAAAAATCATCAAAACTTATACTATCACTTGGCGCTTTAACACTTTCTGCTTTAGTCGCTACTGGTTGTACAAGCAATTTCTGTACATCAAAAGAAAAGAGCAGAATGCTTTTTGCTATTGAACCAGGTGTATCTGTCTACTACGCTTCTGAAGAAGAAGCTAATGCTCACGCAAAAGAACATGAGCACGAAGAAAAGTATTCATATGTTGTTGAGAAAGTCTATGATGACAATCCAAACCTTTGGAGAAGTATCCAATACGTTGATGGTGGTAACAACTATAACGAATACACCAAATCTGTACAATTTACATCTATCGTAGCTAGTGCGAAGAAATCAAGCTTTCAAGCTCCGGGTGTAACTTATTTAGCCGCTTTTGATACCAAACTTCTTTCAAGAGCAGCAAATGCTGCCGGTGTCGAAACATCTGCTTTAACAGTTGAAACCGCTGAAGCATCTTTAAAGACATACGGCTATCTCAAATTCTATAGCGATGACTCTCAAATCGCTGAAAAGAAGAAAAGCAAAACACCTCTTTGGGGTTACTATGACGAAATCAATAACGAGATCGCTTATGAACTCGGTGTTGAATATGCCCCAACAAACGACTTTGTAAATTCATATCAATCAACACTTAACAGCACAGTCAGTTCAACTAGATCATGTATTGCTGTTATTGATGGTGAATATGGTAACTATGGTCAAGAAGGTGCTCAAGTCACAATCGATAAGAAGACATGGGGCTATGCTTGGTCCAAAGGACCAATCTCTGGCTTAATTGTCTGGCCAGTTGCTGCATTACTTGATGTAATTGCAACATCATTTGCTGGTGGAATTGATTCTGGTAAGATGCTTCAGGGTTGGCCACAACTTTTAGCACTTGTCATCGTCACAGTTATCGTTAGACTTGTAGTCTTTGCTGCAACATTTAAATCTGTGTTATCACAACAAAAGATGCAAGCCCTTCAACCAGAACTTGCTAAGTTGCAACAAAAATATCCAAATTCCAACACTTCACAAAGTGAAAAACAACGTTTAGCAGAAGAGCAAATGAAGCTCTACAAGAAGCATAAAGTTAATCCTTTATCACAACTTCTTGTTATCGTTATCCAATTCCCAATCTTTATTGGTGTGTGGGGTGCTATGACTGGATCTGCTGTACTTTCTACAGGTACATTCTTACATCTCAATCTTTCAACATCCATTTGGACAGCTTTAAAGAATGTTAAAACACTTCCAAGCAATGTCGGTGGATGGTGGACTGCTTTAGTATTGTTCCTCTTAATGGCTATTGGTCAATTCTTGGCTATGAAAGTTCCACAATGGATTTCTAAAGCAAAAGCAAAGAAGGTTGCTCGCTTAGGAGTTAACCCAGCTCAAAAACAACAAAATAGAACAATGAATATTGTCTCTTACGCAATGCTCATCATGATTATTATCATGGGCTTCACATTACCAGCCGCTATGGGTGTGTATTGGTTCGTCGGTGCTATCTTCTCATTAGCACAATCTCTGATTACCCAATTACTCATCGTTGGTCGTAAGGACAAAAACAGGAGATAAAAATGAAACAATTTAGTGCAAAAACAATAGATGAAGCAGTTAAATTAGCATCCGAAGAACTCGGTGTTGAAGCTGATGAACTCGTCTTCAAAGTTGTTGAAGAAAAGAAAGCATTATTCGGTAAAAAAGCCACTATTGAAGTTTATGAATTCAGTGATGTTGTCGAATATGCTCAAGAATACGTTAAAAACGTTATTGAATCACTCGGTATCGGCGGAGTTAAAACAAACGCATCCTTAGAAGATGATATTATCCGCATCGAAATCGATTCTGATCATAATCCAATTCTAATTGGTAAGAATGGTGTTACACTTCAAGCTTTAAACGAAATTGCTCGTTTAGCTGTTAGTGGAAAATTCCGTCGTCGTTACCGCATCCTTTTAGATATTGGTGATTATAAAGACGGTAAATATTCTCGTGTTGCTTCTATTGCAAGAAGAGTTGCAAAAGAAGTTCAACATTCAAAACAAGACGCAACTTTAGATCCAATGCCATCTGATGAAAGAAGAATCGTGCATAATGCCCTTTCTAATTTCTCACACATTAAAACAGAATCTTCCGGCGAGGGTCGCAAGAGAGCTGTCACAATTAAATACGTTGAATAATAGAGTTTTAAAACTCTATTTTTCTTAGGGATACATTATGTTTGAAACAATTGTCGCATTAGCAACACCTATGGTGAAATCAGCCTTAGGAATCATTCGCATCTCAGGCGATGATTGTTTTAAAATTGTCTCCAAAATCTTTTCTAAAAACATTGAAGGTGTTAAAGAAAAAGGTATCCATTATGGATATATCCTTGATGGAAACAAAGAAATAGATCAAGTTGTATTACTTGCCTATGTTGCACCACATAGTTTCACAGGCGAAAACTCTGTTGAAATTATTTGCCACGGTTCCGTTTTAATTGAAAAGCAAATCATTCAACTCTTGCTAGATAGCGGAGCAAGAATGGCCACGAACGGTGAATTCTCATCACGCGCATATCTAAACGGCAAGATTGACTTAGTTCAAGCTGAAGCTATTAACGATATGATCAATTCTTTAACTGAGGAAGCTAAAGATTTATCAATGCTTGCCTTAAAAGGTGAGAACTCAAAACTCTTTAAACCTATTAAGGAACAAATATCTGAAATTCTTTCATCAATTGAAGTGAACATTGATTATCCAGAATATGAAGATATCGAAGAAGTTTCCAAAGAAAAAGTTATCAATGTCTGTTCTAAAATTGTTGATGATTTAAAAGACTTAATTTCTCAAGGCGAAAAAGACCTTATCTATAAAGAAGGTATTAATGTTGCAATCGTTGGAGAACCTAACGTTGGTAAATCATCATTGTTAAATGCTTTGCTTAATGAAGATAAAGCTATTGTTACACCTATTGCAGGTACAACTAGAGACATTGTTGAAGGTGAATATTCGCTTAATGGAGTACCTCTACATCTTTTAGATACTGCTGGTCTACATAATTCAAATGATTTAGTAGAAAAAATTGGTATTGATAAAGCAAAAGAGGCAATCGAGAAGAGCGATTTAGTTATCTTCTTAGTTGATGAAAGAAAAATGGATGATGAATTATATTCTTTTATCAAAGATAAAAAGCACATCATCGTCCATAACAAAGCTGATTTAATTAAAGACAAAAAACAAAACGAAATTTATATTTCTGCATCTAACAAAGATATCAAACCACTTCTTAATAAAATGAAAGAAGTCTTAGATATCGGAGATGTTAGACCACATCCATCATTTAATAATGCAAGACAACTTGCCTTACTTAAAAACATGGTGAATAACCTCAACATTGCTATCAAAGATGCAAAGGATGATCAACCAATTGATCTAATTTCAACAAGCATCTTAATTGCATATAACTCAGCCTTAGATCTTTTAGGTGAAAACACCAAAAACGATTTAACTGAAGAAATCTTTTCGCGTTTCTGTGTAGGAAAATAACATGTTAATTGATTCACATTGTCATATAAACGATCCTTTATATCTAAAAAAAGCTGACTCGTACGTAAAAGAAGCTAGAGCGAGCAATGTTTCAATCATGCTTGTTGTAGGATATGACGTTAAAAGCTCTTTGGATGCGATTAAAATTGCTGAACAATTTGATGATGTCTATGCCGCGGTAGGAATTATCCCGGCTGAAGTTAAAAATATGCACAAAGGTGATTTAGAACAAATCGAGAAGATGCTAAAACACGAAAAAGTAATCGCTGTTGGAGAAATTGGACTCGATTACTACTGGGATAAAGATGAACACCTCAAAAACGAACAAAAGAAAGTGTTCATTCATCAAATAAAACTTGCGAATAAATATCATCTACCTGTTTCGATTCACTGTAGAGATGCATATCAAGACTTACTAGATATTCTGAAAGCTCACAAGATAGATAAAAAAGGTATTATTCATTGCTATTCATCATCTCCTGAGATGGCAAAAGAATTCAATAAACTTGGATATCTTCTTGGGTTAGGTGGAACAGTTACATTTAAAAACGCAATTACTCCAAAAGAAGTTGCAAAACATGTTCCGGATAATATGTATGTTCTTGAAACAGACGCTCCATATTTAACCCCAACACCTCATAGAGGTGAAATCAATCACTCAAAATATCTCCAATTTATTAGAGACGAAATTGCGAACCTAAAAGATGTTGATCCATCTAAAGTTGAAGAAGACACCACAAATAACTTCAAAAAACTATTCAATCTATGAAAGAAAAATTAGATTCAATCCTTGTTGTAGAAGGCAAAAGTGATGTCTCTTATCTAAGTGCGTATTTCGATTGTGAATTTGTCACCACAAACGGATCAGATGTTCCAAACGAAACAATTGAATATCTAAAAGAAGCACAAAGAAATAGAAAAGATATCATTGTTCTAACTGATCCTGATTCTCCAGGCAAAAGAATTAGAGACATTCTTGATGAAAATATCCCGAATCTCAAACATTGCTTCATTGAAAAGAAATATGCTGTTAAAAATAATAAAGTCGGAGTGGCTGAATGCGACATTGATGAAATAAAACGCTCATTAAAATGCTACTTTGTGAATAAAAGAAGCGAAAAAGTCTCAATCACTATGCCTGAGTTATATCAACTAGGACTATGTGGAGATAAAAACTCAAAAGAACTTAGAGAAAAAGTATCTAAAAAATTAAATCTAGGTTATGTGAATGCAAAGACACTATTAAAAAGACTTAACTCACTTGAAATTGATAAAGAAAAACTTGAAGGAATTATAAATGAAAGATAACGAATTCTTCGAACATGTTAAATCATATAAATTCATCGCCAATAAATCACTTGGTCAGAATTTTTTGATTGATGAAGATGTTGCAAATGCAATTGTTTCAACTCTTTCTTTAACAAAAGAAGATAAAGTGCTTGAAATAGGCGCTGGTATTGGTTCACTTTCATATTATTTAAGTAAAAGTGATGCAAAATGCACACTCATTGACGTTGATGAAAGAATGATCAACATCCTAAATGAAGAATTTGGTAAATGCCCAAATATTGAAATCGCTAGACAAAATATTTTAAAAGCCGATTTAAGTGGATACACAAAAATAATTGGTAATCTTCCGTACTACATTACAAGTGGAATCATTGAATATTTGTTGCTCAATGCCAAAAATGCAACCGTGATAACTTTGATGACTCAAAAAGAAGTGTATCAAAAGCTTATTGATAAAAAAGAAGTATCACCTTTATCTCTTCTTTTGCACTACGTCACAAAAATTACATCATCAAAAACAGTTGGAAGAAATTCTTTTGCTCCAATCCCACATGTTGATTCAACATATTTCACATTGATTCCGAATGAGAATATCAAAAACGAAGATAACAAAGCATTATACAAGCTCATGTGTAAGATATTCCTTCACAAAAGAAAAACAATTCTCAATTGCTTAAGTAATGTCACTAATAGCAAAGAGATATCTTTAGATATCCTTCAAAAATTAAATGTCTCAGAACTCAAAAGACCTGAGCAGTTAGATATTAATTTTTACATTGATGTATTAAATATATTGAAGTCTAATGACTTCATCACTAAAATATTGTAGAGGTCAAATATGATAGTCAAAGCATATGCAAAAATAAATGTATATCTAGACGTAATTTCAAAAAGAGATGACGGATATCATGAACTCGTAATGGTAATGCTGCCACTAGAGCTTCATGACACCATCGAAATTGAAAGTGTTTTTGGCTTACGTGATTCATACGTCACATGTGATCATGTCGAACTACAAGAAACAAAGTATAACTTAATCAATACAACAATTAGCAAGCTTAGAGAGTTATATCACTTCAAACAAAACTATAACATCAAAGTTCATAAAGAAATTCCCATCTCTGCTGGACTTGGTGGTGGTTCATCTAATGCTGCTGCAACTCTTAGAGCGTTCAATCAAATGCTCAAACTTAAAATTGGTAAAGACGAGTTAAATGAGATTGGTAAAACAATAGGTGCAGATGTTCCATTCTGTTTGTATAACAAACCAGCCTTAGTTAAAGGCATTGGAGAAGAACTCACACCTATTAAACTTAAACACCAATACTATGTTTTGATTATTAAACCTGAAAGAGGATTATCAACCAAACGTGTATTTGAAAAAGCAGACACCCTTGAACTTGACCATGGTGATGTAGATGCTGTTGTCTCTGCCTTAGAAAAAGGTGATGATGATAAACTTGCAGAATCAATGTTCAATTCTCTTGAAAAAGCATCACTTCAAATGGTTCCGGAAATTCAAGATGTTAAAGACATGCTTAGAAAAGACGGACTCAAGATGGTGATGATGTCAGGAAGTGGCTCGGCAGTATATGCCTTATCTACTGATCACAATATGATGAAAGCCTTATATCGTAAATACGAGAAAAAAGGCTTAGAAGTTTACCTCACAAAAACCTTAATAGAAAAATAGACCGCAAGGTCTTTTTCTTTTACCTAAAATAACTAAATACTTGTAAAATGTCCCACTAAGTGTGAAACTTAATTTGTAGGAGTGATACCTTATGGCAATTAACGAAAACAACAAAGATATTAAAATTACCCTTTCAAAAGCTCAATTTGAGTATTTAGAAGCATTGTCTAAAAAAGAAAAGGTTTCTAAATCTAAAATCATTGCTTCTTTACTTTCTGGTTTAGAAGAAAACGAAGAAATTAATGAATCAAAAGATCTTAGACAAAAAATAAATCGTAAACACATCCTTAACGGAGTAATTATTGAAGACCCTAATAATACATACATTGGAAAAGATGTTGAAATAGAAGCTGGAACAGTTATAAAACCAAACACAGTTATTGAAGGAAAGTGTCACATTGGTAAAAGAAATATAATTGGTCCTAATTCATATCTTGAAAATATGGATATCGGAGATGATAACTCGGTTATTATGTCACATCTTGTAGATTCAAAGATTGGAAATAAAAACCAAGTTGGTCCTTTTGCAAGAATGAGAGGACATAGCTACGTTGAAAACAATTCTAGAGTAGGTAACTTTGTTGAAATGAAAGGTGCACATTTACATGAAGGTGCTAAATCTGCTCACTTAACATATCTAGGTGATTGCGAAATTGGAGAACGTACCAATATTGGCTGTGGAACCATCACTGCTAATTATGATGGATATAATAAATCTAGAACCACAATCGGGAAAGATGTATTCATCGGTTCTGGTAGCATTCTAATTGCACCTATCACTGTTGAAGATGAAGCGTTTGTCGCAGCAGGCGGAGTTATCACTAAAGATGTTAAGAAAGATGAACTTGCTATCGCACGCGCAAAACAAGAAAATCGCGCGGGATATTCTCATATAATTAAAAATCGTGCACGCGCAAAGAAAGAAGCATCACAAAAATGATATTCATAGAATGCTATGGTAAAAACGTATATATAGACGACGAATTAGTAGGATATATTGCTCCTAGTGGAGATATGTATGCTAATGGTCATAAGTTTGGCTCTCTTTCTAGTGATGGAGAAATATATATTCAAGGTCAATATGTAGGATATATAGAAGATAACTACGATATTATTATTGATGATAATGTTGGAGGTTACGTATCTCCGTCAAATGATTTGCACTTTGATTCGGTTGCATTGCTTAATAATCAAAATAACGAAAATGAGTAAATAAAAAGCCCTCGAACAAGGGCTTTTATAATACCCATAACCCATCAAATCCATTTTTATGTTATCGTGATCTTGATTGATGCGTTTAATCCGTGAAGAATTTTTTCAATTTTTTGAGCGGATGGATTTCCTTGCCCTCTTTCGAGCTTGGAAATATCTGCTTGATCAACACCTGAAAGTTTTGCTAATTCACTTTGTGTCATATTTCTTACTTCTCTAGCTTTTGCAATTTGATATCCTAATTGTTCGTTGATATTGGTCGGAACAACATTAACGAGTTTTCCTGATTCATAGATGCTTTGTGCATCAAAATCTAATTCGTTGTTCCACACAATTCCATAACCGCCGACATCTAAATGGCCAGATTCAAAAAGTTCTCTATTTTCTAGTGCTTTTAATTGAGGATATTTTTTGTACATTGAAGACATATCGAAAAGGATAACTTTGCCATCAATGTATGTGACCTCAAGTTTTACACCATCTAAGAATTTAACTGAATTAGCTTTAACATTCATATTTATAGTATATGGTATAAACACCATAATAACAATATAAATACATATTGCGCATTTCTAAAAGCGCAGGTATAATATAGACATGAGAGATATACAAAAGTTAAGAAAAGAACTAGGCATCACTCAAACACAAGCTGCAAATTTGTGTGGTGTTTCGCGTAGAACATATCAAACCTACGAAGAAACTAGTGTTAAAAACGATACATATGAGCATCTTTACAACACTTTAAAAGAGATGGGTATTTTTGACGGCACAAATGTAGTTTATGGAAAAAGATATATAAAACAAAAATGTGAAGAGGTCTTTTCTAAATATCCCGAAGTTAAGTGCGCTTATCTTTTTGGGAGCTATGCACGCAATCAAGCCACAAAAGATAGTGATATAGATATATTAGTAGTTTGCCCACCAACCGGAATGAGATTCTATCAACTAGCCGCCGAGTTAGAAGATGTTTTAAAAAAGCCGGTGGATTTGCAAACACATAGACAAGTTGTTGAAAGTGAAGATTTCTTAGAAAACTTATTAACAGAGGGAATCAAAATTTATGGATAAATTCATAGAATTTAGAATTGATTCACTTTTAAAACAAATATCAGTAATCGAAAACGATTTGAACAATCTTACTTTTGACGAATTTGCTAAATCGGATCTCCTTGTTAGAGCGACATGTTTTTCTATTTCACAAATCGGTGAGCAAATGAATAAATTGGAAACTGAATTAAAAGCAAAATATCCTGATTTGCCTTGGGGTGCTGCGCGAAAAATGAGAAATCTGATTGTTCATGTATACCATAGAGTCGATGCAAAAGAAGTATATGAAACAGCAACTAAGGATTTACCTATATTAAAAGAGCAATTCTTATCAATAAAGAAGAATATCGTTGCATAAAAAAGTCCCGTGGATAACCACGAGACCTTTTAATATAATCAAAGATTATTTTCTGTTTCTAATTGCAGCTTGAGCAGCAGCTAAGCGAGCAACTGGAACACGGAATGGTGAACATGAGACATAATCGAGTCCGACCTTGTGGTAGAAGTCGATTGAGTTTGGTTCGCCACCAGTTTCACCACAGACACCGATGTGGAGGTCTTTTCTTGTCTTACGTCCTTCTCTGACGGACATTTCGACGAGTTTACCAACACCATGTTGATCAAGTGTCTTGAATGGATCTTCTTCAAGAATCTTATTAGCGTAATAATCTGGTAAGAACTTAGAAGCATCATCACGGCTGAAACCAAATGTCATTTGTGTTAAGTCATTTGTACCAAATGAGAAGAATTCAGCTTCTTTAGCGATTTCGTCGGAGAGTAAGGCTGCTCTCGGGATTTCAATCATTGTACCAACGTGATACTTCATGTTAACGCCAGCTTCTTTAATGAGCTTATCGGCTGTTTCACAGATAATGCGTTTAACGAATTGAAGTTCTTTGACTTCGAGTACGAGTGGTACCATGATTTCTGGTTCGATCTTGATGCCTTTTCTCTTGCTAACTGCTAATGCAGCTTTGATGATAGCGTTTGTTTGCATAACACAGATTTCTGGATATGAAACAGCAAGACGGCAACCACGGTGACCCATCATTGGGTTGAATTCGTGGAGATCATCAATACGTTTGTGAATGAATTCAACAGAGTGTCCTGTTGCTTTGGCAAGTTCTTCGATCTTATCTTCTTCTTGTGGGAGGAATTCGTGTAGAGGTGGATCGAGTAAGCGGACATTAACATTGAGTTCGCCCATTTCTTCATAAAGACCTTCGAAGTCTTTTTGTTGAAGTGGTTCGATTTCTGCTAACGCAGCAACTCTCTCTTCTTTTGTTTCAGCAAGAATCATCTTACGGAATGAGAAGATTTTATCTTTATCAAAGAACATGTGTTCTGTACGGCATAATCCGATACCTTGAGCACCGAAGAGTTTTGCTTGGTGAGCATCTCTTGGAGTATCAGCGTTTGCTCTGACTTTGAGGGTTCTAGCTTTATCAACCCAACCCATAAGTCTACCGAAGTTACCACTGGATAGATCTGGTGCAACTTTCTTAATGTCGCCTTCATAGACGCATCCGGTTGAACCATCAAGAGAGATAACATCGTTTGGTCCGTAGACTTTACCATTAATGGTAAGTGTCTTAGCTTCTTCGTTAATTAAGGCAGCTGCACAACCTGTGATACAGCATTTACCCATACCACGAGCAACGACAGCTGCGTGAGAGGTCATACCACCACGGTTGGTGAGAATACCTTCGGAAGCGATCATACCGATTAAGTCTTCTGGAGAAGTTTCAGCACGGACAAGGATGACTTTTTCGCCAGCATTGTGTCTTGCTTCAGCTTCTTCAGCTGTAAAGGCGAGTTTACCAGTACCAGCACCTGGGCCAGCTGGGTTACCTTTAGCAATTTCACGTGATTTTGCTTTTGCTAAATCATCTTTATCAAAGTTAGGGAGAAGGAGTTTGTCGAATGAAACAGGATCAATTCTTAAGACAGCTTCTTCTTCGGTAATTAAACCTTCATCGACCATGTCGCAAGCCATCTTTAAGGCAGCGGCTGGTGTTCTTTTACCGGAACGTGTTTGTAAGAAGTAAAGTTTTCCTTCTTCAACTGTGAATTCCATATCTTGCATATCGCGATAATGGAGTTCCATTTTCTTAATTGTTTCTTCGAATTGACGGTAAACATCAGGCATACGTTTCTTGAGTTCGTCAATGTGAAGTGGTGTACGAATACCTGCAACAACGTCTTCACCTTGTGCGTTTGGTAAGTATTCAGCAGAGATTGCTTTTTCACCAGTAGCAGCGTTTCTTGAGAAGGCAACACCTGTACCAGATGTTTCACCCTTGTTACCAAATGCCATTGATTGAACGTTAACGGCTGTACCCCAGGAATATGGGATTGAGTATTGCATACGATAGACGTTAGCACGTGGGTTATCCCATGAACGGAAGACAGCTGTAACAGCTTCGATTAATTGAACTTTTGGATCAGATGGGAATTCTTCACCAAATGTCTTCTTATAGTAGTCTTTATATTTACCAACTAATACTTTAAGTTCATCTGCAGTAACTTCAGTATCAAGTTTGTAACCTCTTGATTCTTTTAATTCATCAAGCATCTTGTCCATCTCAGTACGTGGATGTCCTTTAGCGATGTTTGTGAACATGAGAATGAAACGACGATAGCTATCATAAGCAAATCTTTCGTTATTTGTTTCTTTAATTAAAGCAGCGACTGTTGTGTCATTAAGACCAAGGTTAAGGATTGTATCCATCATACCTGGCATTGAGACACGAGCGCCTGATCTAACTGAAACAAGGAGAGGTTTACTAGAACCGCCGAAGTTTTTGCCTGTTTCTTTTTCAACTCTGGCGATACCGGCATAGATTTCGTTCTTTAATTCTTCTGGAAGCTTCTTACCTAAATCATAGTAAAGGTTGCATGCTTCAGTGGTGATGGTGAAACCTTCTGGAATTGGGACTCCAATGTGAGTCATTTCAGCAAGACCAGCACCCTTTCCTCCAAGGAGCTCTTTGCCTAAGCCATAAGCATCT
>JAILIP010000022.1 GCA_024695235.1 Bacilli bacterium | reverse complement strand
GTTTTGAGCTGCGCAGAAGCTACATCTAATAATGCGAACCTTGATGGAATTAAGTTTGGCCCATATTATCATGGAAAGACATATGAAGAAGTCATGTCTAACGCAAGAACAAAAGGCTTCTCAGAACTCATCAAACGCCGCTTTGTCTTTGGTTCATTCGCTCTTATGAGCGAAAACCAACACGATTTATTCCTTCGTGCCCAACGCAATAGAAGAAGAATCGTGGAAGCTACAAATGCTATTTTAGATAAGTATGATGCTATCTATCTTCCAGCTGCACCAAGCGTTGCACCTAAAAAAGACGAAAAGTCAAATCGTTTATCAAACGAATATTTAATTGCCGATAATCATCTAGTTATTGGTAACTTTGCTGGTTTACCATCCTTAACTCTTCCAATTGGATTTAAAGATGGTCTACCATTTGGAGCAAATGTCTCTTCTAAACCATTTGATGAAGAAACTATGTTTGCTATAAGTGCCGCTATTGAACGTAATAGTGGTCTTAAAGGAATATATGCGAAAGGAGAAGAAAAATGAATTTTGAACCAGTTATCGGTTTAGAGATCCACGTTGAACTTAAAACCAAATCCAAAATGTTCTCTTCTGCTCCTGTCACATATGGAAAAGAACCAAACACCCAAGTTGTTCCATTAGATATGGGTTTCCCAGGAACACTTCCAACAGTTAATAAAGAAGCTGTTGTATACGCAATCCGTGTTTCAAATGCTTTGCATATGAACATTGATCACGAACTCCACTTTGATAGAAAGAATTATTTCTATTCTGATCTACCAAAGGGATTCCAAATCACTCAAAACCTTAGACCAATTGGTTCTGATGGTTATTTAGAAATAGAAGTTGAGGGCAAAAAGAAGAAAATCGGTATTGAAAGACTTCATATCGAAGAAGATACTTGCAAACAACTTCACTTTGCTGACTTCACACTTCTTAACTATAACCGTGCTGGTACTCCACTTATTGAAATAGTTTCTCGTCCAGAACTTAGAAGTGGTGAAGAGGCTATGAAGTATGTCGAAAAGATTCGTTCTATCGTTGTTTACTCCGATGTCAGTGATGGCAAGATGGAAGAAGGCTCACTTCGTTGTGACGTTAATATTTCCTTACGTCCATTTGGAAGCGAAAAGTTTGGTACAAAAGTTGAAATCAAAAATATCAACTCCATTTCATACATCCAAAAAGCAGTGGACTTTGAAATTGCTCGTCAAACAAAGATGCTTTTAGCTAATGAGCCAATCAGACAAGAAACACGTCGTTATGATTCTGCTAAGAACGAAACGATCCTTATGCGTGTTAAGACTGATGCGGTTGATTATAAATACTATCCAGAAGATAACATCACTCCAATCAAACTTTCAGACGAGTTCGTGGATAACGCAATTAAAAATTGCCCAGAACTAGCTGATAGCAAAATGGAAAGATATATTAATGAGTTTAAACTCAGTGAATATGATGCTTCACTCCTACTTGCAGACAAAGATGTCTCACAATACTTTGATGAAGTATGTAAATACTCTAAAGCATATAAACTAATTGCTAACTGGGTTAATGTTGAAGTCGCTTCTTATTTGAATAAGAATTTCTTAAGTATTGATAAGTTCCCAATGTCTCATAAGAATCTTGCAGAACTCGTTGCAATGGTGGAATCCAAAGACATTAACTCCAACCAAGCACGTGAAATCTTTGCAAAGATGCTAAGCGATAATATTTCTGCTAAAGAAGCAAAAGAAAAACTTGGTATTAGCTCTCAAATTTCTGATACAAATTTTGTCTCAAATATCATTAATGAAGTATTAAATGAAAACCCACAAGCAATCGTGGACTATAAAGAAGGTAAAGGTCGTGCTTTAGGATTCTTAGTTGGCCAAGTTATGAAAAAGAGCCAAGGCAAAGTAAATCCTAAACTCACGAACGATATGTTACTTGAAGAACTCAAGAAGAGGTAATGTTATGGCATTTAAAAACAAAATCCTTGTAACAGGCGGACTTGGCTATATCGGTAGTCACACAGTCATATCTTTAATTGAAAATGGATATGATCCTATTATCGTTGATAATATGTGTAACTCTAAAATAGAGGCCCTTAACCGCATTGAAAAGATTTCTGGTGTTCGTCCTAACACATATATTGCTGATGTTCGTGACGAAGAAAAAATGGAACAAATCTTTAAAGAAAATAAGATTGACGCAGTCATCCACTTTGCAGGACTTAAAGCTGTTGGAGAATCAGTCCAAAAGCCAAAGCTTTACTATGACAATAACATCGGTTCAACTGAAGTTCTTCTAAAGAAGATGAAAGAGCACGGTGTTAAAAACATTGTCTTTTCCTCATCTGCAACTGTATATGGAAATCCAAAGAAAGTTCCTATCGTTGAATCTGATCCAATTGGAGAAGTCACAAATCCATATGCAGATACAAAAGTTCAAATTGAATACATTCTCCAAGCCCTTGCTAAACAAGATCCATCATTGGGTATTGCTATCTTAAGATACTTTAATCCTATTGGTGCACATCCAAGTGGCCTTATTGGTGAAGATCCTCGTGGCATTCCAAATAATTTAATGCCATATGTCACTCAAGTGGCAGTTGGAAAACTTCCAGAACTCAATGTTTTTGGAAATGATTACCCGACACGCGATGGAACATGCATACGTGATTACATCCATGTATGCGACCTTGCTCGTGGACACGTCCTCACACTTAAAAAACTTGAACAAGGACCTGGCTTAGTTATCTATAATTTAGGTACCTCTGTTGGAACAACAGTCCTTGAACTTGTCAATGCATTTATGAAAGCAAACAATATTACCATTCCATATAAGATTGCTCCTCGTAGAGCAGGTGATATTCCAGAATGCTATGCAAATTGTGATAAAGCTTATAAAGAAATCGGTTTTAAAACCCAATATAATATAGTTGATTGTTGCCGAGATTCATGGAATTGGCAAAAGAAAAATCCAAATGGCTTAAATTAAGGAGGCATTTTTATGGCAAAAGAAGAAATCAAGTATTCAACTAGGTTCGGTGATGAAATCAAAGGTTATGCTTGGCCAATCAAGGAACCTATTGGCAATGTCATCATTGTCACTGGTATGGAAGAACATGCATCACGTTATGATGATTTCGCATTGTTCTTAAATAAGAACGGTTATAGTGTCTATTGCTTAGACCATTATGGCCAAGGCTTAACTGCAGGAGAGGAAGCAAACTTAGGTATTGTTCCAAAGTCATTCTTCTCAAAATCAGTTAAAAATATTGACGATATTGTTACCTCCTGTCGCGTATCACTTCGTCCAACATATTTATTTGCTCACTCCATGGGAAGTTTCATGCTTCAAGACTACATTCAAAGATTCACAGATCATGTTAACAAGGTTATCATCTGTGGTTCTAATGGCCCAAATGCTAAGTTCTCCTATAAAGCCGGTAAAGCTTTAGCAAAGATGACCATGAATAAAAAGAATCGCGATACAAAAGCTAAATTCATGAATAATTTCATTTTTGGAATGTATAAAAAATCAGTTAAAAACTTCAAAACCGAATTTGATTGGTTAAGTGTTAATGAAGCTAATGTTGAAAAGTATATCGCTGATCCATATTGTGGATATATGTCTACAAAAGGCTTCTATTATGAATTCATGAAAGGCTGCAATAGACTTTATAAAAAGAAATTCTTGAAGAAGATTCGCAAAGATATGCATATCCTTCTTATTGCTGGTAAAGAAGACCCTGTTGGTGCTAAAGGTAAAGGCGTTGTTAAACTTGGAAAGATGTATCAAAAACTTGGTATCTCAAATGTCAAAATCAATCTTTATGACAATATGAGACATGAAATCTTAAATGAAGATGACAAGCAAAAAGTCTATGATGAT
>JAILIP010000031.1 GCA_024695235.1 Bacilli bacterium | reverse complement strand
TAAGAAACTTAAAGAACTCTCCGGTGGTAAAAAGAAGCACGCTTTAGTTATCGTCAGTGAAAAAATGTACGATGATATCCATGTTTTCGCAAAGCGAATCCAAGAAGCTACTGGCATTGAAACAAGAGCAGAAGTTCTTGGTAGACTTCAAAGAGGCGGCTCTCCATCTGCTAGAGATAGAATCCTTGCTACCGAGTTTGGTGTTGAAGCCATTAAGGCATTACTAAATGGTGAAACATCCGTCTGTATTGGCATTATCGATAACAAAATGGTTCACACCCCAATTGATAAGGCTTTGAAGATGGATAGAAGAAGCCAAGAAAACCTCATCGATATCATCAAATTAGTTAATAGATAATATATGAAAAAAGTAATTGCTTTTGATATAGGTGGAACGAACACTCGAATTGCTTTAATTAACGAACGTTTTGAGATGGAAAAAGAAGAGATTGTCCCTACAAAATTAGGAGATACAAATGTCTTCCTTTCATCTTTAGATGAACTTATCGCCCATTTTGACTTAAAAGACGTTGTTGCTTTTGGGGTTGGAATTCCGGGAGTTTGTAACCGCGAAACCGGCCATATTATTGATCTTCCAAATGTACATATTAAAGACATTCCACTTGGCAAACATTTCCAAGAAAAATACGGTCTAAAAACATTTGTGAGAAACGATGCTGAAGTGGCATGTTTAGCCGAAGCAGTTTTGGGTGCTGGAAAAGATTTTGATAGAGTATTTTTTATCACTATCTCAACTGGTTTAGGTGGAGCGCTTGTTATCGACAAAGAAAACCAAGACTATGTCACCGAGATTGGTCATACTGCTTATATTTATAAAAATCATATAAGTGAATACGAAAAACTCGCTGGCGGAACAGCTGGCATTCCTAACCTCTGTGAACTAAATGGCTTAGGAAGAATATCTGCAAAAGAATTCTTTGATTTGGCTCAAAAAGGTGATAGTAATGCTCAAAGAGCATTTGCTGACTGGGTTAATATCTTAAGCGACTTCGTTCACATGATCCAAAATTCCTATGAACCAGATATCATCTGTGTCACCGGCGGAGTCATGAAACAAAAGAACTTATTCTTTGATAAACTCATTGAATTAAATCCTGATTCATATATCGTTGAATGTGAACTTAAGGAGAATGCAGGCATCTATGGTGCGGGTGTATACGCACTTAAGATGATGAAAATCATTTGATTTAATGCTTTAAAAAGCATATATTATTCTTAGCGTTGATGAAGACACGCTAATGAAATACTTCTTATTTAGAGAGGGAACGAATTGGTGAAATGTTCCTATAAGAAAATCATTAGTACCACTTCTGAGCTCTTAGAGAAACAATCTAAGCGTCGCTTGCGTTAAAAGCATATACCAAAGAGCATATCACAACGTGATATGAAATAAGGTGGTACCGCGTTAATAGCGTCCTTATATGGGCGTTTTTATTTTATTTAAAAAGGAGAATAGTTATGGCCTTAGACAAAAATACTCTCAATCACTCAACTTCTCACTTAATGGCAGAAGCAATTATGAACCTATTCCCAGAAGCCAAATTAGGTTTTGGCCCTGCAATTGAAGATGGATTCTACTATGATGTTGATCTACCAAAACAATTAACAGAAGAAGATTTAGCCGCTATTGAAAAGGAAATGCGTCGCATTGCTGGACGTAATGTTCCTTTTGTTAGAAAGGAAGTTTCTAAAGAAGAAGCTTTAAAACTTTTTAAGGATAATCCTTATAAGATCGAACTTATCAACGGTATTGAAGGCACTATAACTTTATATTATCAAGGCGACTTCTTTGATCTATGTGCTGGTCCACATATTGAAAGAACTGGTCAAATCCAAAACTTCAAGCTTCTTTCAATCGCTGGAGCATATTGGAGGGGTAACTCTAAAAACAAACAACTTCAACGTATTTATGGCACATCATTTGAAAAGAAAGCTGACCTTGAAGCGTATTTACGCTTAATGGAAGAAAGAAAGGCTAGAGACCACCGCCGTTTAGGCAAAGAACTCGAACTATTCATGCTCTCTGAATATGGTCCTGGTTTCCCATTCTGGCTACCAAACGGAATGGTTGTTAGAACTGCTCTAGAAGATATGTGGAAAGAAGTCCACCGCAAATATGATTACATGTTTGTTGATACCCCAATTATGTTATCCAAAGAACTTTGGATTACATCTGGACACTGGGATCACTATAAAGACAACATGTATACCACCAAGATTGATGAAAAAGAATTTGCTATCAAACCAATGAACTGTCCAGGTGCAATTCTTTGCTACAAGAATGGTTTACATTCATATCGTGAACTTCCACTTCGTTATGCTGAACTTGGTCACGTCCATCGTTATGAAGCATCTGGTGCTCTAAATGGTTTATTTAGAGTGAGATCATTCACCCAAGATGATGCCCATAGCTTTGTTAGACCAGATCAAATTGAATCTGAAATTAAATCAATCCTAAAACTATACGATGAAATCTACTCTATGTTTGGTCTCAATTATAAAATTGAGTTATCTACTAGGCCAGAAGAAGGATATATCGGTAGCATCGATATTTGGAATAACTCCGAAAGAATTCTTGAAGAAGCGTGCAAACAATCTGGAAAAGAATTCAAAATCAACCCAGGAGATGGTGCATTCTACGGTCCAAAATTAGACTTCAAAGTCAAAGACTGCATGGGTCGTATTTGGCAATGTGGCACTATCCAACTTGATATGAATCTTCCTGAAAGATTCGATGTCTCTTATGTCGATGAAAAGGGTGAGAAAGTCCGTCCAGTCATGCTCCATAGAGCATGCTTCGGTTCAATCGAAAGATTCATCGGTATCTTAATTGAACACTTTGCAGGTGCATTCCCATTATGGTTATCTCCTGAACAAGTTCGTGTTCTTCCTGTTAACAATAACTTCCACTCAGCAAAAGCCGAAGAGATCGTTGCCTCCCTTAAAAAAGCAGGTATCCGTGCATCGCTTGATGCGGGCGAAGATAAGCTCGGTTATCGTATGAGAAGTGCACAAGTGAAGAAAGTTCCTTACACACTTGTTATCGGTGATCACGAAGTCGAAGAAGGCACAGTTACATATCGTCATTTAGGTAGCAGAGAACAAATCACTTTGAAGTATGAAGAATTTGTTGAGATGCTCTTAAAAGAGATCAAAGAAAGAAAACTTGCCGAAATTAAAGAATAAATACTTGCATTACATTTTATGTAGTGATAATATCTATCTCGCAAAGTAAACGTAGAAAGAAGAGCGCCCAAGCCTCTCACCAGACTGATTAATCGGTTGGTAAACGCTATCGAGATTTGTATTAATTAGAACAAATTTAGATTAAAGACGGGCGCACTTCGTGCCCGTTTTCTTGTAGAAAAAGGAGTGTGACACTTATAAATAACTATCCATTCAAAAATGGACCACAACGTCCAAAAAGCAATGACACCGATCTCGTCAATGAACGTGTTCGCTTTCCAGAAGTCCTCTTGATTGGCTCAAACGGAGAACAATTAGGAAGAATGTCTTCTAAAGAAGCCTACAACATCGCAGTCGAACAAGAACTCGACTTGCTATGCGTTGCTCCAAACGCTAATCCACCAGTATGTAAAATCATCAACTACGGAAAATATCGCTTCGAGCAACAGAAAAAAGCTAAAGAAAACAAAAAGAAACAACGCACAATTGAAATCAAAGAAGTTCAATTGACTCCACAAATCGGAGCTCACGATTTAGATACCAAGGCTAAAGCAGCAAGACGCTTCTTAACTGAAGGTAACAAAGTTAAAGTCGGAGTTCGCTTCCGTGGTAGACAAATGACCCACTTAGAAGTCGGTGAGGAAGTTATGAATAAGTTCATCTCTTTACTTGAAGACGTAGCTACCATTGAAAAAGTTCCATCAATGGATGGAAAATGGCTCAATGGTATCTTGGCACCAAAGAAACAAAAATAGGAGGAAAGATTCATGGGTAAAATGAAAACAAAAAGAGCACTTGCTAAACGTGTAAAAGTTACCGGTAGCGGCAAGCTCAAAAGACATAGCGCATATACTTCGCACCTTGCTCCACGCAAGACAACTAAACAAAAAAGACATTTAAGAAAGGCTTCACTCGTTGATCATAGCGATTACAAGAGAGTGAAAACCTTAATTCAATAAGGAGGGAATAATCGATGGCTAGAGTTAAAAATAGCGTTGCCACAAGAGCACGTCGTAAAAAAATTCTTAAAAGAGCAAAAGGTTATTTCGGTAGTAAACACCTCCTCTTCAAGACAGCTAAAGAACAAGTTCTTCGCTCACTCAGATATTCATATATCGATCGTAAGAAACTTAAAAGCAACTTCCGTAAACTTTGGATTAAGCGTATCAATGCTGCATGCCGTATGAACGACATCTCATACTCACGCTTCATCAATGGCTTAAACAAAGCCGGTGTCAAAGTTAATCGTAAAATGCTCTCTGAACTCGCAATCAACGATCCAAAGGCATTCAGCGATTTAGTCAAAGTTGCTAAAAAAGCTGCTTAATTATTGATTAATCAATAAAAGTCAGGTCTCGAACCTGACTTTTTGTTTATCTTAGAACAATTCTTCTTCCTTAGAAATATACATCACTTCAATGTTATCAAGTGCTTCTTCAATCATCGACTCATAATCGAATTTGCTTTCATAGAAGAGACACTTTTCTAGACTTGGTTTTGTCTTTGGATTCTTCGGAGCGAAGATTGTGCAGCAGTCCTCGTATGGGCGGATTGATATTTCATAGGTATCAATCTTACGAGCAGTATCAATAATATCAACTTTATCACTTGTGATAAGAGGACGAAGAACTGGCATATTTGTGACATCATTAATTACTGACATGGATTCAAGTGTTTGAGATGCTACCTGGCCAACTGATTCACCGCTAGAGATGGCGACAATATTTCTTCTTTGAGCAAGTTTACTTGCTAGACGGAACATCATTCTTCTCATAAGAGTAATCGCATAGCTTTCATCACTAACACGATAAATCTCTTCTTGAAGTTTAGTGAATGGAACGATATTTAAGCGAATTTTTGCTTGATATTTATTAAGTTTACTTAATAAGTCTTTTAGTTTATCGATGACTCCGATGTTCGTATATGGAGGAGATGCAAAGTGAATGCATTCAATTGAGATACCTCTTTTCATAAGAAGGTAAGCTGCAACTGGAGAATCAATTCCCCCGGAGAGCATGTGCATGATTTTGCCTCCGACTCCAAGAGGGTATCCACCACTAGCCTTGAATGTCTTTGTGAAAACATATGCGCCTTCTTGGCGAATCTCTATAGATAGGAGAATATCTGGATTATGGACATCAACTTTAAGTGATGTATTCTTTAAAATCTCTCCTGCTATAACACGATTGATTTGATCAGAGATTAAAGGATAGGCTTTATTAGAACGTTTTGCATGAACTTTGAAAGTCTTTCCATCTTCTTGCTTGATGAGTTCAAGACATACTTTCTTGAGATTTTCGATATCTTCACTTGTTTTTAATACAAGTGATAATGAATGGATTCCGGACACATCTTTTAAGGTTTCAACAATTGGAGCGTAGTCTTGCCCATTAAGTTTCACATAAATGTGATCGAACTTGACATCAAATTCAAGACCGTCAAATTCACTCAAAGCAGACTTAATATTACGTGCGAGTACACGAATAAAGTCTTTTTTATTTTTGCCTTTGGTGGATAATTCACCAAATCTAACCATTATGTGATCGTATGTCATTTGATGTTCTCCAGAATATGTGTAAGCGAGGCGATGAATTCTTCAGCTTCTTCCATAGTGTTATCTTTACCAAAAGATAGACGGATTGTGTTACTAGCGAGTTTCTCATCATGGGTGATAGCTTCTACTACGTAAGAGGATTCTTCTCTTTTTGAATGACAAGAAGAAACGCTGCTAACATAGATACCATCATTTGATAAGGCTTCTACCACCACACTCGCTTTTTTATTTAAAAGTGAGAAATTGAGAATATATGGTGATGCCTTTTCACTAGAATTAATGTGAATTCCATCGATTTTAGCGAGTTTAAGACGTAAATAGTTATTTATCTGAATAATTTTATAATTGTTCTCTTTTTGAGCCTTAAAGGCCTCTTTTAGTACTTTAGCAAGCGTGCAAGCAAGCGCGAGGCTTTGAGTACCACTTCTAAATGATGCTTCTTGGCCTCCACCGGAGATAAGTGGGAGGAATGAAATATTCTTCCTTGCGAGTAAACATCCACTGCCCTTAAGACCATGAATCTTATGGGAAGAAACAACAAACATATCAATGTCTTGATAAGGTAAATCAACTTTACCGATAGCTTGGGTTGTATCAACGTGAAGCACAGCTTTAGGGAAACCTTTCACTATCTTAGAGATAGATGCTATATCATTGATACTTCCAATTTCATTATTCACTGCCATAATAGAGACGAGAATTGTTGAGTTATTTAAAGCTTGCTTTAAATCATCGAGTCTAACACATCCATTCTCATCAACTTCAAGGATTGTAACTTTAAAGTTAAATTGTTCTTTAAGTTGCTTAAAGCATTCTAAAACAGAAGGGTGCTCAATATTTGTTGTGATAATGTGATTGCCTCTATTTTGATGGGCTAGACAATATCCTTTAATAGCAAGGTTATTAGCCTCTGTAGAGGACGATGTGAATATAACTTGATGTGACTTCACATTAAATGATTCAAGAATTGAATCTCTTGCTTTA
>JAILIP010000024.1 GCA_024695235.1 Bacilli bacterium | reverse complement strand
TTTGACCCAACTATCTTTTCCGTACATAAGTCCGATATAGAAGACAGCTCTTGCAACACGGCCTTTATCGATATCGGCTGGTTCGAAGACGGTTTCATTAACAGTTGTTGTTGGATCATCATCTTGATAACGAGCGTTACCAACTGTTTTAATTGGGACTCTATCTTGGATTGACTCATCAACATTTCCAAAGGAATTGTTGGAGTGAGTAGAGTTACCACTTGCATAACTTGCATACAAGTTATGGAAGTCAGTAGCTGTACCGATAGTCTTAACAGCATCGTCAGTAGATTTACCTGTCATAAGAGAGGCTGGGAAACAGTGCTCTCTTTGCCATGTAGCAGACTCACCTAAGAATTTGCTTTCTTCGTTGTCACTATATAGGACATGGACATTATCATAGTTATAAAGTGATTGGTCAGCATGTCTATTAGTGTTCCAGTTTGATTTTCCTTTAGTCACTGTTCCATCATCATTCAATGTGTCGACATAAGGAATGGCTTCGAAGTCCTTAGAGATGATGTTGTATAACTTTTGTCTTAAATCAATGTAGTTATCCCAACTTTCTAGGTCCTTATAGTAACCATTAAGAATGGTTGCTGGATCTGTGCCTTCGTATTGTTCGTCTTTGTTCTTATTACATGATGCTAAAGAGACGGAAGATAAACTAACGAATGCAAGCAATAACAATTTGGTAAGTTTCATAAATGATCCCCCTTGTTAATCAATATGTTTACCTCTTAAGAACGATGGTAGGAAATCATCAGCGATTTCACTATCTTCGTTTGATTCGCTTGGTTGATTATGTTCACCTGAAGGTTGTTCACTTTGTGCTTCCTCTTCAACACGAGGTTTTGCCAAAATGCTTGGTTTCTCGTATGTAGGCACGGCTGTGAAGTCGAAGTCTTCGGTGAAGTCACTGGCTATGACACTGACAAGAATTTGATCTGTGAGTTGAGGATTGATGGAAACACCGAATTTGATATCGATAGTATTTCCGGCTGCCTCGATGATACGATCAACTGTTTCTTGTGCTTCGTATAATGACACTTGTGTACCACATGTGACTGCGCAAATAGCACGGCGAGCACCATTGATTGAGGCCTCTAAGAGAGGTGAACTAATGGCGTTTTGAGCAGCTTCAACGGATTTGTTTGGACCAGAGCCCATGCCAAAGCCGATTAAAGCAATGCCGGCATCTTTCAATGTATTTCTCACGTCAGCAAAGTCAAGGTTGATGACTGCTGGCATAAGGATTAAGTCTGTAACTGTTTTAACTGATTGAGCTAAAACACGATCGGATTCAGAGAAAGCCTCTGAAATAGGTTGAGTGCCGCTGACCATAAGGAGTTTATCGTTAGAAACGATAATGATTGAATCAACAGCTTCTTTAAGTTCGTTGAGTCCTTCGACAGAATTAGCAATTCTCTTCTTACCTTCAAAAGTAAATGGACGTGTGACGATAGCAACGGTTAGAGCACCTTCTTCTTTTGCGACACGTGCAACAACTGGTGCAGCGCCTGTACCTGTACCACCGCCCATACCGGCAGCGATAAATACCATGTTGGCGCCTCTAACAACGTTACGGATATCCTCGATGGATGCTTCGGCAGCGGCCTTACCTACGCTTGGCTCTCCGCCTGCGCCTAATCCACCTGTGAGCTCTTCACCTAAGACTAAACGGTTTCTAGCTTTGCTAGTTGCTAATGCTTGACGATCGGTATTGGCAACGTAAAACTCGACTGAACCAATATCTTCATCAATCATTCTATTTACAGCATTGTTACCTGCACCACCAACACCAATGACGACGATGCGGGCCACAGCTTCATAATTATCTAAATCTTCTAACATAGTCTTTCCTCCGTTTATTTCTTGCCTTGTTCTACACGACCAACTTGTGATACTTTTGCTCTTTGGTCAGTTAATGAGCCTTTGTAGCGAGAGCTTACAAGTAAGGCTCCGACTGCAGTTGCCCATTTAGAACCATGAGCACCGACTACATTAGAGTCGAGCATTGTAACACTATTAGCTTCTGAGAACTTTTCTTCAAGAATCTCTTTAATACCATTAACTTTAGTTAACTCACCAACGAATATGACAGGTAACTTTTTAAGTTCTTCTGAATATCCGCTGAGTAGTTCACCATAGGTGACATCGAATTGTTTGAGATAATCGTCCATGAAGCCGCGAATTACTCTATTAAGATCGTTTTGAGTGAATTCTCTTCTTGTGCCGTCATCCAACACACTCTGTGTGATAACTGGCTCGAAACTCATTTCTCTTTCACTAATTCCATAGAGGTTGATAATGCGTTTAGCTTCATCTTCATCAATTCCGAATTGTTGTGACACTCTCAAGACGAGATCATTTTGTCCTAACAAGAAGTGTCCAGAGACAATTGGAGAGTGAACGTTAACTAAGTTTAAGGCAGTGTAGCCATCGTTTATGTCCATGAGCAGGTAGTTGCGTGGCATATCAGGCACTGAGCGAATGTAATCGCATGTGGCATAAGGTGCGATAAGGCATCTTTTTGCCCTGATATGAGCGTTTTCAACGACTTCTCTATAAGAGGAGATAACTCTACCCGGCATAGCATGAACTTTGGCTTTAATGGTTATGAAATTGGATTTTTCTCCAACTGGCGGATTCACGAATGTTCTTCCTTGCTCAAGAATGAAGGCATCTGGAATGATATCGACGATCTCACTACCACCAGGAACAATTTCCTTTTGGACGAGTGAGATAGCGTTTTGAATATCGATTGATTCAATGATGCTTGTTGGGGAAACAACATTTGTTGTCTTATCAACTTGATATACTTGGAATCCGATTGGAGGGAATATAACTGTTGCTTCACTTATAGTGACATGAAGTCTTAGCTCATCATACTTGAAATCTGTAAGAGAATTCAAAAGTTGAGTTAAGGCTGCAAAGTTAAGAATTTCTCCACGCGAAACAACGCCTGCAATAGGCTTTTCGGAAGAGTAAATAATTACTGGTTTTCCGTTCACGACATTACCTATGAGAAGGCGCACGCACGAATCGGTGATTTCAATTACTGCAACAGGTTTTTCCATATTTTCAAATCATAATATATTTTATATATTTATAATTTTCAATGCAAATGCAATTTAGCCAATAAAGTAAGACAGCTAATTAATTAGCTTGATATTTTAGGGCGTAAAATTGTTTTTAAACGTGCATTTGAGCAATAGTTATTCCTAAAGGAATAGCCACGACTGCTAAAAGTGCAATCACAACAAATGAGATAATTAAAAATTTTCGTAAACGAAAGAATTTGGTTTGACGGTGATGTTTTGTAAGTTTGTCCTTCATAACCTAACCCTTTCTATGACTCTCATCTTTGCAGATTTGCTGCGAGGATTGTCATTCATCTCTTGCTCGCTAGGAGCCACCACTTTCCCTATGAGACGATACTTTGGTTCATCATCTGCATTTGGAAGAGCGAAGACATTATGTCTTGAGCCTTCAACTTTACTCACTGATGCAAAAGCATTTTTCACGAGTCTATCTTCTAGACTGTGGAATGAAATGACTACCATTCTTCCAGATGCATTCAGTGCATCTAAAGCATCAGATAGCATCTCTTTTAATGCTCCAAGTTCATCGTTAACTTCGATACGAAGTGCTTGGAATATCTGCTTTGCAGGATGGCCTTTCTTCATTAACTCTTTTTGAGGCTTCACTGCTTTTATAACATCAACGAGTTGAGTTGTAGTTTCGATTGGGTTTTGATCACGAATTTCAACAATTCGCTTTGCGATTTGATATGAATACTTATCTTCACCATATTCACGGAACACTTCGGTCAAGTCCTTGAGCGAATAGGTGTTCACTACATCATATGCTGTGAGGGCTTGCCTTGTATCCATACGCATATCTAGTCTGGCATCGCTTCTATAAGAGAAGCCTCTAACGTCTTCATCAAATTGAGGAGACGATACACCAAGATCGACTAATATGCCATCAACATGAGAGATATTCTTCTTTAGAAGAACACTCTTGAAGTTTCTGAAATCTTCACGGATGATTTCAAAGCGATCGCTAATTGCGCTGAGTCTTTCATAGGACTCCTTCACCGCTTCTTCATCCTTATCAAAGGCAATCAGTTTGCCGGTTGATAATCTTTTTAAGATTTCAGAGCTATGACCACCACGACCTAAAGTAAGATCGAGGTAAGTTCCATCTGGTTTAATGTTTAAGCTTTCGATTGCTTCATTTAGAAGCACTGAAACATGCTTACCCATTTTTGCCACCGAGAAGAGATTGCGTCTTCTCTTCAAATTGGGATTCGTTATCTTTTAGATATGCTTCCCATTTATCCTCGTTCCAGAATTCGAGATGATCGATGACTCCGACAATTACAATCTTACGAGAAATATCATACTTCTCTATAAGAGAAACTGGTAATTGCACTCTGAATTTGTCATCGAGTTCAAGCTCGGTAACACTGGCGAGAGCAACACGCATAACATCGCGTGATGATTTGTCTTCGTAAGTGAGCTTAGATAATTTATCTAAGTATTGAGAGAATGCTTCTTCGGTGTATACGGCCAAAGTCCCCTCGTACCCCTTCAACACAAATAACTTGTTTGAAAGCAGAGGTCTGAGTTTGCTAGGAAGAGTGAGTCTTCCCTTCTCATCTAGACTGTGATGATAACTTCCGTAAAGCATAATCCCACTTTGTCCCACTTGCACGAATAATTATAGCCAGAAGAATTCACAGATGTAAATAACTTTTCGTATGTATGTGGCGAGCAAAAGAAAAGACCAATCAATGTTGGTCAAATCTTTACAAAGTAAGTATTTATAATTAGTAGTTTTTTAGTTGATATTTAGTTTTTAAATTATTTACTAATCGAACTCTAATTCATCTAGTTTATCGAAGCGATGATCCACTTCTTTTTCTTGTTCTTTTAGGAAGTCTTCTTCACTCATAAAGCGGATATCTCCACTATCACTTTTAAATGTTTCTCCGGGGGCTTTAGGGCTCATAGGGATAGATGCAGATATGAGGTTAAAGATATATTCATCCATTTGGATGATACTTCCTTTATAGACTATGAAATCACTTTCTTCATCTTCCTTAATAGATGAGAAATGATATTCTTCTGAAGTATTTAACTTGAAGTTAAACGGCTTTAATGTATATGAACTTTGAAGAATAACATCGGCTTTTACTTTGATATTTACTTCTACGAAGTCATCATATCTAGATGCTTCCATTGTTACATGGCAGCTTTTAACATCTATCAAAGGTAAGACACATTTATATGTGTCAGCATCAAAAGTGATATCCTCATCCACCACTAAGGGTTTACGAGAAACTAGTTTGTTAACTTCTAAAATCATTTACGTAATTCCGCATTGAACTTTAATGCTAAAGCATTAATAATGGCGTCTTGCACTGCACTAATCTCAGCATCTGTTAAAGTCTTTTCCATAGAGGAAATAGTGACCGACAAGGCTAATGAATACATGCCTTTTTGGATATGTTCTCCACGATAGACATCAAAGATGTCCACTGCTTTAATTAGTTCACGGTTAACCTTTTTGATTTCTTGGATAACATCAGCGGCACTGACTTCGTCTTTTAAGACGACGGCAAAGTCTCTTTTAACACTTGGGAATTTAGAGATTTCTTCCATCTTCTTCATAGAAGTACGGACAGAGAAGAGAACGTCTAAGTCCATTTCCATAACGATGACGTTAGTGTTCAAGTCATACTTCTTGAGTGTAACTGGATGGAGTTCACCAAAGGTGGCAAGCACTTTTCCATCAACTTTGACGTTTGCAGATTTGCCTGGATGGAGTTCTTCTACACTTGCACGAACAAATGAGTAACGCTTTTCATCAATGTTAAATAGCTTTAATAGGCCTCCTACGACGCCTTTCATATGGTAGAAGCTATATGCTTCACCTTTAAGATGAGAACGTCTTAAATCGTTTCCGGCAAGTACTACTGCTAGATGTGAATGACGTTTACCTTCACCACTGAAGAGATCACTTACTTCAAAGAATGCTAAGTTTTCGTTCTTGTGATTGAGGTTGAATGTTAAAACATTCATGAGTGATGGCAATAGATTAATACGTACATATTCATGCTCATCTGTAAGAGGATTCATGACTTTATAGGCTTCTTCTTTATTAAGAAGAGCGAAGTCTTTGATTTCTTTTTCTCTTACAAGAGAATATGTGAGTTGTTCATCTAAACCAATGCCTCTTAAGAAGCTTCTAACTACTCTCTTCTTAGCGAGGTTTTCTTCTAAAGCACCAACGCTAGCTTTTAAGCTAGGGAGTTGACTATCAACGTGTTCAAAGCCGAGAATACGAATTACTTCTTCGCTTAAATCGGCTTCGCCGGTGATATCGATTCTATGATCTGGAATATGACAGACAAGTTTCTTGCCATCATCTTCGACTTTGATGAATGCTCTTTCAAGAGCACTGACAATTTCTTTATGAGAGAATGACGTACCAAGTCTACCATTGATGTATTCGCTTGTAGTTTCCACTACTCTAGGTTGATATTTACCTGCTAGGTAAGTATGAACTTCGCCGATTTCTTTAGCAGAGCATAACTCTTTTAAGAGTTCGGCTGTAAGGTTTTCAACTTCATCATATTGATTTGGATTGATTCCTTTAACAAAGCGCATTGATGAGTCGCTGCTTAAAGCGAGTCTAATGGATGTTCTTCTTATAGAAGCAAAGTCAAAGTTAGCAGCTTCCACTACTACATTCTTGGTGTTTTCATCGACTGCACATTCAAGTGCGCCCATGACGCCACCTAAGCACATGACTTTGCCTGCACACGTAATAACAACATCACCTTTTTGGATTTTGTATGTCTTTTCATCTAATGCGACAAAATCACCTTCAAAGTCATCTCTAACGATGAGCTCTTCCTTTGGAAGTTTGTCCATGTCATACATATGGAGAGGTTGTCCTGTTAAGAGCATGACATAGTTACCAATATCAACAATGTTGTTGATTGAACGGATGCCAGATGAACGAAGAGCATCTTTTAACCATTCAGGTGATTCTTTGACTTGGATACCTTTAACTACTCTAGCGGAGAATTGTGAACATCTTTCTGTCTCACTTCCGACTTTGAATGCTAAATTAGCATTCTTTGGATCCTTGGAAGGGGTGATATTTGCTTTTCTCTCAAAGAGAGTTTCAATTTCTTTAGCGACATTTTTAACACTATAGAGATCACTTCTATTGGCGAGCAACTTCAAATCTAAGATGACATCATCTAAGCCTAAAAGGCTTAAGACATTGTCGTCTCCCACTACTGCATCTTCAGGTAATTCTTCAATGCCTTTTGTTTGTTCCTCTTTGAGGAATTTGGAATCGACTCCTAATTCAAGGAGTGAACAAAGCATACCTTCAGATTCATGTCCTCTGATTTTGCCTTTTTTGATTGTGCCGCCTGGGAGCTTTGCTCCATCAAGGGCAACAATGACTTTAAGTCCTTTGCGGACGTTATGTGCACCACATACGATATGAAGGACACCATGTTTACCAGCATCTACAGTTGTAAGATGGAGGTGATCGCTATCAGGCATATTCTCACAAGTGAGAACTTGGCCAACTGTAAGGTTGGTTCCACTAGCGAGTGATTCAACTGATTCTACTTCAACTCCTGCGAAGGTTAATCGATGGGCGATTTCTTCGACACTTAAACCATCTAAATCAATGAACTTTTTGACTAAATTTAATGATACTTTCATTGTCTTAACCTCCTACATTCTTTTGAATTGTTCGATAAATCGAACATCACCTTGATATATCTTACGGATATCATCAATTCCGTATCTGAGCATTGCAACACGTTCAATGCCAATACCAAAGGCAAAACCACTATATTCTTTTGGATCATAGCCAGACATTTCGAGTACGTGTGGGTGTACCATGCCTGCGCCTAGAATTTCAATATAGCCAGTGCCTTTACAAATTGGGCAGCCTTTACCGTGGCATTCCATGCAGGAAATATCCACTTCTACACTTGGTTCAGTGAACGGGAAGTATGAACTTCTGAATCTAACTTCACGTTTCTCGCCAAACATTTTTCTTAGGAAAAGTTCCAATGTAGCTTTAAGGTTACCTAAATTGATGTTCTTGTCTATGACAAGTCCTTCAACTTGACCAAATTGATGTGAGTGAGTTGCATCATCATCATCTCTTCTAAAGCATTTGCCTGGGCAGATGATTTTTAAAGGTTGACCTTTAGCTTCATCCATTGCGTGAGCTTGAGCTGGAGATGTATGAGTTCTTAAAAGGGTTGTATTTGTAATATAGAAGGAGTCTTGCATTTCTCTTGCAGGGTGATTTGAAGGAATATTCATTCTTTCAAAGTTAAAGTAATCAGTTTCTACATCTGGTCCTTCTTTTACTTGATATCCCATAGATGTAAAGATGTCGCATATTTCATCGATGATTTGATAGAAAGGATTAATTCCTCCCATGTGGTAATCGATGCTTGGAAGGGTGATATCAATCTTTTCTTTTTCAAGTTTTTCTTGAATCTTCTTATCACTGATTTCCTTTTCTTTGCTTGCAAAGAATTCTGCGATTTCTTTCTTTGCGTTATTGATTGCTTGACCAAAAGATGCTTTTTCTTCCCCTTGTAGTTCTTTGATGTGGGACATCATAGCATTTAATGGTGATTTCTTTGAAAGATGGTTTTCTTGAATAAGTCTTAAAGATGGTTCATCAAAAGCTTCTTTAATCTTAGCGATGATTTCATTCTTTAATTCTTCAACTTTTTTGATTAGTTCCATGCTTTCTTCCTCCTTTTTTATAAAATAAAATGACACTCAGGAACGAAATAATCCGTGGTGCCATCCTTCTTCTATTCAATATTTGAATTTAGCTCTAAATCTTAACGCGATTAACGTCTCACATTGCATGAGATTGCTCCAAGGTGAATTCACTCAATTATTTATGTTGTGGGTTCCACTATTCCACATTCCCTATATAAATAACTTATCGAGTTACTACTTCTTTTCTCAGCGTGAGATATTATAACATAATTTCTCAAAAGAAAAAGCCCCTACTTGTGTAGAGGCTATTTTTGAATGTTTTCTTTTTATGAGAACATTGAATCATATTGGGCAGCATTATATGCTTCAAACCAATAATACCATTTGCTATCGCTTGTCTTTAAGTAAGAATAGATGCAAATGAAGAGTGATTCGTCTGAGTTATGATAATCAATATCATAGTAGAGAGTTGAATCGCCTTGGAATACAGTGTCATATCCCCAATCTCTTTCAACAACATAACCAGTAGGCAAATGAGCTGCTACTTGATTAACGATATAAGATCCTTTTGCTTCGTTGGTTTCACCAACAGGACTTGCGAATTCTTCATCATAAGAAGAAACACCACCTAAATCATTAACAAAGTAATCATCTTCTGTTGGGGCTTCGCCGAAAACGGATTGATACATCGTTTCAAAATCTGATACAGCAGCTGGATCAGCTTCTGCACCACCATCAGCATAATAAATAACAGGTTTATTATCGTTGTCTTTCTTAACCAATTCAGCAATCCAACTACCATTTTTGTTGTACCATTGGCCGTAGCCACTGACAGCTAAAACGCAATCTTTGAAACAGTCTTGTGAACCATCAAATCCTGTGACACCATCATCAAGAAGAGCCCACATAACTGTAAGCTTTGCACCATCTTCATCTTCTAAGTTAATGAAGTTGAAATCCTTGTAAGTAGATGTTTGAGCAGTATTGCTTGTGCATGTACCATAAACGTAAAATTTGTAGTTTGTGTACTTGTTGCCGGATTTGCAATGATCAACTTTATCTAAAGTTGCAATCATTGCGCTAACAGTAAGCGGATCATCTTCTGTACCAAAATCAGCTTGTGTAACACTTACGTTTTCTTGAACACATTGGCTAGTTTGAGATGAAGCTTCTGATGTTTTGTTGTTATCTTTATCGTCTTTCTCTGCATTACAGCCTGTCAATAAGAGTGCTGTAGAGAGGAGGAATAACAATTTTGCTTTTTTCATAATTATCTCCTTTTATTATCTTGAATATATCAAGATGCATTAGAATACGCAAGAAAATTAAAAGAAAAGTGCTATCTTGTAGCACTAATCATAAGCTGTACATGCATATTGCTCCAGCGATAGCGACATTGAGTGACTCAATATCTTTGATATCAATCCTAATTCTTTGATAGGCAATATCGAGTATTTCTTTACTCACACCATGAGCTTCATTACCAAGGACTAAGACAAATTTGTCTTTATGCTTCACATCTTTTAAGGAAACAGAACCTTTTATCTCGGTAGCGAGTATCTCGTATCCTTCAAGATTCTTTAATGTGCTCACATCGCCTTTAACTATGTTAAGTTTAAAGATTGCACCTTGTGATGATTGAACAACTTTTTCGTTATAAACTGAACAGCTGTTTTTAGAGACAATGATATCGTTGTAGCCAAAGGCTAATGCCGTTCTAAGAATAGTGCCCATATTGCCTGGATCTGATACATCATCAAGATAGAGAACTTTGTTAGAAACAATAGACTTTTCTTTATTCATCAAACAGATAGCCACCACTCCTTGAGGAGACTTATTAGATGAAATCTTTTCCATGATTTCTTTGGAAACAATGTATTGAGAAATATTGCTTGGAATATCAAGTTCTTTTAAGGAAAATACTGATACTACTGAGTTAGAGGCTAACGCCATCTCTAAAAGGTGATATCCTTCAACAATGAATTGTTGACGTGATTCTTTTTCACTTGATTTAGATAGTTTGACTAAATCTTTGATTTTCTCGTTTTGCTTTGAGAGAATTTTTTGAATCATTTGTATATCCCCTTTCTTAGTTTCTTTTTGAGTTCCCAGTAGTTAGGACAATATTTTAACACATGATTATAAAATCCGCTTTGATGGTTATGATATTTATCATGAGCGAGTTCATGAACCACCACTGAACGAATTATCTCATTGGAGAAATGGATCAATGAGAGTTGATAATGAATCGCATGAGTTTTTGATGAGTTAGAACCATATCTAGTTTTCATATTTCTAACAGTCACTTTGTATGGTGAAGTAATGCCCATTTCTTGTTCGCATTCACGGGTTAGTTTAATGAATTCATCAAGGGCGATTTTCTTTAATTCTTTATCATCATAGACTTTGTCTATTTTTTCACCAAGAATATAGGTGTACTCTTCTCCTTTAGGTGCTTCACTGCTTTTATTTTTAGCAATTCTTTTATTGAGTGTTGGGATGGATTTATAGATGAATTCTTTGACCTTTGATTCACTCATCAAAACAGGTGCAGTTGCATAAAAGATATCACCCTTTTTTCTAAGATAAAGACCGCGTTGTCTTTTGTATGTCACGTTAACAACGTATGTCTCTCCGGAAGGATAACTGAATGTATATTCTTTTATTTTCATCTTTAATATCTTACTTTATTTTTAATCATTTGATTAGTAAAATGAGAACATGCAAAAAATATTAGTCTCAGCTTGTTTAGTAGGCGATAAAGTTAATTATAAAGGCGAAGGCAATTATTGCCCTGATATTGAGAAACTCAAGGAGAAATATGAACTCGTTTTATTTTGTCCAGAATGTGAAGGTGGCTTACCTACCCCACGTCTACCAAATGAGATTAGAGGTAGCTACGTTGTTAGAAGCGATGGCAAAGACGTCACCAATCAATTCAATGCTGGAGCAAGTAAAGCCTTGATGCTATGTAAATACCTAGGAATTACTAAGGCTGTTCTCAAAGAGAATTCCCCGTCATGTGGCACTCATAAGATTCATGACGGAAACTTCCATGGCTTTAAAGTTAACGGCATGGGAATTACTGCTAGATTTCTAAAGAAGCACGGTATCGAAGTCTTCTCAGAGGACGAAATAGAAAAGCTATTATAAAGTCTCTCATAAACGAGGGATTTTTTCTTATTGTTTATAACAAAAAGTCGCATTATAATAGTTTCATAAGGAGGAAAGTTTAAATAATGAAAAAAATCTCAAAAACTCTTTTAGTCTTAGGTAGTGTCGCACTCCTTTCCGGATGTGGTATGAAGACTAAATTCGACAACTTCAAAAAAGCTGTTGGCAAGATCAAAGCAAGCGAATACACAAAGTTAGTTGCTAAAGTTGGTGATGCAAAATATGAAGGTACACTTCAAGAAACAGAAGTTCCATTTGTTGGAAAGATCAAACTATGGACACCAAACAGCCTTACAGATGAAAAAGCTGCTGAAGCAGTTGCATATGCTAACGGAAACTTAGAAGCTGATGATGCCAAAGACATGGAAGAACGTAAAGTTGCTGAAGGCGAAAAGATTACATACTTTGTTAACAACCTCGGCTACGAATATGTCGATAAAGATGGCAATAAGACAAAAATGGAATGGGATAAGTATGGTTTAGTCAAACTCTATGAATATGACAATAAAACCGATGATTCCAAAGATTATAAAGTTTCATTTTCTTATAGCAAATAATTTAATCATTTAAACTTTTACTTAAAATAAAGAAGCACTCTCGGGTGCTTCTTTTCTTAAGTTTAATTACTAGTAATTAGTTTCTTGTCTTTTGTGATTGACAGATAACTTTTTCTTATATGAATCGATGATATCATTACCACTCATATCGATGCTTAAAGCAAGGTTAAGATAATATTGCATAGCTTCGATATAGTGAGCTTCATCATAGTGATCATTTAGGGCATTTGCTAATGCATACATATGATGGAATTGATTCGTGAGATCTTCTTTGTTCTTAACTAGATTATATTCGAACTTCTTCACTTCTAGTGGAATACCAAGCGAAAGAAGGAAATGAAGACCATCAGCATATTCATCCATCACCACTTCTTTAGGAGATGGTCCTTTGTTGGACCAATACTTAAAGCAACGTGTCTCATTAGCAAGTTCACCTAATTCAACGATTAAGGCGAGTAAACGACGTGAGTGGGTTGATTCATAGCTCACGTTATGATTGGCGGCTATTTCGGCGTCTAAATCGGCTTGGAGAGCATATAGCTTTTTTAAATCAACGTTCATTATCGATCTTCTCCGACTTTTGTTAAGTGCCAGACATCTTTCACGTACTCTTCGATAGTTCTATCGGATGTGAAATATCCACTTTGAGCGATGTTGATGATAGACATCTTAGCCCAGTTAGTTTTATCTTGATAAAGTTTTTCAATCTTTTCTTGGGCTTTGATATATGATTCAAAATCTTTCAAGATGAAATATGTATCGTTATTATTCATAATCTCATCAAAGATGAGTTTGAATCTTTCTTGCTTATCAACCCATGGTCCATCGAAGAGTGATGACATGACCGCTTTAACGTTTTCGTTGGAATTGAATTCATCCCAGGCGTTATAGCCACCATTGGCGTAGTAAGAAAGTACTTCATCACTGCTTAAACCGAAGATAACAATATTATTGTCTCCGACAAGATCATGGATTTCAACATTAGCGCCATCCATTGTGCCAAGTGTGATTGCACCATTCATCATAAATTTCATGTTGGATGTGCCACTTGCTTCTTTAGAAGCAGTTGAGATTTGTTCACTGACATCAGCGGCCGGAATGATGAGTTCGGCTAAAGATACTCCATAGTTTTCAATAAAGACAACTTTGAGGTATTTGCTAACTCTTTCATCGTTATTGATAACATCTGCTACCGCAAGGATGAGTTCAATGATACGTTTTGCGTACACATAGCTTGGAGCAGCTTTTGCACCGAAGATAAATGTTCTCGGATAGATCTTGAAATCAGGTTCAGTCACCAATCTCATGTATAAATACATGATATGGAACAAATTCATAAGTTGACGCTTATAAGCGTGGAGTCTTTTTACTTGGATATCAAAGATGGAATTTGGATCAACATCGATATCCATTTTTTCTTTGATGTACTTAGCAAGTTTGAGCTTATTTTCATACTTGATGTCCATGACTTGTTTTTGAATAACTGGGTCATCAGCATATTCTTTAAACTTGGACATCTCTTTATCCATGGCGGTATACCACTTATTTCCGATTTTAGAAGTGATAAGGTCTGCTAATTTAGGGTTAGCGTACATGAGCCATCTTCTATGGGTAACACCATTGGTTTTAGAGTTAAACTTCTCTGGATATAGTCGATAGAATTCTTTGAATGTTTCGTTCATCAAAATATCGGTGTGAAGTTTAGCAACACCATTGACGGAGAAGCTAGCATATATGGCTAAATTAGCCATATGGACTTGACTATCCTTGATGATTTGCATCGCGTAACGGTCTGCCATTGGAACATTTTTAGAAGCCATTTCTTGATTGAATCGACGATTGATTTCTTCGATGATCATAAGGCAACGTGGGCATACTTTTTGTAAGTATTGGGTTGGCCATTTTTCAAGGGCTTCTGCCATGATTGTATGGTTGGTGTAAGCAATTGATTTTCTAACAACATTCCAAGCATCATCCCATCCATAACCATGTTCATCCATCATGAGTCTCATGAGTTCTGGGATAGCGAGGATTGGGTGAGTATCATTGAGTTGGAAGACATAGTAGTCTGGAAGTTTCTTTAAATCAGTTTCCTTTGTGAGGAAGTCTCTGATGACTGATTGAAGTCCACTACTAACAAGGAAATATTGTTGTTTAAGTCTAAGTAGACGACCGTTTTCAGTTGAATCATCTGGATATAGACCATGTGATAACTCTTTTAAGGTTGTGAGGTAATCTTCAAATGTTGTGTGTTTTGGAAGGTTAACTTCACTTGGTTCTGCTGACCAAAGTCTGAGTGTATTCGTAACTTTGTTACGATATCCGATAATTGAGACATCATATGGTACGGCTTTAACGTGTGTCGCATTAACGGTTTTCATTCCGAATTCACCATTATCTTTGATGTATGTTTCAATCATTCCACCGAATTCAACTTCGACAGAGTGTTTGGATTTTTTAACTTCAAAGACATAGTTATCGCTTAACCATTGATCTGGGACTTCAAATTGTTTACCGTTTTGAATGATTTGTTTGAAGAAACCATATTCATAACGGATGCAGTTACCTTGAACTGGATATCCTAAAGAGGATATAGAATCAAGGAAACATGCGGCAAGACGGCCAAGACCACCATTGCCAAGTCCGGCATCGGCTTCTTGATCTTCAAGTTTATTGATATCAATGCCGAGTTCTTCTAAACCTTCTTTAGCAACATCGTAGATGCCAAGGTTTTGTAAGTTATTATTCATAAGACGACCCATCAAGAATTCCATTGAGAAGTAGATGAGTTGCTTTTTACTTTCAGCTTTAATTTCTTTACGAACTTTACGCCAGTCATAGTTAGCGTAATCTCTAACCATTTCTCCTAAAATATCATATTGTTCGGAAATATGGCTATCTTCGATAGTGTTACTATATTTTTCTGCTAAACGACGTTCAAAGGCCTCTTTAAAAACCTTTTTATTTGAAAACATATTCATAAGCGCTTATTCCTTTTTGAATTTAAATATCATTGCTCCAAAAGAAGCAATTTTGATTGTGATTTTATGTGGGCGATTGTATGGCCCAAATTGAGTGGATTTAATCGGAAGACCGTTGTATTGATTCCATCCACCATAGACATCTTTATCAGAGTTAAAGATTTCGGTGTATGTTCCTTCTTCAGAAACACCGATTTCAAAATACTCGTAATAGTTAGGTGTCATATTAAAGACGAATAAAAGGCGATTATCTCCATCGAATCTTTCAAATGCGAGGATTGAATTATCGCGGTTATCCACCATTGTCCAAACGTAGTTATTTGGATTGTATTCATTTTTATACATGACTGGCTCATAACGATAAATGAGGTTCAAATCTCTAGTTAATCTAGAGATAGAGTCATGTTTAGGGAACGTTTTAAGAACCCATGGGAGGGATTTATTTTCATTCCATTCATCAAAGCTTGCTAGCTCATTACCCATGAAGTTAAGTTTCTTTCCTGGATGAGCAAATTGATATGTGTAGAGGTTTCTAAGAAGGGCGAATTTTTGTTCATAGTCTCCCCACATCTTATTGATGATCGTGCCTTTTCCATGGACGACTTCGTCGTGAGAGAACGGTAATAGGAAGTTCTCGTTGAAGAAATAGGCCATTGAGAAGGTGATGAGGTTATGATCGTATTTCTTATAGATAGGATCGATATGGTAATACTTCAAAGTATCATTCATCCAACCTAGATCCCACTTATAGTCGAAACCAACACCGTTTTGATCGAGTGGTTTTGTAACACCTGGATAATCTGAACTATCTTCTGCAATCATCATCAATGATGGATGACGTGTATGCATGTAGGAGTTGAGACGTTTTAAGAACTCAACAGCTGGTCCATTTTCACCTTTTGACTTATCGCCATCATAGAAAAGAATATTGCTAACAGCGTCCACTCTAATTCCATCAAAATGGAATTCAGTGACGAAATAGTTCATCGCTGACATGAGGAATGAACGGACTGGGTCTTTACCTAAATCAAAGTAAGCACTACCCCATGGAGATATTCTTCTTCTGGTGTCTTTTGGTTCAAAGAGGTGATCACCATCATAGTTATATAAAGCGAAATCATCCTTTGCGAAATGCACAGGAGCGAAGTCTAAGATGACGCCAATTCCTTCTTGGTGCATTCTATCGACAAAACTCATGAGTTGTTTTGGGTTTCCATATCTAGAATCAACTGAGAAGAATCCAGTTGCTTGATATCCCCAAGAACCATCGAATGGGTATTGAACGATAGGCATGATTTCAATATGCGTATATCCTAATTCTTTTACATAAGGAATAAGATAGTCAGCAACTTCTTCATAGGAGAGGTTTCTACCATCAACTTGACCTTTCCAACTACCAATATGCATCTCATAGATGGACATTGGCTTATCGAAGTTTCTGGTGCGTTTCTTCATATATGAAGAGTCATGCCAAATAAAACCTGTATAGTCGAACAATCTCGAGCAGGTTGCAGGACGGAATTCACTATAAAAAGCGAACGGATCAGCTTTGTCTACATATTGACCTTTAGCATTCTTAAAATGGAATTTATATGATTGATAGTTATATAGTCCTGGAATGAAAAGTTCCCAAGTTCCACTATCATCAATTTTTCTTAGTTTGTCACGGGTGACATCCCAGTTGTTCCATTCTCCGATGACAGATACATCATCTGCACATGGAGCGTAGAGTCTAAACATGACGCCATCGGTGTCTCCTTGTTTTTCAAAGTGTGCACCAAAATATTTGTATGCATCAATGGTTTGACCCATCAAATAGTCATATAGTAATCCAAATGCCATAATAAAATCCTTAACGTATTTTATCATAATTTTCTTTACTATGTATATCTATTAGATAAAATTTTCTTGCTTAAGAGATTGTTTCTTTTTCTAAAAATAATATATAATTTTTACGTTAGGAGTTTTTATTTATGGCAAAAGTAATGGCAGTTAATGCAGGTAGCTCAAGTTTAAAGTTCAAACTATATGAGATGCCTGAAGAAAAAGTTTTATGTTCTGGAAACGCAGAAAGAATCGGACACGAAGATGCAATTTTCGGAATGAAATGGGGGGAAGAAAGTGAGAAGAAAATCCTCCCAATTTTAGATCACGCTAGAGCGGTCGAACTCGTCGTCCAAGCTATGCTTGAAAAAGGCATTGTTAAGGATATGAATGAGATTGTTGCAGTCGGTCATAGAATCGTTCAAGGTGGTAAGTATTTCTCCCATTCAGAGTTGTTCAACAAGGACACTGAAGACAAGATTGAATCTCTTATTCCACTTGCACCACTTCATAACAAAGCTCACTTAGTTGGTTTTAGAGCCTTTAAACAAATTCTTCCTGATGTTACAAATGTTGCCGTTTTCGATACAGCATTCCATCAAACTATGGAACCAGAAGACTATGTCTTTCCAATTCCATATGAACTCACTGAAAAATATGATTGCAGACGTTATGGAGCTCACGGTACATCCCACAAGTATTTAGCCGAAATGGGTGCTAAATATCTTCCAGGTGTTGCTCACCCAAGAATCATCTCCTGCCACATCGGTTCAGGAGCATCCATCACCGCTATTAAAGATGGCAAATGTGTAGCAACATCCATGGGCTTAACACCTTTAGGTGGTATCATGATGGGAACACGTACAGGTGATTTAGATCCATCCGTTATGAACTACCTCTGCAAATGCACTGGAAAGAGCGTTGAAGAAATGTATCAAATGTTCAACAAGCAATCCGGCTTCTTAGGTGTCAGCGGAATCTCCAACGATTCACGTGATGTCTTGAAAGCTGTTGATGAAGGTAATAAGAGAGCAATACTCGCTAATAAGATCTTTATTCGTAGAATTGCTGACTATATTGGACAATATTTCGTTAGATTAGGCGGCGCTGATTTAATCATCTTCTCCGCTGGTATTGGTGAGAATTCAGCACGTACTAGAGAAGAAGTTTGTGATGCTATTGGCACAGCGATGAATGTTGTTATAGATAAAGAGCTAAATGCTTCTATACGTAGTAAAGAAGCACTCATCTCAAAACCTGAGAGTGCAATCAAGGTTGCAATTATTCCTACTGACGAAGAAGTGATGATTGCTAGAGATACTTATTCTTTCTATAAGAAAGATAAGTAATACCACTATCAGAAATTACTAAACAAGCGCTTTCGGGCGCTTTTTTCATACATTTAGGCGTATAATCGCGCTTGACTAAGTAATATTAAATATTTAATATATTCACAATATCAAACCGAAAGGAGATGTTCGATATGAAAAATACAGCTAAAATCGTTCCTGTAATGCTTCTTGCATTAGTCGCATCAGTTGGTTGTTCTAAAGATGACGAAAAGCAACCAGATGCTGATCCACATTACGCTTTGCAAAACTATATCGCTTCACTTGAAGAAGGTGAAAACTCATTTGAAAAATCCAATGCTCTTTTGAAGGTTGGAGTTGTCGATGCTGGTGATAGCGATGTTAAGTACATGAATCACTACTATCGTGACGAATCTACACTCGAGTACTACTACACAGATAGCTACGACGAGGACGAAAAACAAAAATATATTCGTGATTTGACCGAAGAAGATACCTTCATGGCATTTGATAACGATGTTGTCGTTACCAGAACAGACTACAATAACTATCCATATGATGCTTCTCAACTCTGTTCAACAGATATTGATGAAGATAATGGTAGAGAATACTACACTTGTGATGGTGTCGCTCTTGTCCCATCTGAATACAAAGATGTCACAACCATTTGGAAAAACGAAGGCAAAATGAACTATGTCTTTGAAAGAAATGAACCAACAAATGCATATTCATTCTCTGCAACAGTTGACTACAAAGATGAAAACTTTAGCAAAGCTAAAACATCTGGTAAGATGGGTGCTGAAGTTCTTGAATGTTATGACTCATTAGCAAATGTTCTTCCTCAATACAAAACTAATTGGGGACCAGAATATCCAAACGAAGAAGTCTCTTCAATGAAGAAAACTGACAAGAAACTTCAACTCAACTACTACCTCTCATTTCATACCTCTGGCTTAATGTCAGTTGAAAGAATTGCTATCAATAACAAATGGAACTCCGATGGCACAGGTAAAGGTTTCGAAGGTCTTTACATGGAACAAGGTAGAACATTCGGTTACGAAATTACCATTAACGGTAACAACGTCACCAAGGCTAACTTCTACTACAGTGCTCAATTCCGTATTGTCTATAAAGACACAACATGGAAAAAAGGCGATCCAACACCAGCCGAAGCATATCTTGATGATGATGAAGCTGAAGCCATGTGGCCAAACTTAGTAATCGCTGATTCTTATGGCGGTGAAAAGAACACCTTCGTTGACACCAAATCATGGATTTCATTAGATGAATATGAAATCTACGAAGCATCAATCTCTTCACTTGGTGAATACAAAGGTACATTACCAGATCCAGATGAATATCGTCTATACGATCCATCCGATGTTGGTAGCGAATTCTACGACGTTCAATCGTTCGTTGACTAAACTAAACTAAGACGGTTCTTAATGAATCGTCTTTTTTGTTGCGCATACGCTAAAATTAACATATCATAATGAATTATGAAGAATGTATTAGACAAAGACATATTTGATAGATGTAACGAGTTCAAAAGCAAATATCAAAAAGTCTTAAAAATGATTGAAAAATATGACCATATTGCTGTTTTTAGACATGTAAAGCCAGACTATGACGCTTTAGGATGTCAACTTGCGATGGTCAGTTGGATCAAGGATAATTTCCCTCAAAAAGAAGTTATCTATACTGGTGAAGATCACATCACTTTGACTCCTAGATGTTTCCCAGAAATGATGAAAGTTGATGATTCATGGTTCAGAGAACCATTCCTTTCAATTGTTCTCGACACATCTAACGCAGATAGAATTGCCGATCAAAGATATAAACTCGCTAAAGAGATCATCAAAATTGATCACCATCCACAAGTTGAAAAATACGGAAAAGTGGAAATTGTTGATACGACAATGTCCGCAGCAGGAGAACTTCTTGCCAACATGCTCTTCCGTTTTGATGCATTTAAGATTTCTAAGACCACCGCTTCATATCTCTACAAAGCCATCGTTGGTGATTCCAATCGCTTCTTATATTCAGATGTAAGTGTTCATACATTCGCTGTCGCAAAAGAATTACTCCATCTAGGTATTGATATGGTCGGAATCTACAAAGAAATGTATAGTGAAGATCTCTCATCCTTAGAGTTCACAAAATGGGTTTTATCCCATTACCATATCTCTAAAAAAGGCGTTGCATATTACGTTCTAGAAAAGGAAGATTTAGCAAAGCTAAAACTTAAGCCAGAACAAGGTAAAGAATGCCTATATCTCTTCGACCACTTCGATGATGTTCATATATGGGCATCCATCTCATATGATGAAGAGAAAAACGTCTATCGTGTCTCCCTTAGAAGTGATGGCGCTTCCGTTGAAAGTGTCGCCTCAAAATATATGGGTGGAGGTCACACTCAAGCAAGCGGAGCAAAACTCAAATCGCTCGATGAACTTCCAAACTTAATTGCTGATTTAGAAAAATTGCTCGATTAGACTTAAACAATCTCAAAAAGGTATCGCAAATGATACCTTTTTCTTATAAATAAGAGTAGAATAGAAGTATGAATTTTACACCCCTACATGTGTATAGTGGCTATTCATATTTAAAAAGCGGTCTAAAGATTGTTGATTATGTGAAAAAGGCTAAAGAAAATGGCTTCACCACCATTGCTTTAACTGACTTCAATTCTTTCAGTGGGCTCCCACATTTTGTGAATGAATGTAAAGCCAAAGGAATAAAAAGCATTGTTGGGGCAGATTTTCTCATCGAAGATTATCTCTTTACATTTATCGTTACTAACGAAGAAGGATATAGAAATCTTTTAAAAATAAATGATGCTTATCAAAGAAAAGCATTAGATATTAACTTTGTTAAAAATAATAACGAGGGTTTAATTTGCATTCTTGGATCCGGCAATAGGCTAATTAAGGAAAGCTTTGACGATAAAGACTTTGCAATCAAATTTGCAAGATTGTCTCGTGGCATTTCAAAGTTCTACGTTGGACTAGAAAATGATGGCAAAGAATACATGGAAGATATGCGTAGCTTTGCATATTCACATGGATATGATGTCGTTGCCTTCCCATTTGTGAAATACGTTAAAAAAGAAGATGCGTTAATCCTAAGAATGCTTGAGGCTATTGAAACCAAAGAGATTTTAAAAGAGAAGCAATTTGTTGGAGATGAATACTCATATTCATTAGATGAACTTAAGGCTATTTATAAAGATGAAGAAATTGCTTTAACTGAAAAGATTGCCGAATCAATTAGCTTTGAGTTTATTACAAAAAGAGGAGCTATGCTCCATTATGAAAACTCTCTTGGATTAACAAGCGATGAATATCTTAAAAAAGTCGCCTTTGAATCACTAAAACAAAAAGGTTTGGTGGCAAAGGAATACATTGATAGGTTCAAACTAGAATATGAAGTCATCACTTCTATGGGGTATAGTGACTACTTCCTCATTGTCAAAGACTTCGTCGATTATGCAAGAAATGCAAAAATCACAGTCGGTCCAGGAAGAGGAAGTGCTGTAGGCTCGCTTATTTCATATGCTTTAGGTATCACTTCTTGTGATCCTATTAAATACAATTTAATCTTCGAAAGATTCTTAAACAAAGAACGTCAAACTCTTCCAGATATTGATATCGACTTTGAAGATGTTAGAAGAGAAGAAGTCGTTAAATACATCGAAAAGAAATACGGCAAAAATAGAGTCGCTAAAATCATCGCGATTCAAAAGTTCGGCGCGAAACAATCACTTGGTGATGTTGGACGTATCTTTGGATATGAGAAGCGTGATATTGAATTATTCACCAAGCTCATCGGAAAAGATGATGAAAAGCTAACTTTAAGAGAACTATATAAAAACAACAAAGACTTCCGTTCACTTGTAGACGAAGATAAGTATTATCTTGAGATTGTTTCATTGGCAAGCAAACTAGAAGGCTTACCACGTCAAAGCGGAATGCATGCTGCTGGTATTGTTATCAATAATGGCTCACTAAAAGATGTCATTCCTTTAACTGTTGATTATAACGATGAGAATATCGTTCAATTTGAAAAAGATTTCTTAGAAGATCAATCCTTCCTCAAGATGGATTTACTATCTTTAAGAAACCTAACGATTGTTAAAGATTGTATTGCTCGTATCAAAGAAAGCACTGGTATATCTTTAGATATAGATTCTCTACCTTACGAAGATAAAAAGGCTATTGATCTAATCGCCAGCGGCAAGACAATGGGTATCTTCCAACTTGAATCTGTCGGAATGAGAAAAGCAATCAAGACTCTTAAACCAACGGAATTTAGAGATGTTGTTGCCCTACTCGCCTTATTCAGACCAGGTCCAATGGAAAATATCGACGTATATGCCGCTAGAAAATACAAAAAATCAAAATATGGTTATATCTCTCCTGTTTTAAAAGATATTCTCGCTCCAACTTATGGAGTTATGGTCTATCAAGAACAAGTCATGCAAATCGCTAATGAGATGGCAGGATTCTCCTTAGGAGAAGCTGATTTACTTAGACGCGCTATTTCTAAGAAAGATTCAAAGAAACTCGTATCCTATGAAAAGAAGTTCATTTTAGGCGCAGTTAAAAATGGATTCAAGGAATCCGAGTCTAAAGAAGTATATAAATCCATTTACAAGTTTGGTGATTATGGTTTCAACTTATCACATGCTTTAGGATATGCGGTTTTGACATGTAGAATGGCATATTTAAAGGCTCATTATCCAAAAGAGTTCTATGCTTCAATTCTTTCTAACTCTAATAGCGAGAACTTCTCAAATACTATTTCAGAGATGAAAGCATTGAAGTTATGCATATTAAATCCTGATATAAATGTATCTACTGATACATATTTAGTTAAAGGCGATTCGATTGTCTTCCCACTAAGTTCTATTAAAGGCATCATGTCGATGGCGACAAACGCAATTATGCATGAAAGAGCAAATGGACCATTTACCGATTTCTTCGACTTTGTCGTCAGAATCGCTAAATATAAATTCAACAGCAAAGTCATCATGTCACTCATCGATGCTGGAGCATTCGATAATATCACTAGAAGCAGAGCTTCTTTAAGATTATCTATTCCATCTGCACTTAACTATGCATCGATGATTGGCGATAACGAAGGAGAGATGCTTTTAGACATGTCAATGTTCCCGAAGCCAAAACTCGCTGTCGCTAAAGATGATAAGCTATTTGATCTAAATAAAGAATTTGATGTTCTTGGATTAATGATAAGTGGTTCACCGCTTCAATTAGTGAAAAATAATATCAGAGATATTAAACTTGTTAATATCGCTGAGATATCTTCTACAAGCGGCAATATTAAAGTGGCGTGTATCTTTAGAAGCATCAAATCAATTAAAACTAAAAAAGGTAAACCAATGGCATTCGCCATGATCTACGATGATAGCGGAGAAATGGAAATCACTATCTTTGATAACGTCTATGAGACTTACTATAGTGCTTTAAAGAAAAACGCGATTGTTATCATTAGTGGATACTATTTAAAGACAAAAGAGAGCTTCTCAATTACCGAAATTAATAAGTTGGAGGACGTAAATAATGGCTAAGGCATATGTTATAGATGGCAATTCCCTTCTTTTTAGAGCGTATTATGCAACTGCATATGGCCCTAACCCATCTTTGATGCGTAATAAAGAAGGCGTTCCAACTAATGCTTTATTTGCATTTGCAAATATGATTAACAAAATCCTCTCACTTGTTAAAGAAGGAGACACCATCTTTGTTGGCTTTGATACAGGCAAAAAGACATTCCGTCATAAAGAAAATGAAAACTACAAAGCCAATCGTAAAGAATGCCCAGAAGAACTTAAAGAGCAAATGCCTCTTGCTAGAGAGTTATTAAAATCTCTAAATATCTTCACTTATGAAAAAGAAAACTATGAAGCGGATGATGTATGTGGAACATACGCCAAAAAAGCTGGTAAACAAGGCTATACCGTTTTAGTGTACACATCCGATAAAGATTATCTTCAATTAATTGATGATAAGATCACTATTCAACTCATTAAAACAGGTATGTCCAATATCGTTGTGATGGATGATAAAACCATGCCAGAAACCTATGGTTTCTCTCCACTTCAAATCATCGACTTCAAAGGCCTTAGAGGTGACTCAAGCGATAACCTTCCAGGTATTCCTGGAGTCGGAGATAAGACTGCTGTTAAGTTAATCCAAGAATATGGCTCTTTAGAAAAGATCATCGAAGCTGCCCCATCATTTAAATCAAAGGTTGGAGAAGCTATCGTTAACAATCAAGAACTCGGAAGAGAATGTAAAAGACTTGCAACAATTCTTTTAGATGTTGAAATGCCATTTGAAGTCAAAGATACAGTGTACGAGGGATATGATTTAGATAAGATCAATGCCTTCTGTAATAAATACGAACTACGTCAGTTCCTGAATAGACTTCCAAACAAACTCCAAAAGTCATCTACAAACGACTGCGATATTGAATATCAAACTATCTCATCTTTCGATGGAATCAAAGTCGAAAATGATATTGGTATATCTTTAGATATAGAACCTGGAAATTACAATTCCTCGCAAGTATATGGCATTGCTATTACAAGTGGTAATGACCACTACTACATCAATATTGATGATGCTAAGAATGATAAAGCATTAAAAGCAATCTTAAAAGATGAGAATATCAAGAAATACTGCTTTGACTATAAGATGATCAAAGTCGCATTAGCCCATCAAGGATTTGAAATTGAAGGATTATATTTTGATGTATTACTCGCCTTATATATCCTTGATACATCTTTAGCAGGCGATGTCACTTCATCAATGAGATATTTCGGCATCAATATTGTGTCAGATAAAGATGAATCTTTATCGTTATTTGACAATAGCGATCCACTTAAGGCAAGCAAGATTGCATATGCATCACTTAAATGTTCCGCAAAGGCCCTTTCTGAGATTGAAAAACTCGGTTGCCTTAAACTATATCACGAAGTAGATATTCCTCTTGCTAGCGTCCTTGCCAGAATGGAATTAGAGGGATTTCCTCTTGATACCAAGAAACTTCAAGAGATTGGAGAAGACTTTAAAGTCAATCTCGATAACTATAAGAAAGCTATCTATCAACTAGCAGGAGAAGAATTCAACATCGATTCTCCAAAACAAGTTGGAGAAATCTTGTTTGATAAACTAGGTTTAAAAACATATAGCAAGAAAACATCTACTTCAGTAGAAGTATTAAAAGAACTCATTGATGTCCATCCAATCGTTCCTGCTATTCTTCAATATAGGAAGTATGCAAAACTAATCAATACATATGTCACTTCTTTAGTGGGACATGTATATGAAGATGGAAAACTTCATGCTTTATTTAACCAGGCATTAACATCCACTGGAAGGTTGTCATCAAGTGAGCCTAATTTACAAAACATCTCTATTAGAGATGAAGAAGGAAAATTAATCCGTAAAGCCTTCTATTATAAAGAAGAAGATCTATGGATACTATCTTTAGATTATTCTCAAATTGAACTTAGAATTCTCGCATCGCTTTCGAAATGCAAAGCTCTTCAAGATGTATTCCTTTCAGGCGAAGATATTCACGCTTCCACCGCTAAACGCGTTTTTGGAAAAGATAATCCAAGCGCTGATGAAAGAAGAAAAGCAAAAGCTGTTAACTTCGGAATCATCTATGGTATTTCCGATTGGGGTTTAGCAGAACAAATCGAATCTTCACCGAAGGTGGCAAAACAAATTATTGATTCGTTCTATCAAGCTTATCCAGAGGTAGGAGAATACTTTAGAAATATATCAAATGAGGTCGTGAAAAACGGATATGTTACGACCTTATTAGGTCGTAGAAGATATCTACGTGAAGTGCATGATTCTAACTATCAAGTTAGAGAATTCGCTAGACGTGCAGCGATGAACGCTCCTATCCAAGGAACTGCTGCTGATCTAATCAAGATAGCGATGATTAAAGTTGATAAAGCTCTTAAAGAGAATAATCTTGAATCAAAGATGATTCTACAAATTCATGACGAACTTCTCTTTAAGGTTCCTTCTAAAGAAAAAGAGAAAGTACTTTCGCTGGTGAAAGATATTATGGAAAATGCCTTAGATTTAGATGTTAAACTAGAAGTTGATGGAGGATATGGTCGTACATGGTACGATTGTAAGTAATATGCCAGAACTACCAGAAGTCGAAACCGTTAAAAGATTACTTGCATCCCAAGTACTTGGCAAACACATCATGAATGTCGATGTACTTCGTTCAAAGAATATTGAGGGTGATGCAAAGGTCTTTTCTGAATCTTTAATTGACTGTACGATTGAGTCAATCTCTCGTCGTGGAAAATTTTTGATTTTCCATTTCGATAATAATCTGGTATTGATCTCTCACCTTCGCATGGAAGGAAAATACTTCTACTACGACAAAATAACAAAGCCATCAAAACATGATTTGGTCTTATTTGGTTTTGAAGATAACACGAGTTTGTTCTATAACGACACCCGTCGTTTTGGAACGATGAAGTTATCAACCGAAGATAAATATCTCAAAGAACCACCACTATCTAATCTTGGTCCAGACGCTAACACCGATGTAAGTGTTAAATATCTAAAAGGATGCTTAAAGAATAAGCGTATCCCTATCAAGCAAGCTTTGCTTGACCAAAGCATTATTGCGGGTTTAGGAAACATTTATGTAGACGAAGTACTCTTCTTAAGTAAGATTCATCCATTGACACCCGCTAATAGAGTTGATGAGAAGTCACTAAAACTTGTTTTAGCGAATGCAAAAATTGTTTTAAATAAAGCAATCGATGCTGGTGGATCAACAATCAAATCCTATCATCCTGGTAAAGGTATAGACGGAAACTTCCAAAGTGAATTAAACGTGTATGGCAAAAAGAATGAAATTTGCCCTATCTGTGGAGCAACATTTAGAAAGATATTTGTGAATGGTAGAGGCACTACTTTCTGCCCACATTGCCAAAAGAATGTGGCAATGCCACATGTAGTCGCTATTACCGGTCCAATTGGATCAGGCAAATCACTTGCCAGTGAATACTTTAGAAAACACGGGTACGATGTCTTTAATGCAGATGCGTGTGTGCACGCTTTATATGAAAGAAAAGACGTTCAAGAACGTGTTTTGAAACTTGTCAAAGAATTAAATGGAAAGTTTGATAAGAAAGCTTTAAAAGACGCTCTTGTTAAAAACAAAAAAGAAAAACAAAAACTTGAAGATTACCTATATAGATTAGTCGATGAAGAAGCGTTCAATTTCATTAAGTCTCATAAAGAAAAAGATAAAGTGGTTTTAGAAGTACCATTATTATTCCAATCCCATATATGTGACTATGCAGATGAAATCTATATCTTATCTATTGATAAAAAGATTCAAAAAGAAAGACTACAATCTCGCAACATCAATATTGATGAATATTTAAAATTAAACGAAAGTTATTATCTTCAAGAAGATAAGAAAAAAGCAACTGCCGTTATTTCTAATGATGGCGATGTTGCTTCTTTATATTCTAAATTAGATAAGATTATTTGCGATAAATAGACGCACCTGTTAAGTCATATTCCTTCGCCATTGAGCGGAGAATATCACCAAGTTGGCGAGCTCTTATAGAGCCGCCACTTTTTCCTATTGCGTACATCTTTTGAATTTCATCAATGGTGAAACTAGATGCAAACATAGTTGTGCGAGATTTATGTTCTCTTTCGTTTAATAGAGGGATGAGAATCTGATCACGAATATATTCGTTTTTATATTCTTCACCAAAATTATCTAAGACAAGTAATGGTACATTCGAAATGAGCACCATTTGACGACCAAACTCTTCTTTATCTCTATAAGATAAGTCTGCTAAGTTTTGGAGCATGGTGACTGTATTAAATACAGCGACTTGCCCTTTGTTCATAGTTGCAAATTCATTTGCAAATGTCACAAGAAGGAATGATTTACCAATCTTATGATTGCCGTGGACATAAATCCACATATCAGTTGTGTCATTTAATACTTTTGCAAATTGTTTCACTACTGGACGACGAGCAACACTTAAATCGAGTGTTTCAAGAGAAGATCTCTTCCATTCGTCTGGGAAATCACTATGCATGTACTTGTTATCAAGACGAATCTTTTCCATGATGATTTCACATGGTTCATAGGATGTTGAAAGATATGTGCCTTCTTTTTTGATGGACATTTTAATGTGAGGAATGTGCTTTGCACATTTATCAAGTCCTGGGCACTTCTTACAATAGTTATAATCATCCTTAAAGTCTGTTAGTTTAGCGATGTTGTCTCTAACTTCTCCGACAGTGAGGTTGAGGGCTTTGATTTGTTCATAGACCTCTAAGTCATTTCTTAAATCATTTACAAGTCTAGCGATGTATGACTTCATATCATCTTTGCTTGCAACTTCAATGTTTTCCAACTTATTGGTGCTGAATTCTTGCATTTCTTCCATTATTTCTTCCCTCCTACTTTTTGCTTTTTGATCGAAGCGAGGATTTCATCCATTTCTTCATCGGATATATCTTCATTTTTAGGTGTTTCTTTTTCGATTGGTTTTACTTCTTCTTGAGCTAAGACTTTTCTACCTCTTGTGCCAATGGTTATCTTATTAAGATAATTCATCGCATCAATCGTTGTTTCGATGTCTTCTCTAGCTAAAGACGAAGCAATCTTTTCACAATAGTTTCTACTTAGAACGTTATTATTCTTTGTTAGAACATAATCGATGATGGCGTTAATCACTCCGTTTGAGAAACCATAGTTCGATGATAGTGAGTCAATGATTGAGATATCACTACTAGCGAGTTTGGTATTCCTTTGAAGGAGTTTTAGCCAATCAATTGGTGATGTATCATCCATCATCTTTATCTTCTTAGATAAGATGGTGTCGCTATTGACCTTTGATCTAACTGTCTTCTTGGTTAAGAATGGGTATTTAATACTATCTTTAGCCCTTTCAATAACCTCAGAAGAGTTAAAGTGAGGTGTTGAGTTAGGGTTGAACGTATCAATTATTATTGATGCCATCGTAGTTTCATCTAAACCGAACAATGTAGTAATACGTTCAATTTCGTTCATGTCCTTTTTAGTGAATGACTCTTTTGCAAATTGAGAATGACCTTCAACATACTTGAAGAATAAGTCATAACTGAATTGAATCTTCACTCTTCCTACTGTATGACCAACAGCACCTTGCCCAACATTCTTCCTAAAGGAAGGATCATCATAATTAGGATTGAATACATCTATAAATGATGCGGACACTTCTTTATAGTCAGGATCAATGCTAAGGTCAACTTGATAATGAGATGCTAGTCTTCTAACTTCTTTTTCGCCTAAGGATTGAATGAGTAAGCCTTTAAATAAAACGTCTTCAAAGAATTCTTTAGGTGTTTTAGGGGCGTATAAGACATATACAAAGAAGCGATTATTTCCATCCACCTTTTCGTAGGTACGCAGTAAGCCAACGCCTTCTAGGGCATGTCTAGCAGTTAAAAGGTTGCCTGGAACGATTTGCATTAAGGTCATGAGGTTATCATGAGTAAACACAAATTCGTCTTCACTTTCATTTCTTTTTTGTTTGAGTAATGTGAGATAAAGAATGGATGCTGTGTATCCAACAAGCGGTTGATAAAGCTCGATGATAACATCCTTATCGACGTTGCTTACGAGTGAAGCAAGTCTTATCTCATAAATGTCATTTGGTGAAATGTAGTCCATAGTTTAAGTGTCAAAATCTTAACACACATGCGTGAGGAATTCCATAAAAAGTTCGATGGCATCGAGACTTTTTGCCAAATTGTGTATAACTTATCCACATCAAAAATATCTTTTAGATATGAATTTATCGAAACTTTTTAAATGCTATGCACACACTTTCCACAACTTTTCCACAATTTTCAAAAATATATCTTTAAGTGGCTAATCTATAAGATTATAATAAAAACCGAGGAAATCGTTTTATGGTACATAAAGTAGCTGTCTTAACATCTGGTGGCGATGCCCCAGGAATGAATGCTTGTATTAGAGCCGTTGTTCGTTCTGGACTCAAAAGTGGTCTAGATATGTTTGTTATTTATGAAGGTTATAGAGGACTTGTAAATGACAAGATTGTTCAAGTCGATCGTAACTTTGTTAGCGACATCATCAATCGTGGCGGAACTATCTTAGGAAGCGCCCGTCTTCCAGAATTCAAAGAACCAGAAGTTCAAATGAAGGCTGTTGAAGTTTTAAAGAAACACGGTATCGATGGCTTAGTAGTCATCGGTGGAGATGGCACTTATAGAGGTGCTGCTGAATTATCAAAACGCGGCATTAACACCATCGGTTTACCTGGAACAATTGATAACGACATCGCATCAACCGATTTTACAATCGGTTATGACACATGTTTAAATACAATTTGTGAATGTGTCGATAAACTTAGAGACACCACCACATCTCACCAAAGATGCTCACTCATCGAAGTCATGGGTAACCACTGTGGAGACCTAGGAGTTAACTCTGGCATTGCAGAAGGTGTCGAAATGATTATCACCCCAGATCATCCGATGAAAGATGAGGATGTCTTTAAGAAACTTAAAGAACTCTCCGGTGGTAAAAAGAAGCACGCTTTAGTTATCGTCAGTGAAAAAATGTACGATGATATCCATGTTTTCGCAAAGCGAATCCAAGAAGCTACTGGCATTGAAACAAGAGCAGAAGTTCTTGG
>JAILIP010000016.1 GCA_024695235.1 Bacilli bacterium | reverse complement strand
ACTCAAAACTCTATAAAAAGGTTGCCCCAAATCACCTTTGGTGTATTATAATGTCTCGGCACGCGCTCGTAGCTCAGTTGGATAGAGCAACAGCCTTCTAAGCTGTGGGTCAGGCGTTCGAGTCGCCTCGAGCGCGCCATTCCAAATTTTCCAAGTTAATAACTTGTGAGAATACAGAACAGTACTACTTAGTAGTACTTTTTTGTTTATATGGAAATAATCAATGAGCAAAAGAAAAGCCTAATTTATCAAAATGGGCAGAATTCGAACAGTCGGTCAATTAGATCTCAACGCGACTCCAAACCAACTCGAGTCGCATTTAGGGTGCCTTTTACCTATTATCCATGTGGTAGCAGATGGTTTGATTACGGAATCCTCATCGAAAGCGAAGGCAGCGATTATCCTCGCTACACGGCTTACTTACCAAAATGCGTATTTGATTTGAAATAATTTGATATAATCAAGTTACATCGGAGGACAGTCCACCGTAGTGGAGGGGAGACTAATTAGTCGGCCGCCTGTTGGATAAGATGTCGAGTGAGCTCGTGATTAATGGGCTTTTCTTTTATGCCCCAGGAGGAACTGTCATGAACACAAGGTTGGAATTGTTAAATCCACAAGACGAAGAACAATTCGTCAAAGATGCGCAAGAAGCTTTTAATTATGGCGTCAAAGGCCGCTTTAACGAGGATGAATTAAAAGAGATGTATGAGGAAGACGGCCAAATCATCGCAAAAGCAGATGTCGTCGAAGTCATCCATAAAGAAGGCTCGATCGCCTATAGAATCGTTGATGGCGATAAGAAAATCGGTGGCGCGGTAGTAAACTTAAAAGATGATTTTGGAGAACTGGAACTATTATTTGTTATACCCAATTCCGAATCCAGAGGGGTAGGGCAATCCGCATGGAAGGAAATGGAGAGGCTTCATCCAGAAATAAAGGTCTGGGAAACTGTTACGCCTTATTTCGAACAAAGGAACATCCACTTTTACGTGAATAAGCTAGGATTCCACATTGTCGAGTTCTTCGGCAAATTCCTAAAAGACAAAGACATGCCCGATGGAATGGATGGCATGTTTAGGTTCCAAAAAATAATGAAATAAAGACAAAGTCTTAATGAAGGGCATCCAACTAGGGTGCTTTTTTCTTGCAAAGGAGATGAATGAGATGTTTGATGCCACATTAGAAACCTTATACATGTTATTTGTCTCTTTGATGATTTCCTGGATCTTCGCTTTTCCTCTGGGAACGCTGGTGAGCGAAACCCGACCAGGAGGATTATTCAGAAACAAAATCGCCAATTTCGTCTTGAATCGAGTCATCGATGTCGGTCGCTCGATTCCGTTCATTCTTCTGGTGGTGTTTCTATTCCTTTTGTTAACTCCGTCACAAATTGACATTTGGCTATAAACTCCGTTACAGCAGCACATTCATATACATGCTTTGACACAAAGTGGAATATGCGAAAAACGCAAAAGTGAGCTGAAAAGCTCATTTTTTCTTATTTGTAGACTACTTTTTGTTCGCTATGCTCTGTTTTTAGAGCTTATTGATTAAGTTGCTCTTTAGAAAAAGAGGATCGTCTTTACTTAGGTATGGTTCATTTCAAGTAGCGGAGAAAGTTCGTATTCGTTGTTCTGAGATTGCAGAATTCTATTCAAACCAAAGAAAAAAAGGCGAAGGAAAACATCCAATTTGTGCCTTAACTCATGCAGCAAGAAAGATACTTTGAATTGTTTGGGCTTTATTGAAAACTGGGCAAAACTATAGTCAATCTATCTCTGATCAGTGCTTGAATCAGTGAATATTTTAAAACTTTATCCATGATATAGTTTTTTCGTCGTGGGCTTTAAGAAAAAAATAATTGATAATTGTAGGTATGAATATAGAACGTGAAATATTTGCGAGTTATCGTCCAATAAATGACAAACTCATCGCTTATGGGTTTGATTGTTTTAAAGATATCTATACTTATAGCAAAGATTTACATAATGATGAATTTAAAGCTTTGATCACCATAGATGAACATGGTGTTTTATCAGGAAAAGTTATCGAAAAGACATTCAACGAAGAATATACGCAAATTCATAATGACTCTTATAAAGGCGCTTTTATCGCTTCGATTAGAGAAGACTATCAAGAAATACTCATTGACATAAGAGATAAATGCTTCAAAAAGGAAAGATTCGTTTCCAATCAAGCGAATAGATTAGCTGAGCTAATAGAGGAAAAATATCACGAACTACCAGATTTTCCTTTCGCGGATCCACATATCGTAAATTATGGTGTTTTCCGTTATCACGGCAATCAAAAATGGTATGGCTTAATCATGAATGTTAGCAAATCGGTTTTTGGTCATTTCAATAAAGAAGAATATGTTGATGTTATCAATGTCAGAATCGATGAAGAAAAAAGAGAAGAAATATTAAAGAACAAAAACATTTATCCTTCCTATCATATGAATAAGCAAAAATGGGTATCGATCATACTTGATGATACACATTCTGATAATGAAGTCATGGAATATATCGATTATTCAAGAAACTTTATTATTGGCAAAACCACAAGAAGGAACAATGAACGATTATATTTTATCCAGCCTTGCAATCCTAAATTCTATGATTTAGAAGCCGCTTTTATAAGAGATAATGGCGTGACTGGTTGGAAACAATCTCGAAAAGTTAATATCGGTGACATTTGCTATATGTATGTCGCTAATCCTATTGGCGCGATTAAATTTAAGTGCGAAGTAGTGGAAACTGATATTCCTTTTGAATACAAATCTAAAGAAGTATCCATGAGTAAATTAATGAAAATAAAACTCCTTCAAAAAGTAGATAATAACGACATTAATTTTAAATATCTAAAAACCCTTGGAATATCTCTTATAAGAGGACCTGTTTCAATAGATGAAAATGTGGCAAAAGAGATTGACAAAAAGATTAAATAAGTAATATTTGCTATTAAACCTTCAATAATCACCTAATTAAATTGCCTCTAAACCATAAGGGTATGAAAAAAAACTAGGGTATACAAAAACTAGCATTGTATCAAATAAGGTAAACCATTCCATTGATAATAAGATATATAATATCTTATTTTTTATTTTATTGATATCTTGTATAATAAAAACATGGCTAGTTCTAAAGAATATCTAACATATGTTCTTGACCTTCTTAGAGAGGTTAAAGGCATATCTTATAAATACATGATGAGTGAATATATCCTTTACAAGGATGGAGTTATCTTTGGAGGAATATATGATAATAGGTTCCTCATTAAGAAAACTAATTCAGTTTTAAAATATGACTTTAACGAGGCTATTCCATATCCAAGCGCTAAACCGATGTTAGTAGTGGACATAGAAGATCCTGAAGAAATTAAAGAGATAGTATTAAAGATTCTAAAAGACATCAAATAAAAAAGTTTTCAAATTAGTCTCACGAGACAAAAATTAAGGAAGCAATGCTTCCTTTTTTAATTTCTCAAAAAATTAGTCTCACGTAGTCTCAAACTTTGTTTGGAACTACTGATTTTTATATATGAATTGTGTATTATGTACGCGTCAAAGTTAAAGACGTTAAAACTCGGAACTGATTGCCTCTTGGACTTTATTGGTTTAAAGGAAAGGAGGTATGGTTTATGAAACAAATAAGTGAGCTAGTGATAGCGATAGTCTTCTTTGCCTTCATTGTGTTTCTCTTCATCGTTGCAAAACGTTAAAAGAAAAACGACCCCGACGGGTCAGTGACTAAAGTCCCTGAGGATCAGTTCTTCAGTCAACATTATAACATAATCACGTCAAAGATAAAGACGTTAAAACTCGGAATGGATGCCTCCAGGAGAAAGGAGGACGTCTTATGAAACTAAAAGAACTAGAAAAACTTCTGCTTCTATTAGCCTTCGATTTATTCATTATATTTCTCCTTGTAGTAATGAAATAAAAAATAGACCCAGTCAGGGAGACTTGACAAATCACCTGGGGGATCCATTCTTCTTGTCTACATTATACACATCAAAAGCTCCCTAATCAATTTTAAGGAGTTTTGTTATGAAAAAAATCAAACGATTAAAAAGCACAGAATGGCATTTTAGAAGAAATAAAAAAAGAAAAAAGAATGATCAGAAAATCGGATCACACCCATCACTAATTGTAGGAGAATCCGAAGATGGTGGTTCATATGTCAATATTGGTTTAACTCATAGCCCAAAAAGAGGGCATCATAAAAATATAAAAATTCACGATCCACAAGATTGGTCAAAAGAATCTTACTTAAGAGATGATTTAAGAATCGATTCAAAAGAATATCTGAGTGAAGTATTAAAAGATTACAAGTTATGTCCTGAAGATATTGAGAAGATTTGGGCAATTATAAATAAAAAGAATTCCCACTAGGCGGTAGTCATTAGCTACCACGGGTGAATTCTATAATTATAAAATCATATATTTTTATAAAATACAATGACTTTTCTAAAAGAATTAGAGGACATCATTCTCAAAAGAAAGACAATGTCTAAGATTTGTGATTCATATCGTTTTGATCAAAAATCTAAAGAAAGATTCAAAAGCCTTAGATAGTATCTTGCGATTTACTTTAACATTTGCAGCACTTAGGTGCTTGCTTCTCAATCTTAGTCTTTGTATATTTAAAATAGGTGTTCCTATAGATCGCCTTATTTGTTAAAAAAGAGGTATTGGGATGAAATTATTGAAAAAACTTATAGCAATGCTTCTTTTTTGTGGTTTTTTATCAGGTTGTGGCAATAATTCTCAAAAAGTTAAAGGCGCAGATATTGCCATTAAGGATGTCTACAGCTATAAAGAAGATAACACTCTGGGCGACGTAGGCGGATATGTTATTACTGTTAAAAATGATGTACTAACGTTTAATTTTGCGGATCACATTGTTACCAGTGAAAAAGCAGAATGGTTCGTTTCTAGAGATGTTGAAGGCAACGACACAATCCCATCTAAAACTATAGTTCTTGATGAGGGTCAAACTTTAAGCAATTTTGCTTGTGTGCACGTAACAGCAGGTAAAGAAACAAAATCTTATGCTGTGTTAATTCATAGACATTTCAATTTTAATGTTACATTTCTAAATCAAATCAGCCATAAAACAGTGAAAACAATGAAAGTTGAAGAAGATTCTCTAATTAGAGAAGAAGACATTCCTGAACTTCCTGTTATCACAGGTTATGAAGTAGCTGGTTGGAATTATGATTTTAAACAAGTTGTAACTAGAGATTTGACAATTGGTCTAAGAGCCGATGGCCGTGTTTGTGTGACAGCTTTGTATCCAAACGGTGGTTCTTTCAACGGCTCAACCGAACCCAAAACTATATACCTAAAGTATGATCTTGAATACACATTACCTGAGCCAACCAAAGAAGGCCACACATTTGATGGATGGTATACAAAATTATATGGTGGAACCAAAATACCTAGCACTGGTGTATGGAATATTGATGCAAAATCCGAAGCTCTATTCGCTCATTGGATTATTAATACATACACAGTCAAATGGATGAATGGTACATCTGAATTAGCTAGCGAAACATATAACTATGGAGATACACCAACTTACAAAGGTGAAACCCCTCAAAAAGCAGGAGATGCTCAGTATTCATATACATTTAAGAATTGGTCTCCTGAAATCAAACCAGTAACCGCGAATACATCTTACTATGCACAGTTTACTTCCACTGTGAATAAATATACTGTCACATGGAAAAACTGGGATGGACAGGTTTTAGAAACGGATACAGATGTTCCATATGGAACATATCCACATTTCGATGGTAATCAACCATCAAAACCTAGCGATGCACAATACACATATACTTTTAGTAATTGGTCTCCAGCGTTATCGAATGTTAGTGGTGATGTTGAATATGTCGCCCAATTTAATAGTGTCGTTAATAAATACCAAGTTCGCTTTTTAAACTATGATGGCTCTCTTTTACAGGAAAAGAGTGTCGATTACGGAACAAGTGTCACATATACTGGTGCTACCCCGACAAGGGATCATCAAAATCACAAGAGCTACACGTTTAAATCTTGGGATAAAGATATATCTTCGGTTACATCTAATATGGATGTCTATGCTGAATATAACGTTTTTGATAATTACACATTCACATTTATAGATGAAACATCTACAACGGTAACGGTTCCTGAGAATAGTAGCATCGCATCCATGATGCCTGAAAATACCTCAACAAGCATTTCTGGTAATAATGAGACATCTTATTCATGGGTTTTCGATGGAGATTATACATATCATGAAAACCCAAACTATAGAGGTATTTATTACATTACATATATTTTGAATAACGGAACCAACAATGATGATAATCCTATATCCATATATGAAGATGAGAGTATCGATTTGCTAGATCCTTCGAGAAGCGGGTATACATTTAATGGATGGTATCTAGATGGCGAAACAGATCCAATTAACACTTTAACAGGCATCACATCTAATATCAGCCTTGAAGCTAAATGGGATCCAACTCAATTTTCAATTACATATCATGTTGATGGTGGAACCAATCATATAAAAAATCCTGATAGTTATACTATTCTTGACACCATAGAATTAAAGAATCCATCAAAGACAGGTTATACATTTAATGGATGGTATTTAGACTCAGGATATGCTTCTTCTATTTCAAGTATTACTAACAGAACAGGTGATTTAGATTTGTATGCCAAATTCACTGCTAATACATACAATGTGACCTTTAACTCAAACGGTGGCACTTATCAACAAAAATTGACTGTGACACTTGATAGCAGAAATGGCGATTTAGGCACAAAAACATTTAGCGTTAATCAAAACAGTTATTTCGATCCATATGCATCATGGAAACTCACTACTTATAATTCGACTTCAGCCTTTGCCGGTTGGTATTTGAATAGTGGTTGCACGAACAAATTTTCTGGCACTACGACCATAGAAGAAAATGTTACATTGTATGCTAAATGGGATGTTATTCAACCATCAACTACAAAGTATTTATCAAACGAAGTAACTTTAAGAACCCCTAATCGCTCGTCGATTGGCTATACAAGCAATTATAAGCACACTTGTTATATACCCGGAGATGTAACATCAATAGCATATGAAATCTACATCCCTTCTAATAGCGGTAGTGTTGCAACAGTTTTCTACTTATTCAGCATTACTAGAAACGAAATGCTTGTTCAGATTAGTGATGATGGAACAAAAACCGGGACCGTGAATGTTCAGCCAGGTGAAATAATTGGTGTTTCAGGCACATGGAATCAAGGCTCAACTGAAAATTGCACTATCTCGGTAAATAGCAAATCAACAAATAGAGTTCTTTCTAGCAATAATAGAAGTGCAGAAGTTGTATATGACGCATTAAGCAATGCGCCAGCTGTTGAAAAACGAGGGTATGATTTCTTGGGTTGGTATGATAGCAACGATAACAGATTAGAAGATTACTATAACTTTGATTCTGATAAAGATTTGATAGCAAGATGGCAATTGTCTAATTATCAGATAAATTATCATCTTGATGGTGGAACGAATGATGAGAATAATCCGCTAACATACACGACGGAAGATTCGTTTACTTTCCTGTCAGCATCTAAAACAGGTTATACATTCGATGGATGGTATACCTCACCAGAATTTACTACTCAGAGCCAAATAACCGGTATAAGCGCTAATTCTGTAGGTGATGTAGATGTCTATGCGAAATTTACACCAAACGAATACACATTGACGTTATCCCCAAACGGCGGAGATATATCTCCAGTTGTTACATTTATGGATGGCGATGATGTGCTTGAAACTTATGAACTAACAATAAGTGAACATTGTTATTATGCTCCAACACCAAAAGAAGGGTTTATATTTGCTGGTTGGTATATTGACCAAGAATTAACTGAATTGTTTAATTTTAGTGGAAGTGTTACACATGATTTAACTTTGTATGCTAAATGGTTAGAGTGTGATAATGATTCAATATATATTGAATCTACACCAGAATACAATATTTCAATTAACGGAACAAATGAACAAATTATTGCTTTTGTTCCATTGGCAAATCGTTCGATTACATTTACATCTATTTCTGATTTAGATTTATTTGGAACTTTGTATGATGAAAATCACAATGTGCTAATTTCTTCTGATGATATCAGTGATACGGATCTTGATTTCTTTTTGACATATAATCTTCAAGCTGGAAAAGTATATTACTTAGCTGTCAAAGGTAATATGCTATCCACGATTGGGGATGCAATCATTACAATTTCAAACACCGGCGAATGCTATATTGATGGAACAACTTATAGTAGTGATTATTCGATAACTGTACAATATGGTGCTGAATATGTACTTTGTTCCTATGGTGTTATGATTGATGGAACTACAGTGTATGAACTTGTTGGATGGTTTGATGATGATGATAACCAATACTATGGTGGTACATGGTTATATGAAGATGATTTAACATTGCATGCCGTGTGGATTGCAATCTAAAAATCTTGGACACTAATTAGGGGGAGAAATCCTCCTTTTCTTTTTGTTGTCAATGATGAATTTTCAAAATATATACTATGTATATTTAAAATTTTTCTTGTAAAATCTTGATACCTCGTGATATGATGTATTCCGGAAGAAGAGGTATGATATGGATGCTCAATTAAGAAGAGGGGTTCTCGATGTATGCGTTCTAGCCGCGATTAAGAATGAAGATTCATACGGCTATAAGATCATCAAAGACCTAAAACCAATCCTAGAATTATCTGAATCTACTCTCTACACAATTCTTAAAAGGCTTGAAGAAGGGAAGATGCTCATAGTGAGGTCCGTCGAATTCGAAGGACGACTAAGAAAGTATTATCACATCACTGACTTAGGTCATAAAAGAATTGAAGATTTCAAGAGTGAGTGGAAAGAGATGATGGGGATATACTCCTTCATCGTGGAGGAAAATAGATATGAATAAACAAGAATTCTTAGGTGAATTAAGAAATAAACTAAAAGGCTTACCACCTGAAGACGTTGATAACCGTGTTAGCTTCTATGAAGAAATGATCAACGACAGGATGGATGAGGGTAAAAGTGAAGAAGAGGCTATCACTGAAATCGGCACTGTCGATGAAGTAGTCAATGAGATTGCTAAAGATACACCTCTAACAAAGTTAGTTAAAGAGAAAGTTAAACCGAAACGCTCACTTAGAGCGTGGGAAATCGTACTTATCGTTTTAGGTTTCCCACTATGGTTCCCATTACTCCTAACAGCGTTCATTCTCATGCTTGTCGCGTATATCTTGCTCTGGGTACTTGTCATTGTTAGCTATGTTACTGAACTAGCCCTCATTGTCGCAGCCATTGGAGGAATCGCTTTGTTCTTCATCGAACTATTCCATGGCGACTTCTCAATGCTATATCTAGGCATGTCATTAACAGCCTTAGGAGGATCAATGCTCCTGTCATTTGGGTGCTATGGGGCAACCAAGTTATCTGTCTATCTCTCAAAAAAGATGATAAACGGCATCAAATACTCAATCATTAGAAAAGGAAGAAACTAATATGAAGAAGTTAATTATTATTCCAATCGTTATATCAGGAACATTATTGTTCCTCGCTGGTAGTGCCCTCATGGGTTACGCCATCTATAAAGGTGTAAAAGATCGTAAAACAAATAACGAAACAAAAGAATTTGTTATCGAAGAGGATTTCACTAAATTCGATATTGATATCAATACATCAAATCTATCTTTCCATAAGACTGAAGACGGTACAAAGAAAGTTGTCTATGAAGTAAATGAAAAAGTTACTACAGATGTAAACATTGAAGATTCATCGCTTAAGATTACTCAAAAAGAAGATAACATCAGGTGGTGGAAGTACATTTTCTTTAACTCAAAGACAAACATTGATGTCTACCTCCCAGTTCAAGAATTTGTATCACTCACCATTAAAAACGATACAGGCGATATCTCAATGGTAGATGGATACTCCTTTGAAAGTATTGATGTCAAATCATCAACAGGTGATGCCAAGTTTTCAACTGTTAATGCTGATCAAACCAAGATAGAAGCATCAACTGGAAACATCGAAATCTCTGAGATGGAAACCAAGGGTGTTGATGTTAAAGCTTCAACTGGTAAAATTAAACTTAACGTAGTTAATGTTGAAGAAAATATCGTTGCAAACCTTTCTACAGGAGACATCACCCTTAATGAAGTCAAAGCAAAGAATTTAGATATCAAAACATCAACTGGTAAACAAATCTACACAAATACACTCATTACTGAAAATATCAAAGCCAAAGCATCAACAGGCGATATCACATTCAATGATAGCGATGCCGAAACACTTGATATTGAAACAGATACAGGTGATGTTAGAGGAACACTCCTCACCGGAAAGACATTCCAATGCTTCACTGATACAGGTAAAGTTAGAGTTCCAGAGACTACAGGCGGTATCTGCAAAGTTAAAACAGATACTGGAGATATCATTCTCTCAATAAAATAAGGGATTGCGCTCAAAAGAGCGCTTTTTCTTTTTTGTTGATATAAATGCATATATGCGATATAGTTGTTTCCTATGGAAATGGTATATAAAATCCACGATCGTCCACCTGTTAGGAAACTCATCCTAGCTGCTATTCAACAAGTCTTAGCAGTTATGGCAGGTACTATCGCCGTGCCATTAGTAGTTGGAAATGGTCTAAGCCAATCAGCTGCTTTACTAGGTGCTGGTGTTGGAACGATCATCTATATGCTTATCACTCGCTTTAAAAGCCCAGTGTTTTTAGGCTCATCATTTTCGTTTGTTGGATCTATGCTAGCAGCCTTTGCTGGAGCAGCTACTATATCCATAGGATATGTTGGTATCATTATCGGTGCTATATTAGCAGGAAGCGTATATCTTATCCTTTCCTTGATTGTTAAATTTGCTGGAACAAAATGGATTGATAAAGTCGCTCCTAGAGTAGTCATTGGTCCAACTGTGGTCACCATTGGATTAACTCTTGCTCCAAACGCAATTAGCAATCTCTTTAAAGGAAATGTCCTTAATGGCATTGGTGCGCCAGTAGCAAATCAATATCTATGCTTGCTATGTGGCTTAGTAGCCTTATTTGTTTCAGTTGGAGTGTCCGTATACGCTCATAAGACACTTAAACTTATTCCGTTCATTATTGGCATTCTTTCTGGTTATGCTTTAGCAAGTATATTCTCTATTATTGGAATATGCGCTAATATCGATGCCTTAAAGATAATTGACTATAGCCTTTTCAAACATATTGAATGGATACCGGATTTTGCCTTTGTTCGCGCTATTAAAGGTATCAAGGAATTTGAAAGTACATCACAATTCTTTAAATACTTTGGTCTTATAGCAGTCTCATATGTTCCACTTGCCTTTGTTTGCTTTACTGAACATATTGCAGATCATAAGAATTTATCATTCATTATAAATGAAGATCTCTTAAAAGAGCCTGGTCTAAGTCGCACATTACTCGGTGATGGATGCGGTTCTATGATAGGCGCTATCTTTGGTGGATGTCCAAACACCACCTATGGTGAATCTATTTCTTGCACAGCCTTATCAAGAAACGCCTCAATTTGGACTGTTTTAGTAGCTGCCCTTATTTGTATAGCTTCAGCCTTCATTGGCCCGCTAATGACGTTTTTTGCCACTATTCCTGACTGTGTAATGGGTGGGTTATGCTTTGCATTATACGGATTTATTGCTGCAAGTGGTTTCCAAATGCTAAAAGGTGTTGATATGGGCGATCACAGGAACATCTTCGTTGTTGCTACTATTCTCGTAGCAGGTATTGGCGGACTTGTTGTCAACTTCTACTATGTCCAATTTTCCCCAATTGCATGTGCATTAGTGATTGGCATTGTTATGAATGCATTCGTAAATATCAAACGTAAACCAAAAGAGCCAAAGGAAGAAATTAGCAAAGAGGAGTAAATATTTTTCAATTGAAAAATAATATATTTTAGTCTATAATTAATAAATTAGAGGATAAAACTATGATTACAATCGATCAAAAAATTGCAGAATTACTTAATAATTGGACCATCAATGGTTGGCCTGTTGGCAATCTATGTCTTTGTTTGATTGCGTTAGTTTTATCAGTCATTCTTTGTGGTGCCGTAGGTATCGAAAGAGAAATCAAAGGAAGAAGTGCTGGTCTTAGAACTCACCTTCTTGTTGGAGTTGGTTCATGTATCATCATGATCATCTCCATCTATGGTTTCCCAGCCTTATTTGATGGCAAAAGAGACGTTGCTAGATTAGCCGCTCAAATTATCACTGGCGTTGGCTTCTTAGGTGCAGGTGTTATCATGCATCGTGGAACAGGTATCAAAGGCTTAACAACAGCCGCTACTATTTGGACAGTTATGGCTATTGGTATTGCCTGTGGTTCATTCAACTTCGTTCTTGCTGTTGCCGGTACTCTTCTAATCATCATCGTCTTAACAGTCTTTAGAAAAGTTGAAATTAAACTTAACAAGAAGAATCCAACAATCACGATGTGTGTTCCAGGAAATGAACCAGTTATTGAAAAGATTCTCACTATCTCAAAACAATTTGATTGCACTGTCAGTGGTCTTCATAGTGAAATCATTGGAGAAGGGGACAGCAAGTGCTTAGAACTTACCTTCCAAGCCATCTTCAATTCACAAGAAGATCGTGTAAGTGAATATGTCTCTGCACTCGAAAAAGAGACCAAAGCAACTTCAGTTCAATTACTCGCTCATAGATAATAGAAAAAATGCACGGACACATATACGCCGTGCTTTTTTCATGCCTTTTAACAATTTATTGTTAGATAAAATTTCTTTCTCAGCAATCTATTAATAGATTATAATGAAATCACAAGGAGAGATTTTAATAAATGAAAATCAAAACACTTTTAGTTGCTTTGTCCGCAGCATCTTTATTAGCGAGCTGTGGTGGAGCAAAATGGAAAACTTATTCCTATAAGCGTTCTTTTAGTGCTGAAGAAAAAGCTGCCCTTATTTTAAAAGCAGAAGCAGCTACTTTGAATAAGATTTCCAAAATGGAATCTAAGGAGACATACTTAGAAAAATATGAGCTTCGCAGTTTGAACCGCGAAATCAAATCTGTAGCAGAACTCTACGCTAAGGGCGAAGGCTATTCAGAGCAAGTCGTAAAAGAAACTAGCGAGGAAGATGGTCTTATTCAAAAAAGCGAGAACACAATCAAAACTCAATTCGCTCTATTTGATGAAGAAAACCACAAATATGCTCAACTAGCAGAAGAGAGCATTGATGGTTCTTACGACTATGAAGAAATGGAACTTCCAGAAGGCTACGAAGGTGCTGCAGCATCTATGATGCTAGCCCCATTGTTTACCCAACTTTCAACACAAGCAACAGCTGTCGAAGATAAGAAAGGTAATCAATTCTTCATTTTTTCAACAGAAACTGAAACTTATACACCAGTTGAATGGGAACACGCTACCAAACTTCAATATCGTCGCGTAAGAAATCAATATGCAGTTTATCTCAACGAAGACAACTCTCTTAAATCAATGACTTCTTACATGTCGATTGAACAAAACTTCGACAAAGACGAATATGGAAACGGAACATTTGGCTTCTATAAGAGAAATAAAGTTGTCCTTGAATCCAAATCCGAAATAAAATTCACATACGGTGATAGAGCTGATGGTTCAGCTAAATTATCTGGTTTAAGAGCAGACGCAAAAGACAAATATCAATTAGCAGGTGCTCCAAAACTTCATTTAACTGCATACAAAGAAGATGGAACAGAACTTGTTTCCACACCTCTTGATCCTGTGTATAGTAAACAAACAGCATTTGGTAAATATCATTATGCATACCAAGTTGAAGAAATGCCACATACATATTTGACCGATGAAATCGCTTCAATCAAACTTAAACTCACAGGTTCGTCAAGAAGCAATTCTAAAGAAGATCCAGTAGCTATCGATATGCCAGTTGAAATCGCTAACTATAGTACTGCTGATCCAGCTAATAGTTACGCTGATGGCGCAATCAAAGTGAATAAACACGATTTAAATCTCACTTTTGAATTGGATGTTGAAGCCACAGCCGAAGGTGCATCACTTAGTAATGTAAGTGCAGCTGTGTACCCATATGTTGATTGGTAATGCTAGGAGGAATTTAAAATGAAAAAGATTAAAACTCTATTAGTTGCCCTTACAACAGCCTCATTATTAGCAAGCTGTGGTGGAAAAGGCGCATGGAAAGAATATAACTATAAGCGTGTCTTAAGCGTTGATGAAAGAGATGTTCTTGTAGAAAAAGTTGTAGTTGCTACATTTAGCAAATTAAACAAGGTTGAATGGAATTATAACTTTGAAAGAACAACCGCTCTTAAACACTCAACAACAGAGCAAAAACAAGTATATGAAGTCTATAAAAATGACGAATATACTTATGAAATGTCAAACAAGTATTATTCAAAACAAGCCGAAAAAGAATCTAAACAAGAATATGTCAATAAGAGATACTTCGCTTGCTTTGATGAAGAAAATCGTAAATATGCATCAGTATTAGAAAATGGTTTAACTGGTGTATATACCTATAATGAATATATTTATGATGAAGGCGATACATCAATTATTTTCATGAATGAAATATGTGAAGTCGTTGAAGCTTTACAAGTAATGGATGCATATGAAGATAAAAAAGGTAATATTTTCTTCGCAAACAATACTGAAAATGAAACATATGAAACAGAAGATTACGGACACTATAAAAAGGTCAAACATACTGCTGTAAAGCAAGAGGAAATAGCATTATTAAACGAAGACCTTTCTGTTAAGTCGCTCTCACAGTTCGAACTTATCAAGACAAACAAAGATCCTGACACCAAAGAATTCTCTAAAAAACTCAAAGAAAATCAAAGATCTTATTGGGAATACAAGTTCTCCTATGGAGAAAGATCAGATGGCTCAAGCAAATTAGCAGGTGTTAGAGCAGAAGCTAAAGACGGATATCGTCTTGCTGTTAATGAATCACAATTAACTATCGACCCAACTGTTAAAGGCGTTGCCTTAAAAGCAGACGGCACTGAACTCACCGAAGCAGCATTTGCAAAAGTCGACAGAAAGCGACTCAGCTTTGGAAAATATCACTACGCTTACAAAATCAGTCAAGTTCCAGCTAAGATTGCCGAAGAAGAAGTTGCAACACTCAAAGTCAAACTCACTGGTAATTCAATTAGCAATGCTAAAGACGATCCAGTAGCAATCGATGCCGAAGTTCCAGTTGGTACACTCGTTGCTGGTAACTCTGGTCTCAGCCTAGCTGATGGCAAATTATCAATGGGTAAAGCTCCAGTCAATATCATGCTTGAATTTGACTTAGAAGCTACCGCCGAAGGCGCATCATTCACTAATGTTGTTGCTCACGCTGAACTTTACGTTCCAGCCGAATAAAAACAACTGATTTATAAAGGTGTTATCGAAAGGTAACACCTTTTTTATATTATATATAACATCAATAAACACACCCCGAATGTAGGGATAGCAATTATTGATCCATATTTAACAAAATCTAAGAATGTGAATTTGATGTTTTGATTTTTGATCAAAGATGTGAACATGATTCCGGCAAGTGCACCAAATGGAGTGAAAAACGCTCCGATATTCGTGCCTGCTATCGCGGCAAATGTTGCTTTCATAGGAAGTATAGTCTCACTTGAAAGAATGATATTTGAGAATAAAACACTTGTAGGAATGTTATTGATAACATTTGAAGAAATAAAAGATGCTATTCCATAAGAGAATATAGGATTCATCTTATTTAAGAATTCGCCTATCTTAAGTGATATGCCTTGTTTATTTAATGCAACGACTATCACAAACATTGATAAAACAAATGGAATGAGTTGATATGGAAGTCTTTTTAATGATGATGTGACATAGTTCCAGTTCTTTTTGGTTATGAGTCTAATGATAATCACTGTCACTATAAGAAGAACCGCAAATGATGCTGCTATTAGCCACATCTCTAAATGAATGTAATCAGAAATGATAAGGAATACCAAACAAAGGAATAACGCGACTAATCCAATGATTAAGTCTAGTTTGCTATTGATGACAAAGTCATCTTCCACATATTCCATCTTTTGATTAAGTTTTCTAAAGAAAATGAGGAATATAAGCCCCATCTCAAATAATCCAGTCACTAATGTTGGTAGCCACATCACTTTTAGATATTCAATAAAATTGATATCTAGTGAACTTGCTAAATATATATTTGTTGGATTTCCAATGATGAGCATCATCGACCACGTATTGGCCGCGGCAAATTCTCCAATTAGATATGGAAGAGGATTAATCTTTGTATTCTTGCAAAAGAAGCATATAAATGGAGTTAAGGTAAGGATGACTATGTCATTAGATGTAAATACAGTAAGAACTGCAGTTAATCCATATAGGATAAAGAATAGAACATATTGATTGCCTTTAGCTTTGCTAGTAGCGACTTTTGCTAAGTATCTAAAGAATCCAACTTCATCTAGATAGATCGATATCACAGTCATTGAAAAGAATAAGACTAGTATCTTTATAGGATTAACGCTTGTAGATGCTGTTAACTCATGAAAGACATCTTTAATAGGAGCAAGGGAGAACGCTAAAAGGATAACTGCTCCTAATAAGGCAATAATCCAGTAGGTATCTATTTGAACATTTTTAATCTTAAAGTTTGGGAATACTATCATAGTTACACTTATCCCAAGAAAAGTTAGTGAGGCAATAATGATAGTAGCAATCATAGTCGAGAAATAATTATTGTCCTAATTTATATAAATGCAACTTATAAAAAAAGATTCAACTTTGTTGAATCAATTATAACGAGATATTTAGTTATTCTTTGTCTTTGCTTTCGACATCGACGATTTCTTCTTTTTTCTCGCCTTTTGTATTAGCTTCCTTTTTAGCTTTCTCTTCTTCTACTTTTTCATCAGATTTAAATGTATCTTTAGTGGCACTTCCAAGAGACTTACCTGCATCTCCGAATCCTTTGCCAGTATTTGACCATGCTGATTTTAGTTTGCTTTTACCATTTTCATCTTTGGTATTCTCTTCTTTGCCAACTGCTACCTTAGCAGTAGTAGCGATAGCTTTACCAAAATTCTTAAATGCATTACCGGTATTTTTACCGAATTGTTTCCATTCTTTCTTTGCCATAGGATTATCCTCGTTTTCTATAGATAATCTATCACAAATGCTGGAAAGTTAAAGAAAAAGTTAATTTAGAGTTTATTATTAATAATAATTGAGATATTATATTCACTGTGAAAACGCCATTTGATTCAAAGAAATATCTAACAATACAAAGAGAAAACATTCTCAAAAGAATTACTAAGTTCGGAGATAAGCTCTATCTTGAATTTGGTGGTAAGCTTTTTGATGACTATCATGCCTCAAGAGTCCTTCCTGGATTTGAACCAGATTTAAAACTCCAAATGCTTTTAGGCATCAAAGATAAAGCTGAGATGATCATTGTTGTTAACGCTAATGACATTAACTCTAACAAAGTTAGAGGTGATTCGGGATTAACATATCAAGAAGAAGTCTTTAGACTTATCGATGCTTATAAAGATGTCGGTCTATTTGTCTCAAGCGTTGTTATTTCTTTCTATCAAGATTTACCAAACGTCAAAGAATTTGAAAGACGTTTAAAAAACAATCATATTGCTTTCTATAAGTCATTTAAGATCAATGGCTATCCTCAAAACATTTCTCTTATCGTCTCTGATGAAGGACTTGGTAAGAATGAATATGTTAAAACCACTAGACCTCTTGTAGTCGTTACAGCACCTGGCCCTGGAAGTGGAAAGATGGCAACGTGTCTATCTCAAATATATTTAGATAACAAAAATGGTATTCGTGCTGGATATGCTAAATATGAAACATTCCCTGTTTGGAATCTACCATTAAATCATCCAGTTAATCTAGCCTATGAAGCCGCCACAATTGATCTAAATGATGTTAATATGATTGACCCATTCCATTTAGAAGCATATGGTAAGACCACGGTTAATTATAACCGTGATGTAGAAGTATTTCCTCTATTAAAAACGATATTTGAAAGGATTTATGGTGAAACCCCATATAATTCTCCAACAGATATGGGAGTTAATATGGTTGGACTCGCTATAGATGATGAAGAAAAAGTCATCAAGGCTAGTAAAGATGAGATTCTTCGTAGATATTACGAGACACGTTTAAAAATCTTCCAAGGCAAGTTAGAAAACGAATCCCTTGAGAAGATGGAAATGTTGCTCAATAAGGCAAATATATCACCTGATCAAAGAAAGTGCGTTAAAGCGGCTTTAGACACCCAAGAAAAAGAAGGTGAACCAAGTGTCGCCATCGAGCTTCCTAATGGAAAGATGATAACTGGTCATAGATCGTCTTTATTAGGGGCATCTGCTGCTGCATTATTAAATGCCTTAAAGATGCTAGCAAAAATTGATAAGAGCTTATATTTACTCTCACCTTATGTAATTAACCCAATGAAGGATTTAAAAGAGAATTACCTTCATAAGAAGGCTACTCGTCTTAGAGCAGAAGAAATTCTTCTTGCCTTATCAATCCAAGCCTTGAGTAATCCTCTTGCTGAACTTGCTCTTAAGCAACTACCTAAATTAAAAGGTAGCCAAATGCACGCCTCAACAACATTATCTCAAGTAGATTTAGTTACACTAAAAAGACTAGGAATTGACGTTACACAAGAACCAATTAATTATCAAAAGAAGTTATATAATAAGTAGTTATGAATGAAAAAGTAAAAACAATCACTGGCGTCGGAGCGCTTACCGCTATTGTCGTCATTCTTCAAATATTATCCAACTATGTTGCTATTGGACCTGTGAGCATTACTCTTGCTCTTATCCCAATTGTTTTAGGAGCAGTTTTGTATGGTCCTTTAGCAGGAGCGTTCCTTGGCTTAGTGATGGGAGCAATTGTTTTAACCGCTCCATCTACTCAATTATTTTTAGGATACTCTCCTTTAGCAACTGTATTTCTATGCTTATTAAAAACTGGTATTGCTGGATTAGTAGCAGGCTTCATTCCAAAGATATTTAAATTTCATAAGAAATTTGCTGTTATTTTAGCATCTATTCTTGTTCCTATTATTAATACAGGATTATTTGCTCTTGGATTTATTCTTTTCTTTAGAAATAATCCTACTTTTATCGGTTATGCTGAAGCAAGTAATATGAATATAGTTACATTCTTATTTTTAGGAGTCATTGGTTTTAATTTCTTGATCGAATTTGGAGTGAATTCTTTGCTATCTCCGACAATCTATTACATCTATCAAGTCATTGATCGTAAGTATTATCGTGAGGTTGACTAAAATGGAATACAAGCGTTTTGGTGATGTCATCTATCTAAGAGTGGATAGGGGGGAAGAAGTCCTCTCTAAGATCCTTGAAGTAGTAGAAAAAGAACACATTTCTTTAGGCACAATCGAGGCTATCGGAGCATGTGATAAATTCACTGTTGGTTTGTATTCTGTTTCAAAGAAACAATATTTCAAAACTACCTATGAAGGTGAGTTTGAAATCGTCTCATTTTTAGGTAACATCACAACTAAAGATGATAAGCCATACATTCATGTCCATATTGCCTGTGCTGATGATAAGAATAATGTCAAAGGCGGACACTTAAACGAATGCTATATTTCTGCGACATTTGAATGCAAGATTAGTATCGATAATGGAAAAATAGGTCGTCATAATGACGAAACTACCGGACTTAATCTATTCAAATTCTAAGTGAAATGAAATATTTTATATTGTCATTTTCTCTTTATAACTTATAATTAAAATGTATTAATACATTGAGGTAAAACAATGAAACAATTACTTAAAAAATTGAATAACTTCCGTCTCACAAGTTTAATTTTTGCTGCAATTGCTTTATTCGGAGCACTTGTCACAATCTTATTCTTCGTGTCCTATCAAACAACATGTCACTTTGAACAAGTTGATAAATCAGTAATTACTAACGCATTCCCAGATAAGGAAATCCTCGGAATGATCTTCTTCATCTCCGCGATCGTTGCTGTTATCCTTGGAATCGCTGTTATTGCATTAGCACTTCCATACATCATGCCAAAAGAAAAAGGCGTTCCAAATAGAACCCTTGGCTATGTCTTAGTTGCTCAAGCTGTCTTCATGCTCGTCTTAATCGTTCTTGGCGTTCTAGTCATCATTGATAAGAGAACTGAAAACCGTGCCTTCTGGATCATCAATATGGTCCTCGGACTCATCTTCGTTGGTGGCGCAGCATTCATGATGCTTCCAAATCTCCGTTGTGATTTCTTCTGCCCAGAACTCGTTGAGAAGAAGAAAAAAGAAGAAAAGTAATTCTTACTATAAAATAGTAAAGGCTGTCAAATGACGGCCTTTTCTATATCCAATAAGAATATTTATATTAAGAATAGAATAACGCTCATGCAGGCATGAAAAAACCCAATCATTTGATTGGGTATTTCTTTTAGTTAACTCTTATTCCTTGGAGAGGAATTCAAGAGCACATACGATGAGTGAGAATCCTCCAGCAACGAAGAGTAATACTGCCATTGCGATTAAGCCTGGTTGATTTTCAACTGTAAGATTTGGTTGAATGCGAGCAGGCATAAGAAGAGCGATAACTCCAGCTGCGATTAGCATGCCACCAGCAAGAGGGGCAACGAATTTTCTAATCTTTGGAAGGAACACGACTAAGAGAAGGAATGCTCCGACGCAAAGAAGGAAGAATCCGACAATTGCGAGGACTGATTTATGTTCAACTGACCACACTAATTGATAGTAAGTACCCAAGTTGCCTTCTGTAGAAGTATGACTTGCAGAAGCAATATGAGCGGCGCTTAATCCGCCAAGGCCAAATGCAACTCCCACTAAGATAAGGGAGATTAGGTTAATAATTGGTGATAAGATTTTCTTCATGGTTTAGCTCCTTTTATAAAGCACGATAAATTATATATATCGTATGGCATTTTTGCAAGAATAAATCTCTATTTTTATGATAGAGATAAAAATTTTCTTTGCATTTATCATTCAAAATGTTATATTTACATTACCTAAGGTAAAACTTAGGAACTCTCTGAAAAAGAGTGGCCAGGCGCCACTCTTTGTCTTTCTAAGGAGCATTTATGGGCATTGAAAAACAAGTATTAGAACTAATTGAAAAGCCAATTAATGAACTTGGATACATAAATGTATCAGTCTCTTTTGTTAGAGAAAGTGGTACATCATATCTAAGAGTCTTAATTGATAAGGATGAAGTTATCTCACTTGATGATATCATCGCAGTGAATGATCTAATTTCACCTATGCTAGATAAGGCAGATTTAATACCTGGAGCATATGTCTTAGATGTTTCCTCATATGGAGCGGAAAAGAAAATCGATGTTAATAACCTTGAAAAATATGTAGGTAAATACGTTAACATCCATCTTTCTAATCCATACAAAGGAGAGAACTATTTAGAAGGTGACCTCATTGAAGTAACAAAAGACAGTGTCACCCTCTCATACAAAGTTAAAACTCGCGTTACAAACGCGATTATCAATCGTAAAGATATTGATAAAGCTAGATTAGCCATCAAATTCTAATTAGGAGGAATATTTAAATGGATGGAAAAGCATTTTTAGAAGCTTTGGATCAAATTGAAGCTGAAAAAGGTATATCAAAACAATCGATCATTGATGCCTTAAAAGTTGCAATTAGAAAAGCTTACATTCGTGAAATCGAAGCCGAAGATGACGCAGAAGTAACTGTGGAAATCACCGAAAGTGAAATCAAGATGTTCATCACCAAAACAGTTGTTGATGAAGTTGATTTAGACTACCTTGATATCTCTCTTGCTGATGCCAAAAAGTACAAAAAGACTGCTAAAGTTGGAGATAAAATTGACATTGAAGTTGATGTGAATTCTCTAAAGAGAATTACTGCTATGGTTGTCAAATCCATTCTCCGTCAAAAACTCGCTGAAGCAGAAAAACAATCTTTATACGAAGCAAACAAAGATAAGATTAACGAAATGATCACTGGTGTCGTTGATAGATGTGATGACCGCGGTGTCTATGTTAATGTCGGAAGAACATCCGTTTATCTTTCTCGTAGAGATTTAATTGGTGATGAAACTTTTGAACCAGGTGAATCAATCAGAATGTTTGTTGCAAATGTCTCAAATAATGAAAAAGGTTCAATGATCAAAGTTACTCGTAGTGATGCTGGATTCTTACGTAGACTTTTTGAAGAAGAAGTTCATGAAATCTATGACGGCACAGTTATCATTAAAGCCCTTGCTCGTGAAGCAGGTGTTAGAAGTAAACTTGCTGTTTACAGCAATGATCCAAACGTTGACTGCGTTGGAGCATGTATCGGTGTCAATGGTACAGCTATTAAAAGAATCGTCGAACAATTAGGTAATTCTCGCGATAAAGAAAAGATCGATATCATTCAATATACTCCTAATGAAGCGTTATATATCATTGACGCTATTCGCCCAGCTACTGTGACCTATATCCATATGGATCCAGTTGCTGAAGATGGCAAAAAGAAAGCAATCGTTATCGTTCAAGATGATCAATTATCTCTTGCAATTGGTAAAAAAGGCGCCAACGTTCGCGTTGCCTGCCGTTTAACAGGTTGGTCCATAGATGTTCACGAAGAACGTGAAATGGCTAACTTTGAAGGTGTTGAATTCAAATCTGTTGAAGAAATTAGAGAAGAAGACAAAGAACGTGTGAAGAAAGAAACATACGAAAGATATCTCGCTCAAGTTAAAGCTTCAGCAAAAGAAGAAGTTAAACCAGAAGTCACTCTTTCTGCAGGTGTTGAAAAGAGCAAACCTCAACAAATCCTTGATGAAGACATCAAAGATGTCAAACCTGCTAAAGAAGAAGCTAAAGTCGCTGAAAAGAAGGTTGAAGAAGAAGTTAAACCAGTTGAAGAAACTAAGACTGTTAAGACAACTACAACTCTTGAAAGCTTAGAAGCTCTCCTTTCTAGCGATAAGAAGAAAGAATCATTCAAAGCAACTCAAAAGACTTCCAAACGTCCACATAATATCACTGACGAAGAACAACCTCACAAAGAGGAAGAAAAGCCAGTTGAAGAGAAGAAAGTCACTCCTAAGATGGACATTTACACTCAAGAAGAACTTGAAGACTTTGAAAACGAATATATGGATGAGGACATCAATAATATTGATGATGAAGACATCGACTACGATGAATACGATCAATATTACGATGATGACGATAAATAAGGATAACTATGAAGAAGACTATACTTCGTAAATGCTTAGCAACTAACCAAATGTATCCGAAGGATACTCTTCTTCGTGTTTGCAAAAATAAAGCCGGTGAGATCTTCTATGATCCTACCGACAAAGCTCCTGGAAGAGGAGCCTATATCCTTAAAAGTAAAGATGCTATTGCTCTAGCCAAAAGAAAACATGTGCTAGATAAAGCATTCCAAGTCAAAGTTGACGAATCTATATATGATGAACTTTTAAAGGAAATTAATTAGAAAGGAAAAGATAATATGTCAAATAAACATAAAAACGATTCCCGCCGAAGTAATATTCCTCAAAATAACACTTCCAAAAAGGGTGGATTTGACTCAAAAGTCAATAATGGTGTGTTCGTCTACACTCGCAATATGAGTGTCGGAGAACTCGCTAAAGAATTAAATTTAAATGCCTCTGATATCATCAAGTTCTTGTTTATGAACAAGAAGATGGTGACAATCAATCAAACTCTCGATGATGAGACAATCGGTTTAGTATGCCTTGAATTCGGCTATGACTTCAAGAAAGAAAAAATCGTTGCCGAAGAAAATTTCGAAGAGATGGAAATTGTCGATAAACCAGAGGATCTACTTCCTCGTGCCCCAATTGTTACAATCATGGGTCACGTTGACCATGGTAAAACAACATTAATCGACGCTATCCGTAATTCTAAGCTTGTTGAAAGCGAAGTCGGTGGTATTTCCCAAGCCATTGGTGCTTATCAAAAAGAAATCAATGGTACAAAGATTACCTTCTTAGACACTCCAGGGCACGAAGCCTTTACCGCTATGCGTAGCCGTGGTGCTGCTGTTACAGATATCGTTGTTTTAGTTGTCGCTGCTGATGATGGTGTTATGCCTCAAACAGAAGAAGCTATTAGCCACGCTAAAGCAGCAGGCGTCCCAATTATCGTTGCTATCAATAAAATTGATAAGGAAGGCGCAAATCCTGAAAAAATTAAAACTGAACTCATGAACTATGACATCATCCCAGAAGAATATGGTGGTGAAAACATTTGCTGTGAGATTTCAGCTAAGAAAAACATTGGTATCAAAGAATTACTTGAAGCTATTGTTGTTGTAAGTGAAATGCTTGAACTTAAAGCTAACCCAAATCGTTACGCGATTGGTACAGTTATCGAAGCTAACCTTGATAAGGGTGAAGGTCCTAAGGCAACACTTTTAGTCCAAAATGGTACATTAACATTCCAAGACTATGTTGTTGTCGGTACCGCTTATGGAAAAATTCGTCGTATGACGAACGAATATAAGAAAATCGTTAAAAGTGCTGTTCCAGGAACACCTGTCAGTGTCATCGGTTTAAGTGAAGTTCCAAATGCCGGTGATCACTTCATGGCCTTCCCAACTGAAAAGCAAGCCAAAGATATTGCATTTAAACGTTCCTTACTTAAAAAGCAAGAAGAACAAAATGCTAGTGGTGGAGCATCCCTTGATGATCTATACAACAGAATCCATGAAGGTGAGGTCCAAACTGTTAATATTATCATCAAAGCTGATACAACAGGATCCGCCGAAGCTATTAAGTCTTCATTAATTAAACTTAATAACGATCAAGTTAAACTTAACGTTATCCATGCTGCAGCAGGTGCTATCTCTGATAGTGATATCATGCTTGCAAGTGCTTCAGGCGCAATTATATATGGATTTAACGTTAGACCAAGCGCAGCTATTACTCAAAAAGCTGAAGCTGAGAAAGTTGAAATTAGACTCCATAGAATTATCTATGATCTCTTAAATGAAATGGAAGCCGCTATGAAAGGTATGCTCAAAAAAGAAAAAGTTGAGCAAATCACTGGTCAAGCAGAAGTTCGTCAGCTTGTTAAGATTTCTAAGATTGGTACAATTGCTGGATGTTATGTTACATCTGGATCAATTAAGGCTAACTCATTAATTAGACTTATCCGTGATGGTGTTGTTGTCTATGAAGGCAAAATCAAATCTCTAAAGAGATTTAAAGATGACGCTAAAGAAGTTAAAGAAGGATTTGAATGTGGTATTAACATTGAAAACTTCAATGACTTAAAAGAAGCCGACATCATCGAAGGATATGAAATGGTGGAGAAAGACTAATGGCAGATAGAACTCAAAGAATTCAATCTATCATTGGAAAGAATATTTCTGAAATCATTCAATTCGAAGTTAAAAATCCTCGCATTGGTTTTTGCACAGTCTCAGAAGTAGAAGTTTCTAAAGACTTCTCATATGCAAAAGTATATGTTTCCTTTTTAGGTGCAAAATATCCAAATCAAAATCTAGAGGAGCTTAACAAAGTTAAAGGATATGTTCGTTCATCCTTAGCAAGAAAGATTGATATCAGAAAAACTCCAGAAATCATCTTCCTACTTGATGAAACATATAAACAAGCTGAACATCTTGAAGAAGTGTTAGCTCGTGAAGCTAAACAAATCGAAGAGATGAAAAAGAAAAACAATATTAAAGACTAATTGAATTTCTTGATAAACCCGTTAATATGGGTTTTTCCATATCCGGATTCTAAATATATATCTTTATATTCCTTATCTAGAATATGTAATTCTAAAGGAATGATCTTTCGTGATAGTTGGATTTCAATGAATCTTAGAATTGATTTAAAATCAGCGATATTTCTTCTAAGGAGGAATAAATCCACAATTTCAATCTTGTGATCGCCTAAATCGCGATAGGCGAATATGCCTACTGGTTTATTCTTTTTAAAGATTACGTAACGCTTTAAGTCGGTTTCATAACGAATGACGTTTTTAGCGAGTCTAATTTTAGTTTCGATTAAACTATCATTCGCGTTGATTACCGGTCTAAAATAGATGTCTTTTCTTTCTATTTTGATATTTATATCATCATTGAAGAGAATCTCTTTTTCGTAATTGGACATCATGACGAGATAATTATGCTTTGCTTGAGGGTATTTTTCGTATATCTTATCAAGCATTTCTTTCATCTCAGTTCTCATTGTGAATCCATCATTTGGGCAATGTGATGAAAAGAATGGTATATTTTCTTCTTTTACAAGTGCCTTAATATCATCTTCGCGAACATGGATGAATGGACGGATGAATTCAATCTCGCTTCTTTCTAGATACATCTTCGGTTGGAAAGTAGCAACTCTTCCCCCGTGAATTGTATTCATAAAGTATGTCTCAATTGCATCATCTGCGTGATGAGCAAAGGCAACTTTATTGCATCTTAAATCTTTAGCGGCTTTATTGATTGCGGCCTTTTTCATTCTGGAACAAATTGAGCAAGGAAGATGCTTGGCATCTTTTTGATGCGCTTTTAGCACTTGATATACTTCTTTTGAATCAACAACTGTGAGTTTTAAGCCAAGTGATTCAACATAATTTTTAATTGGTTCAGCATCAAATCCAGGGAAGCCTAAATCAAGGGTAACTGGGAATATCTCAAAGTTCACGAAATCGAACTTACGATACATGTTAAGAGTGTACAGTAAAGCCATGGAGTCTTTGCCTCCACTCAAGCCTATGACAATGCGATCTTTTTCATTAAATAATGAATATTTTTGATCAGCTTGTCTAATTCCACCTAAAATAGTCTTAATAGATTTCATTGAAATATATTATAATGGTTTTACATTATGAATCAATTATCTGGTTGCTTACTCATCAATAAAAAAGCTGGTGTTACTTCTAGAGCCGAAGTCAATGAAGTATCAAAGATTTTAGGCACGAAGAAAGTTGGCCATATCGGCACTTTAGATCCCTTTGCAACTGGTTTACTCATAGTACTTGTTGGAAGTGCGACAAAAATCTCACCATTCCTTGAAAGACATAACAAGACATATATCGCAACAATTGCCTTAGGCAAGAAAACCGATAGCGGTGATCTTACCGGTAATATCATTGAAGAAAAACCTGTTCCAAAGCTCACTATAGAAAAGATAAGCGAAGTTCTTCAATCTTTCCTTGGAGAAAGTGAACAAATTCCTCCAATGTATTCTGCTATCAAAAAAGATGGTAAACCCCTTTATGCATATGCTAGAAAAGGCGAAGAAGTCGAACGCAAACCTAGAAAGATAACTATTTACGACATCAAACTTATCACTTATAGTGATGCATCTATCACTTTCGTCGCAAAAGTATCCAAAGGCACATACGTTAGAACTCTTGGAGAAGATATTGCTGAGAAGTTAGGAACAGTTGGTCATCTAAGCGAACTTGAACGCACGATGATTGATAACTTTAATGTGAAAGACGCAATAAAGGCAGAGGATGTTTCATCTAGTAAACTCCTATCAATCGAAAAGATGCTAAAGGATTTTCCATCCATTAATGTGAGTGGTGAAATAGCCTCAAAAGTTAAAAATGGTGTACCTCTTTTCCTTAAATGCGATAATGAAGAGGTGCTCATCAAAGATGAAGATGGTATCATAGCTATGTATAAGCGTAACGAGAATAGTAAATATACTTGCCTTAGAGGATTAAGATGAAAACGATTCAACTATATGAACGCAAAGTGAATAGTGAAACAATCCCAGAAAAGATATCTGTCTGTCTAGGATATTTTGATGGTATTCATCTTGGCCATAAGAAGTTGATTGAATTTGCTAATGAGCATCATCAATTTCCTTTAGCCTTGCTTACTTTTGATCAACCAGCCTCCTCTTTACTTGATAACTATAAAGCAAAAGAAGTTTTAACTTCTTTAAATGATAGATTTAGATTATTATCTCGATTATATGTCGACTATTACTTAGTCCAACACATCGATAGAGAATTCCTTGATATGAGTGCCTCTCAGTTCATCGATTATCTCAAAGAACTCAAAGTCAAAGAAGTATTTGTTGGAGAAGACTATCGCTTTGGCAAGAATGCTGCTGGAACAATCGATATGCTTAAGAAGAGTTTTGATGTTCATGTGGTGGATACATATACCTATAACGGAGAGAAAGTATCCACTCAAAAGATCATATCCCTTCTAAAAGAAGGCAATGTTCCTCTTGCGAACAAACTACTAGGTCATAATTATTTAATGAATGGCATTGTTGTCGAAGGTCACCATAATGGTGAAAAGTTTGGTATTCGCACAGCAAATGTAAAACTATCCACAAACTATGTCATTCCTAAACTAGGTGTATATAAAGTCATTGCCTATATTGAAGGCATGCCTCATTTAGCCATTGCTAATGTTGGAGTACATCCAACTATTGATAAAGAAGATTTTCCTATCCTAGAAGTCCATATCCCTGATTATAATTCCGTTGATTATGAGAAAAATATAAATGTTGAGTTTTTAGAATTCATGCGTGATGAGAAAGTTTTTTCTAACACTGAAGAGCTAATTGCTCAAATCAAAAAGGATATCGCTAGGTTAGGCTAATATGATATTTGGAAAACATATCAACCGTTATTATCTTCGTTACTCCTACCTATTTATAATAGGTATTTTAACATTGATCGCGATTGATTGGATCCAATTATACATTCCTGAATATCTTGGTCAAATAGTGGATCTATTCACTGTTGATTATGTTGCTAATGAAATATACAAAACTGTATTAGATATCTCCTTAAAGATACTTGTTATATCGTTTGGCTTAATGCTTGGAAGAATTCTTTGGAGACTCACATTATTTTCAGCCTCTAAAAGAATCGAAGCTGATATAAGACGAAAGATGTTTGAAAAAGCCGAGAAGTTATCTCGTCAATATTATCAAGATAATAAGGTCGGCACGATTTTATCGTGGTTCACCAGTGATACTGAAACAATAGAGGAATACTTCTCATGGGGAACACTCATGATGGTGGACGCTATATTCCTATCGATTTTCTCCATCATCAAGATGGTGAGACTCAATGTCTTGTTATCCCTTTTATCTTTTATCCCTCTTGTCTTAATTATCATTTGGGGTGCACTTGTTGAAAAGTTCATGTCCAAGATGTGGACTAAAAGACAAGAGGCTAACGATAAGATATATGACTTTGCTAACGAAAACTTCACTGGCATTAGAGTCATTAAAGCCTTTGTTAAAGAACGTCAAGAAATGCATCGCTTTGCTAAAATAGCAAAGGAAAACAAAGATATTAACATCAAGTTCGTAAGAGTCGATGTTATCTTTGAAGCTATTATTTCTATCCTAATTGCATTGATGATCGTCTTAGTCGTGGGCTTCGGAGGATATCTTGTATATCTAAGCATATACGATAACCCATTATCATTCACAATATTTAACTACAACTATGTTGCAGAACTAAAAGTCGGTAATCTAGTTACCTTCATCGGATATCTTGATACATTGATTTGGCCAATGATTGCTCTAGGACAAGTCATCGCTATGCGTGCAAGAGCAAAAGCCTCACTTGGTAGAATATCTAACTTCCTCGATGCTGAAGAGGATGTTAAGTCTAAAGAAGATGCGGTGAAGCTCACTAATGTTCAAGGAAAGATTGAATTCAAAGAATTATCCTTTAAATACCCATCTGGTAACTATGATTCGCTCAAGAACGTTTCACTTGTCATTAATCCCGGCGATAAAATAGGCATAATCGGCCGTATCGGCTCGGGAAAAACAACGATCGCATCATTGCTCACAAGACTATATAACTTCGCGCCAAAATCGATATATATCGATGATGTTGATTTAATGGATGTAGATATCGACTCACTTAGAGAGAATATCGCCTATGCTCCACAAGATAATTTCCTTTTCTCAGATACAATCAAAAACAACATTGCTTTCTCAAATGAAGAGTTAGGAATGGATGATGTAAAAGATGCCGCTAGATTTGCTGCGATCGATACTGATATTGAACATTTCGAAAAGAAATATGAGACAGTCTCAGGAGAAAGAGGTGTTACCCTTTCAGGTGGCCAAAAGCAACGTATCGCTTTAGCAAGAGCATATCTTAAGCATTCTCCAATCATGATTTTGGATGATTCGTTCTCTGCAGTTGATTTATCAACTGAAGAAGAGATGTTAAACAATCTAAAGAATCTTCCAAACAAACAGACATTACTAGTAATAGCTTCAAGAGTGTCCACTGTATCTCATCTAGACAAGATCATCGTTTTAAACGATGGAGCAGTGGAGGCTTTTGACACCCCAAAGAATTTGATGAAGATATCTCCAACCTATCAAAAAATGGTTATGTCTCAAAAACTTGAGCAAGAGTTAAAGGAGGGCGAATAATGAACGAAGAACTTATGATGCTTCGTGGTGATAAGACCCTCTCATCTCGTGAGCTATTCAAGAGAATTGGAAAATACGTCAAACCACATTGGTGGAGATTCCTTTTAGCGTTTATCTTCATCATCTTAAATGTCATTTGTGATTCGATTCTTCCAATCATGTTATCGCGGCTAGTTGATAACTTTAATTCTCCAACAAGTGAGCTACTCAAAATCATCATCTTTGTCGCGGTTGGATACTTCACTTTATCTTTGATAAACCAAGTCTTCTTGTATGTTGAATCAATGATTCTACAAAGAGCAGGGCAGATCATCATTTATAACCTTAGAGTAGAGGTCTTTAACCACATCGAAAAGATGTCCTTAAATCAGTTTAATGAGATGCCTGTTGGTGCACTTGTCACACGTGTTGCAAACTATACGACTGCAATGAGTAATTTCTTCACGAACACTTTGGTGAATATTGCAAGAAATATCCTCACAACCCTCATTGTATATTCCATTATGGTTTATTACTCTTGGAGGCTTGCTCTTATTCAACTTGCCATGGTTGTTATCATATTTATCGCAACATTTATCTTTAGATACATTGTCGGAAAACAATATCGTCAACAAAGAGCGTACATCTCCGATTTGAACGCCTATATTTCTGAGAACCTCTCGGGTATGAGACTCATCCAGCTATTTAACAAGCAAAAGAAGAAAGCGGATGACTTTGAAGAGAAAAATAAGCGCCTCCTCAAAGAGAACTTCAAGATTGTCATATCTTATTCAATGTACCGTCCATTTGTGAACTTTATGCAATATGTTGCTTTAGCAATCACATTCATACTTGGCGTTAAATTCTCCCTTACAGCAGGAGAGATAGTTGCATTCTACATGTATCTTTCCAAGTTCTTCCAACCAATCCAATCTCTCGCTGATGAACTCAATCATATTCAACAGGCTAAAACAGCTGCCGAAAGATTATTCAGCCTCCTAGATGTTGAACCGCAAGTACTCGATAAAGAAGACGCAAAAGAAATTGATCATTTTGAAGGCAAGATTGAATTTAGAAACGTTTGGTTTGCTTATGAAAAAGAAAACTGGATTTTAAAGGATGTCTCCTTTGTTATTAATCCAAAAGAAACATGTGCCTTTGTAGGTGCAACAGGTGCAGGTAAAACTACAATACTTTCCTTACTTGTAAGGAATTACGAGATACAAAAAGGCCAAATCCTCGTTGATGATATCGATATTAAAGACATCAAGATTGAATCACTTAGAAGAGCAATTGGACAAATGCTCCAAGATGTATTCCTATTCTCTGGAAATATCAAAAACAACATCACCTTGAATGATGAGAATATCGATGATGATCGAGTGAATGAAGTATGTAAGTATGTGAACGCTGACAAGTTCATCTATCGTCTTGAAAAAGGCCTCGATAGCGAAGTCATCGAAAGAGGTGAAAACTTCTCCCAAGGACAAAGACAATTACTCTCGTTTGCTAGAACTGTTATTCATGACCCTCAAATACTCATTCTTGATGAGGCAACTGCGAACATCGACACTGAAACTGAATCTTTGATTCAAGAGTCACTCCAAAGAATGAAATCAATCGGCACAATGCTCGTTGTCGCACACCGCCTTTCAACCATCCAAAATGCTGACAAAATCATCTGTTTGCAAAACGGTAAAATCGTCGAAGAAGGAACTCATCAGCAACTTCTTAAAAACAAAGGATACTATTTCAAACTGTATCAACTACAACTCAACAACAATTAATGGTTGAAAATACAATGTTTATATTGTATATTTAATAACGCAACTTAGTCTACGTCTAGCGAATAATCCGACGCTTCCCGTGGGTTAAGTCAAGACTTATAGGAGGATTAAAACGATGGCATTATCTAAAGAAAGAACTGCTGAAATCGTCAAAAAGTACGGTAGAGACGAAAAAGACACTGGTTCAGTCCAAGTCCAAATCGCCTTATTGACCGCTCAAATCAATGATCTTACTGCACACCTCAAAGCAAACAAAAAGGATGCTTCAGGTCGTCGTGGATTGTTCGTACTTGTTGGTAAACGTCGTGGACTTCTCGACTACTTAGCTCGTGAAGATCGTGATGCTTATGCAAAACTCATCAGCGAACTCAAAATCCGTAAGTAATTGAGCCTAGAAATGAAATAGACCACTATGTGGTCTTTTCTTTTTGAAATTTTTGTTCTATTACATAAGTAACATTTATGTTAGAATTTTAATAGTTATAAAAGGAGAAAAAAGTAGATGAAAAAAACATTCGAATTAGAGTTCGATGGCCGTAAGATCGTTGTTGAAGCTGGCGAAATCGCTAAGCAAACAAAGGCTGCGGTGTTGGTACGCTATGGCGATACAGTCGTTTTAAGTAACGTCACAATGTCAAAGCATACCGTTGATTGGGATTTCTTCCCACTCAGTGTTGAATACCAAGAAAGAATGTACGCAGCTGGAAAAATTCCAGGTGGATTCCTCAGACGTGAATCCCGTCCAAGTTCTCATGCTATCTTAGCAAGCAGAATTACCGATAGAACAATGCGTCCACTCTTCCCTGAAGGATTCAGAAACGAAGTTCAAGTCGTTTCACAAGTTATGGCAGTTGATTATGATAACTCACCAGAAATCACTGCTATGCTCGCAAGCTCACTTTGCGTTTGCATTTCTGATGTACCATTCAATGGTCCTATCGCTGGTGTTTATGTCGGTAGAGTTGATGGTAAGTTAGTTATCAACCCAACAGTTGAACAAAGAGCAAAATCTGATATCGATCTTTGCGTCGCTGGTACTGAAGAAGCCATTAACATGGTTGAAGCCGGTGCTAACGAAGTCAGTGAAGAAGATATGCTCGACGCTTTAATGTTCGGACATGAAGCAGTTAAGAAATTATGCCGCTTTGAAAAAGAAATCATTAAAGAAATCGGTGTCGAAAAGAACAAAGACATCCAATTCAAGGTTGTCCCAGAAGAATTAAGAGCAGAAGTTACTGCTAAAGTTGATGAAAAGCTTCGCAAAGCTGTCTCAACTAAAGATAAACTCGAAAGAGAAGAAAAGATCGAAGCAATCGAAAAAGAAACAGAAGCTGCTTATGCAGAAGCTGGTGCTGATGCTAAGACAGTTCAACAAGTCCACGAAATTCAAGAAGATATCGTTCATAACGAAGTCCGTAGACTCATTGCTGAAGATAAGATTAGACCAGATGGTCGTCGTCCAGATGAATTACGTCCACTTGATGCCCAAGTTGACATCCTTGGCCGTAGAGTCCATGGTTCCGCTATGTTTACAAGAGGTCAAACACAAGTTATCTCTACAACAACACTTGGACCATTAAGTGATGCTCAAATCATTGATGATTTAACACCAATTGAAAAGAAACGCTTCATGCATCACTATAACTTCCCACAATGGTGTGTCGGTGGTACAGGTAAGATCGGTGTTCTCGCACGTCGTGAAATCGGTCACGGTGCCTTAGGTGAAAGAGCACTTTCATACGTCATCCCAAGTGAAGAAGATTTCCCATATACTATTAGAACAGTATCTGAAGTCGTTGAATCAAACGGTTCATCCTCACAAGCATCCATCTGTGCCGGTTGTATGTCACTTATGGCTGCTGGTGTCCCAATTAAGAGAATGGTCTCTGGTATTGCTATGGGACTTATCTCAACTGGTTCATTAGATACAAACCCATATACAATCCTCACCGATATCCAAGGTCTAGAAGACCACTTTGGTGATATGGACTTTAAGGTTGCTGGTACCGAAGTTGGTATTACAGCCCTTCAAATGGATATCAAGATTGCTGGTGTTACACGTGAAGTGTTACGTCAAGCTCTTGAACAAGCTCACAAAGCTAGAAAAGAAATTCGCGATGTCATGAGCAAAGCTATTGCTGAACCTCGTCCAGATGTCAGTGAATTCGCACCTAAACTCGACAAGATGCAAATCGATGTTGATAAGATTCGTGAAGTTATCGGTACAGGCGGTAAGGTCATCAATGACATCATCGCTCAATGTGATAACGTCCAAATCGACATCGATGATGATGGCCATGTCGTCATTTACCACATGAATAGAGAAATGATCAACAAAGCCAAGAAGATGATTGAAGACATCGTTCGCGAAGCGAAGATTGGTGAAGTTTACGAAGGTGAAGTCACCCGTGTTGAAGATTATGGCGCATTTGTCAAACTCTTTGGTAACTGCGAAGGTCTCTGCCACGTCTCAAGACTCGGCTGGGGCTACATCGATCGCGCACAAGAAGTCGTCAAAGTCGGCGATATCTTAAAAGTTCGTGTTTGCGAAATCGATGACAAGGGCAAAGTCAAAGTTTCTCATAGAGAATTCGTTGAAAAGCCTGCTGGTTATGTCGAAAAACCAGAAAAGAAACCATTTAAAGGTCACAAAAAATGATTTTTGATGTTCTTATTGTTGGCGCTGGGGTTAGCGGTTCTTTGATCGCACGTAAACTTTCCAGCTACGACCTTAAGACCATCGTAATTGATAAGGAGAACGATGCGGGGAATGTCACTTCGATGGCAAACTCCGCTATCGTTCACTCTGGCTATGATCCAGTACCAGGAACTCTAAAAGCCAAACTCAATGTTCAAGGTAACAAGATGTTCCCTAAACTTTGTGAAGATTTAGATGTTCACTTTGAACAAATTGGATCATTAACCGTTGCTATTTACGATGATCAAATCAAACTTCTCTCTGATTTAGCTATTCGTTCAAAAGAGAATGGTGTAGAAGTAAAACTTCTAAGCGCGGAAGAAGTAAAGAAATTAGAACCAAATATCAACCCAAATGTTAAGGGTGGACTTTTAGCACCTAGTGCTGGAATCGTTAATCCTTTCACATTAACAGTCCATGCAATGGAATCAGCGGTTGATAATGGTGTTACCCTTCATCTTGGTGAAGAAGTTCTTTCTATTAAGAAAGATGGCGATGTTTATGTCGTTAAAACCACCAAGGATGAATATCAAGCTAAAGTAGTAATTAATGCCGCTGGAGTGTATTCAGATAAGATTCACTCCATGATTGAGCCTGTCGATTATAAAGTAACTGCTCGTAAGGGTGAATACTTTGTATTAGATCACTATAAAGAAGGTTTAGTTAACCATGTCATCTTCCCTCTTCCAAGTGAAAAGGGTAAAGGTATTCTTGTCTCTAAGACTACCAGCGGAAACTATATTGTTGGTCCATCGAGTGAATGGAGTGATGATAAAGAAGACTTATCAACTGATAAGCCAACATTAGATGCGGTTAGAAAAGCTGCTACCGAAATGGTGCCTTCTATTCCGTTTAATCAAGTCATCCGTACATTCTCAGGCAATAGACCAACTCCATCAACCCATGACTTTGTCATCGGCTTTGCTAAAAAAGATAATCATTTTATTAATGTCAGTGGTATTGAGTCTCCTGGTTTAGCCAGTTCTCCTGCCATTGCAGAATATGTTGTAAATGAATTTGTTAGCAAAGTTCTTTCTCTCAAAGAGAAAAAAGACTATAAACCAGCCTTAAGAAAAAGAATTAATCCTTCCAAACTTAGTGTTAACGAAAGAAACGCTCTTATTAAGAAGGATCCAGATTATGGAGAAATCATCTGTAACTGTGAAAAAGTCACTTTAGGCGAAATCAAAGATGAACTATCACGTAGTGTTCCTCCAATGAGTGTTAAAGCTCTTAAGAAGAGAACAAGAGCAGGATTTGGTAAATGCCAAGGTGGTTTCTGCCAACCTTTAGTCATCAAGATTCTTGCCGAACACTTTAATGTCGATATGAGCAAAATCAAACTCGATAAAGATGGTTCTGAGATTTGTAAATACTTAACAAAGGAGGCTAAATAATGATTAACAAAAAACTAGTCATTATCGGTGGTGGATCCGCTGGTATGGCCTCTGCTCTTGAAGCATATAAACAAGGTGTTACTGATATTCTCATTCTTGAAAAGAATGATTATCTTGGTGGTATCTTAAATCAATGCATTCATAATGGCTTTGGACTTCATGAATTCAATGAAGAACTCACCGGTCCAGAATTCATGTCTCGCTTTTCTAAAGCGGTGAATGATAACCACATTTCATATCGTCTTCAATCAAATGTTTTAGGCATTTCAAAAGACAAAGTTGTCACCTATTCGAATTCATACGAAGGTTTAGTGGAAGTGAAAGCTGAAGCAATCATTCTCACAACTGGATGCTATGAAAGAAATGCTGGTGCTATTCAAATCGCTGGTGATAGACCAAGTGGCGTTTATACAGCCGGCCAAGCACAGCTATATTTAAACTGCTACGGCTATTTAGTCGGTAAAAAGGTTTTCATCCTTGGAAGCGGCGATATTGGCCTAATTATGGCAAGACGTATGACCCTTGAAGGTGCCAAAGTCTTAGGTGTTGCTGAACTCAACCCATATTCAGCTGGTTTAAATAGAAATATCGTTCAATGTCTACAAGACTTCAATATTCCTTTATACCTCTCTCACACTGTTAAAGAAGTGAAAGGTAAAGAAGGACACCTTGAAAAGGTGGTCATCGCTAAGGTCGATGAAAAATTCGCCTTTATTCCAGGCACTGAAGTGGAATTTGATGTTGATACCTTACTTTTATCAGTAGGACTCATTCCTAACTGTGATTTACTTAACAACTTACCTCTATCTTTCTCTAAAACTAGAGGACCAGTCGTCTCTCAAGATATGGAAACAGAGATCGAAGGATTGTTCTCAGCCGGAAACGTTTTACATGTTCATGATTTAGTTGACTATGTCGTCGAAGAAGCTAGAGAAGCCGCTAATGGGGCTGTTAAGTATCTTAACGGTAAGTTATCTCATAAAGGTCACATCTATGATGTTAAACCAGGTAATGGTATCGGATATGTTGTCCCTCAAAAGATTTATCTTGAAGACGCTAACGATAAGCTCGTCTTCAAATTCCGTGTTGCCCATCCATTTAAAGATATTAATATCTTTATCAAGGAAGGCGATAACGTCGTAAAGAAACTATTCAAACCTGCCATTATTCCAAGTGAAATGGAAATTGTGCGTGTTGATAAAGCCCTCTTTAAAGGCGAGGCCAAAGAAATTTCAGTGTATGTGGAGGAAAGAAAATAATGAAAGAACTCATTTGTATTACTTGTCCACGTGGTTGCCATTTAAAAGTTGATGACAACATGAATGTCACTGGAAACTTCTGCCCAAGAGGCGCTAAATATGCGGTCAGTGAACTGACTCACCCTGTCCGCACCTTAACCTCAACAGTGAAAGTTGATTCTAAAGAATCTCCTCGCTGCCCAGTTAAAAGTAAAGATCCTCTTCCAAAAGAAACTATTTTTAAAGCTATGGAAGAGATTAACAAAGTGACTTTGTCACTTCCTGTTCATATTGGTGATATTGTAATTGCTAATATTTGTGGTACAGGAGTGGATATTGTCGCCACTAAAAACATCTCTAAATAAGGAGCGTATATGTTAGATAAAGTCCGCATTATACCTTTAGGTGGAAATGATGAACATGGTAAGAATCTCATCGTTGTAGAAATCAATGATGATATTTTCGTTGTTGAATGTGGTCTAAAATGGCCAGATAAAACAATGCACGGCATTGACTACATCATCTCCCGTTTCGATTATTTGATCGAACATAAAGATAAAGTTAGAGGTTATTTTATCTCTAGAGGACACGATATTGTCTTAGGCGGACTTCCTTATGTTTATAAACGTGTTCCTGCTCCTGTTTTTTGTACAGCTGTTACAAAAGTATTCATCGATTCATTTATGGCTCATAACCGCATTAAGATGGATATGGATTTCCATATTATTGATCCAAATGATGATATACGTGTTAATGGTCGAAGAATTCGTTTTATTCAAACGGCATCTAATATGGCTGACAGTTGTGCAATTGCCATTTCAACTGATGGCGGAAATATTATTATTTCCACATCCTTTGTCGTAGACAATAACTTTAATCCCGGCTATGTTTCTAATAACACAATGGTCGGATCTATCGCCCAAGAGAAAACGCTTCTAGCGATGTATGATTCTGTATACGCCGAGCGAAGCGGATATACTTCTCCAAAATACAATCTTGTACCTTTAGTGGAGCAAGTATTTAAAGATGCCCCTGGAAGAATATTCGTTGCGATGGAAAACTACGATATGTTCAACATTGAACGTGTCGCTGAACTTGCTAAAAAGACAAACCGCAAAATCATTCCGTTTGATGAATCAGTTATTGAAACATTTAGGAATGTTAGCAAAGAACACCGTTTCCAAATAAGTAAAAACGACATAGCTTCTTTAGAAGATGTCATAAGACTTAGACCGCAAAATGTCATGGTATTGATCACTGGATTTGGTGATCGCTTGTTCCATAAGATTCAACTATTTGCCTCTGGAAAATATCACGATAAACGTTTAAAACTCAATTCGAGTGATACGTTTATTATGGCGGTTCCTTATGCAACGATGTTTGAAACAATTTCAACTGATACAATCGATGAACTTTATCATACGGATTGCCATATCATGTACTTTAATAAACATGAATTCTTAAAGATGCATCCATCTCAGGAAGATATCAAGCTAAGACTTTTGACTTATAGACCAAAATATTACGCACCAATCAATGGAACATTCAAGCAACTTTTAGCTAATGCTAAAACAGCTTTAGAAATGGGCGTTGGACTAAATCATACAAATGTCTTTATTCTTGATAATGGCATGGTGCTTGAAATCAATGATAATGGAGCACATATCTCTCAAGAAAAAGTCCTAGCCGGTGATCTACTTGTTGATGGACAAGATCTAGGAAATCAAGATAGTCAAATCGTTTCTGAGAGAAAAGCTCTCTCTGATGATGGGGTTGTTATCTTAGGCGCTGGAGTAAGTCTCAAGCAAAAACGTATCGTTACTGGACCAGACATTCAAACACGCGGTCTTGTATACGTTAAAGAAAGTGATTCTTTACTAAAAGAAATATCAAAGATATTTGTTCAAGCAATAAATGATGAGCTCTTTAAAGAAGAACCATCACTAAAAGGCCTCGAAGTTACCATAAAAGAATTGGTCTTTAAATGCGTTAGAAGACATACGCTTAAATCACCGATGATTATTCCAATTATCGATGAAATAGATAAGTAAGTATAACTTAAATCGCAATTTAATATTTAATTTTATTAATCATAGAAGTATAATTTGAAAAGAATGAAAAAGTTAAAAATTGGCAAGGATACGTTAATCGGCACACTTGGCATAGCCATCTGCCTTTTTTCGCTATTAATTATCCTTTCAAGAAACACTATTTTTGGTTTTCTATCTGATTCGATATTAATAGTCTTTGGTTTTATTGGCTTTTGGATGTTAATTCCTGCCATTTTCGTTTTTGGATTTTATCTATTAATTCGTAAGCAACTTAAAAAGATTCGCTTTGATATATCCTTATGGGGCATATATATCATCATCTTAGCTTTGCTAGTTATGGTATCAGCCTGGGGAAGTAATGGAGCATATATCTCTTATGAAGGTAATAACATCCTCATTTCGATGTATAAAAGTGGACAAGAAGTCATTAAAGACGATGTCACCTATACAACTGAATATTTAAAATTCAATAACTGCATAAACTATTTCCAAGCTATTGCCGCTAAAAGTCAAACTGATCCAAGCAAATGGTATAAGGGTTTAAAGATTATCGATTCCCATTTAGGTGGTGGTTTTGTTGGTTTCGTTTTATGCGGTTCACTTAATAGTTTGATCACTCCAATTGGTACAACCATTATCTTTTGGCTTGCTATCATCGCTGGACTTTGCCTTGTCTTCCATCGCTATATCAAGAAGTTATTCAATTACATTAAAAGTGGTAAACAAAGACAAGCTGCTAGAAGCGATGTTTATGGTGAAGAAAGAGTCGAAACCACAAACAATGTCATTTATAATGACATGACTCCTAGAAGTGAAGAACCTGTTCAACCAGTTGAAGCTCCATATCAAGATAGTTTCAATCAAAGTGCTCTCGCTGATTTATCAATGAGAAACTATAACAATACTCATGGCTTACAAAGACCAACATTCGTCATGGAAGATGGCCAAAGTGCCAACATCACTCCAAAAGCTGATAGCACTGATATGTTCTTTAAACAGCCAGAAGTTGCTGCTCCTGCTCAACCACAGGTTGAAGTAGCACCTACACCAACTACAATTATTAGTGAGCCGGTTTATGCTTCTGAGCCAGTTAATGAACCGCGCGAAGAAATCGCTCAACCAGCTCCTGAAGTTAAACAAGAAGAAGTCTATAGTGGAGATCCACTCCATAGACCTCAACCAAAAGCGACGATTAAGCCGCCTTATCATCTCCCACCTTTAGATTTACTCGATTATCATGAAAATCTCGATGATTTGACCAAAAACGATGCTTCTTGCGAATCTCGTACAAATCTCTTGAACCAAGTTTTCTCAGACATGGGTGTTGGAGCAGAAGTTGTCGGTCATACAATAGGACCTTCGGTCACTCGTTATGATGTCAAAACAAAAAGCAATGTTTCCGTTGCTTCAGTTAAACGTATCGAACAAGATATCTCCGTTAGACTTGGTGGTGTTCCAGTTCGTTTTGTGCCAATCGTTTTAGGTAAAGATACATCTGGCTTAGAAATGCAAAATGAAATCCGCACAAATGTCGGTCTACGTGAATCTATTGAAAAACTTCCCGAAGGAGAGAAATTCCTTTGCAATATTCCATTTGGTAAGAATATTTCTGGTGAATTAGTTCATGCAAATCTAAAAGATTTCCCACATATGCTTGTAGCTGGTGCTACTGGTAGTGGTAAATCCATTTTCATGCATTCAACTATTGTTGCTCTTCTTATGAGAAACACTCCAGAACAACTCAAACTTCTTTTGATTGACCCTAAGAAGGTTGAAATGAATTATTACAAAGATATTCCTCATCTACTATGTCCAAATATTTCCGATCCTAACAAAGCTAAGGTCGCAATGGATAAGTTAGTTGACGAAATGGAAAGACGTTATAACCTTTTCGAAGATAATAGAGTTCGTGACATCAAAGAATTCAATCGTTTTGCTAAAGAAAACGGTATTCAACCTCTTCCAACAATCGCTGTATTTATTGATGAATACGCTGATTTAAGCGAGGCTTGTAAAGATATTCGCACCCCGGTAGTTAGAATTGCTCAAAAGGCTAGAAGTGCTGGCATCCATTTAGTTATTGCTACGCAAAGACCATCTGTTAACGTCATTGATGGTGTTATTAAAGCTAACTTACCAACTCACGTCGCCTTAATGGTGTCCAATGCCTTTGACTCATCGGTTATTATCGGTGAAGGTGGTGCAGAAGCCCTCCTTGGTAATGGCGATATGATCATCGAATGCGCTGCTATTTCTCGTTCTAATAAGCCACGTGTTCAAGGATGTTTCGTCGATTCTCCAGAAATCAATCGTGTAACCGATTATATTAGAGGACAAAGCGGTCCACAATTTGACCCAGCATTCCTCGATTTAGAAGATCATAGTAAAGATGCCTTCACAAGTGAAGAAATCGTTGTTGATACTGCTGCTTTAAAAGAAGCTAGTGAAGATCAACTATACGTTCAAATCAAATCCGATTTAGTCCATAAAGAATATTGTTCTATCTCATTTATCCAAAGAACCTACGGTGTAGGATTCCCTAAAGCCGGTAGAATGTTTGCCCGCTTAGTTAAAGATGGAATCGTCGCTCCAACAGGTGATGCTAAAGGTAGCAAGGTTTTAGTGCATGATTTAGAACAAAGCGAAGGAGTTACATCTATTGATGAATCTCATATCTATGAAGATAATGAGACCAACTTAGACGATTCTCCAGCTGAAGTAAAAGAGGATAACGACTATGGCGCTGGGTATTGATATCGTTTATATTCCTCGTATTAAAGATGCTGATAAGCTCGCGAAAAGTGTGCTTTCAGATAAAGAATTAGAATTCTATTCTAAACGTAACAAAAAAGAAGAATTCTTAGCTGGCAGATTTGCCGCTAAAGAAGCATTTATGAAAGCAATGGAAAAAGGTCTCGCCATCCCATTTAAAAAGATTGAAGTCTTGTATAAAGATAGCGGAGCACCTTATATCCTTTTTGAAGAGAAAACATATGAAGTTTCTATCTCTCATGATAAAGACTATGCAATAGCAGTGGTGAAATTTTAATGATCAAAGAAATCAATTTAGTATCTTGGGATAGTTTTGAGGTATTGCTAAGTGAACCAAGCAATATCCATGTTGATTTTTTTGTTGATGGAAATTTAAAAGCTATTCGCATCATTGAAAATGATGGATGTAGAATGCTCTTCCATATTGAAGAGGAAGTTGAAGTATTAGGTCATGAATGTATCGTCAAAACATTTGAGTTTGGTGAAAAACATCTAAATGTTAATAAAGCGATCGACTTTTATGATTTTGATCACCGTTATTACTATGACGGTAATGATTTAGGTCTAACCTATTCACCTCAACATAGTGAATTTAAACTTTGGGCTCCATTAGCGTATCATGTTGGCTTACTTATTAAAGGCAATGAATACGAAATGCTACGAATTGAAAACGGAGTGTTTGCCTTATCTCTTGATGGTAACTTTGAAGGTGAAAAATATCGCTTTGCGATATACCAAAACGGAGAACGCATTGAAACTATTGATCCATATGCAAAAGCGTCATCTTCTAACGGTCAATATTCTTTCGTTATAGATAGAGCAAAAATCGAGATGGATATGTATGAGGAAAATCTCCCAGAGATGAACTCATATCTTGATGCAATTATCTATGAACTTAATGTTAGAGATATGACCATTGATGAACATGCAAATATTGAGCATAAAGGTAAATTCCTTGGTCTTATTGAAAAAGGTAGAACCACCAAAGGTGGTAATCCGGCTGGATTTGATTATATTACCTCTTTAGGAATCACTCATATCCAACTCATGCCAGTTCTTGATTTCGTCACTGTTGATGAATCAAATCCGGGTAAAAAATATAACTGGGGATATGATCCTCAACAATATTTCACACTTGAAGGTAGCTATGCTACTAATCCAGACGACCCATATTCTCGTATAAAAGAGTTTAAACGTCTCGTAAGAGAGTTCCATCGTTACGGAATAAGGGTTAACTTAGATGTCGTCTATAATCACGTATATGAAGCCAAATTATCCAATTTCCAAAAGATAGTTCCTAACTATTTCTTTAGAAGAGATGAAGATGGCAATTTTATGAACCATTCCTTCTGCGGTAACGAAGTTGCTTCTGAAAGGGCAATGGTGAGAAAACTAATCGTTGATTCCATTAAATATTTAATGGAAGAGTATCATGTTGATGGCTTTAGATTCGATTTAATGGGTTTAATGGACGTTGCGACAATGCAAGAAATTGAGCGCGTTGCTAGAAACATCAAAAAAGATGTCATGCTTTATGGCGAAGGCTGGGATATGTGCGCTGAAACAAGTGATGATACCCCGTTAGCCAATATGAATAACTCTGAGATGCTTCCAACATATGCTTTTTTCAATGATAGATATCGCAATATCGTTAGAGGACCAGGTCATGGTGCAAAACTTGAAGAGACTGGTTATATTTTAGGTAATATAGATTATCTTTCAGGCTTTAAGTTCGCCTATTTTGGAGGAGTAAATGATGTCACATATCCTCCAATCTTTGATACATTAAGTCAATCTCTCAACTATGTTGAGTGTCACGATAATGCAACATTATATGATGTCATTAAACGTTCAACAGATATCGAAGATGCCACTAGATTAATTAAGAAAGTTAACAAAGTCCTTTTGTTCTCCTTTGGTATTCCTTTCTTCCATGCTGGTCAAGAAATCGGATTATCAAAATACAATCACTCGAATACATATAATGAAGGCGACAAGTTCAACAAGTTCAGATATGACGTCTTAGACGAAAGGATCGCTTTATCAAATTCTTTTAAAGCATTTGTACGTGCTAGAAAAGCAATCAAGCTATTCTCAGTGGATGATATCGAATTAGTTAAAGATAGAGTAGAGCTCATCGAAGAGGACGATATCCTTCATATTGTCATTAGAGATATTAAGGAAAATGAGCCAACCTATCATATCTTTGTTAACCCAACCAGTGTTGGCCAAAGAATCCATTTGGATTCTCCTGTAGATTTTTACGCTCCATTTGGATATCGTAAATCGACTGAAAAGCATATCCTTTATGATGTAGATGTCACTCCAAACCAAGCATGTATCTTCATTGAAGTGGAGGATAATAGGTAATGCGTAAGATTCTTCAATATTTAAGAATCATTCTTACAGTTGGTCTACCAATTATCTTTTCGCCTATCTATTTAGGCAAATATAGCAGACATCCTGAGAAATATCCTTTAGAAGTTAGATATGCAAAAGCTAGAAAACTCATTTCTAAAGTTGTTCGTGCTTTCCGTACCGATATTGTCATCATCAACAAGCATTATTGGGATGAACTTGATGGACAAAGATACCTATGGGTATCTAACCACCTTTCAATGTATGAAATTCTAGCCTATATTTATGTAAGCGAGAAGCCAATCATTTTTGCTGCTAAAGAAGAGACTTTAAAGATGCCGTTTGTTGGAAGAATCTTCCGCATGCTAAATGGTATTGCTCTTGATCGTAAAAATGTCATGAATCAACTTGCTGAGATTAAGCAAATCGTCAATCAAATCAAAGATGAAAGTATGCCAATAATGGGTGTTTTCCCAGAAGGCACAAGAAACAAAGAACCTGAGAAACATTGCCTTGAATTTAAGGGTGGCTCGATGAAATTAGCCTATATGGCTAAAGTCCCAATTCTTCCTGTTTCGACATATGGTTCTTTTAGAGCACTTTCGAAGAAACATTATCTAAAGAGTTACCCTCTATTTATCCAATTTGATAAGCCAATTACTCCTGAAGAATATAAAGATATTCCTACTGTTACTCTCGCAACCAAACTTCAACATCAAATCGATGAAAATGTCGATTGTCTTAGAGCACTCGATAAAGAAAAAGTATACGCCCAAAAGCTATCTAATAAGCGTAAAGAAAAAGAGACTTGGATGGATACTATCTCCTAAGTCCTTTTGGATATAAGTTTTTAAGCACTTTATTAGCCGTATATACCGGCCCAATGTTATTCCCTTCATAAGACACAAGGGAATATTTTTTATCGTCCTTTAAAGCGATAGTTTCTCCGTGAATATATTTACGAAGTTCCTCATCATTTAATTCATAGGAATTAGAAGCATCTAAATAATGAGAATAATGATATGAGATATTCTTTCTATTTTTATCTTCAATGTATGTTAATAGACCTGGTCTAATAGCGATATCAACAAGCTTTTTAATAGGAGTCATTGGCAAGGTGTAATAATTATTCACTTCATTGACGCCTTTTTTAGATGATTTCTTCATCATTTCAAACTGAATAACTTTGTTATTTGTTAATGTTCCAGGCTTTTTAATTAGACAAATATAATGTCCTTCACCTTTGAAGCGGTGTGGGAACAAATGGATTCCGATGTTTTCCTTAGAAACATAAAACATATCACTTTTTGGTAGTGGAAGTAATATGGCATCGCTGTTATCTAGAAGATATTTTACGACTCCTTCATCCTCTTCAAATGAATATGAGCATGTGGAATATACGAGTGTTCCACCCTCTTTTAAGAAAGAATATGCAAGAAGGATAAGTTCTTTTTGAATAAAGGATTGTTTAATAACTTTTTCATATGTCCAGTCATCCTTCATCTTTGTATCCTTGCGGAACATTCCTGATCCAGAACATGGAGCGTCCAATATTACTTTATCAAAACTATTTTCAAGTCCTTTTATCTTAGATAAATCATGTGATAAAACAACGACATTACCTAATCCCATTCTTTCAACATTGCCAAGTAGAGTCATCGCACGAGAAAACGATAAATCATTGGAGTAAAGAACGCCTTTTCCGTTCATGAGCATGGATGCCTGCACGCTTTTACCACCTGGGGCAGCGCACATATCTAGTACGTGTTCATTTTCCTTTGGAGATAAAAAATAGGAGACTAAGGAAGCGCTTGGATCTTGGATGTAATAGCAACCTAAGTCATGATAAATCATCTTGCCAAATTCATAGTCTTCTTTCTTGTATAAGAAAGCATGCTCTACAAATGGATGCTTTTCTACCTTAGGAAATAGCTCAATGAATCTTTCATCGGACATCTTTGACGGATTTAGAATCAAACCTTTATGTTCTTCTTCATTAAAAGATTCTATTAAAGAATTAATTTCTTTATCATTTAGATACTTTTTAAGATGCTTATTAAAATCCATACTTTATAAAGTATATATCAATACTTTTGCAAATATAAAATAGATTTTATCAATCTCTTTTATGTGCTATTATACTATCGAGGTAATTTTTATATGAGAATGGTAGATATTATTACAAAAAAACGCGATGGTGGCGTTTTAACAAACGAAGAAATCGCTTTCTTTGTTAAAGGCTATGTTGATGGCAAAATTCCTGACTATCAAGTCAGTGCTTTACTCATGGCTATTTTATTCAAAGGCATGACCAACGAAGAAATCGTTACATTAACAGACTTAATGGAACATAGTGGTGATGTCATGGATCTTAAATGCATCGAAGGTGTTAAAGTTGATAAACACTCAACCGGTGGTGTTGGTGATAAGACAAGTATCGCTCTTGGACCAATGGTTGCTGCTTGTGGTGCTAAACTCGCTAAGATGTCCGGTCGCGGCTTAGGTCATACTGGTGGAACACTTGATAAACTTGAATCTATCCCCGGTATGCAAGTATTCGTTAGTGAAGAACATTTCATTAATCAAGTTAATAAAATTGGCTTAGCTATTATTGGCCAAACAGGAACATTGGTTCCTGCTGATAAGAAATTATATGCTTTGCGCGATGTCACAGGCACCGTTGAAAGCACACCTCTTATCGCCTCTTCAGTTATGTCAAAGAAACTCGCAAGTGGATCTGATTGCATCCTCTTAGACGTCAAGTTCGGCAATGGTGCATTCATGAAGAATGCTAAATCAGCCGAAGAACTCGCTAAAATCATGTGTGCGATTGGTAACTCCCTTGGAAGAGATACACGTGCTGTCTTAACCGATATGGAACAACCTTTAGGCTTAGCAGTCGGTAACGCTCTTGAAATTAAAGAAGCCATTGCTACTTTAAATGGCAAAGGTCCAAAGGATTTCACAGATCTTTGCTTAAGAAGTGGTGCAATTATGCTTGAACAAGCTAAGATTGCTAAGAGTGAAGAAGAAGGTATTGAAATGCTTAAACGCGTCATCGCTGATGGCTCTGCTTTAGGCAAACTCAAAGACATGGTCCGCGAACAAGGCGGAGACGTCTCATATATTGAACACCCAGAAAAATTCGAACTCTCAAAACATATCGTCGATGTTAAAGCTGCAAAAGATGGATACGTAAAACGTATCGTTGCACTTGAAATCGGTGAATCTGCGATGAGACTTGGTGCAGGTAGAGAAACATTTGATGATGTTATCGATATGTCTGCAGGTATCGTTTTAAACAAGAAAGTTGGAGACAAAGTGAAGAAAGGTGAAACACTTTGTACAGTTCACACTAACAAGGAAGAATTCTCTCAAATCCTTAAGGATATTGAAAACTCCTTTGTTATCGTTGATGAATTCGTCGAAGTTCCACCAACCGTTCACGCATACATTCATTAATGCGCATACTCATTCAAAACGTCATAGATGCAAAAGTGAGCATTGATAATAAAATCGTGGGAAAAATTTCCCGCGGTTTTTGTCTATTTGTCGGATTTACTCATAGTGATGACAAAGAAATGGTTGATAAGATGGTCAATAAGCTACTATCTTTAAGACTATTTAACGATGAAAATGGTAAAACAAATCTTTCTTTGAAAGATATAGGTGGAGAGATCTTGTCTATTTCTCAATTCACATTATATGGATCACTTAAAGATGGAAGAAGACCAGCATTTATTGACGCGATGAGGCCTGATGAAGCCACTAAGCTATATGACTATTTCAATGAGAAACTTCGTGAAAGCGAATTTAATATACAAACTGGTGTCTTTGGTGCGGATATGAAAGTAACTCTCACCAATGACGGCCCATTCACCATCATGCTTGACTCTAAGGAGCTATTTAAATGAAAGTAATGCTTGGTCTTAGTGGTGGTGTTGATAGTGCTGTCGCGGCATATCTTCTTAAAGAAGAAGGCTATGAAGTCATCGGTTGCTTTATGCGCAACTGGGATGCTTTTGCCAACAATGATTTTTTAGGAAATCCAACAGTTAATGATGATCAATGCCCACAAGAAAAGGACTATCAAGATGCTGAGAAAGTTGCAAAACAACTTGGTATCCCTTTAATGCGCATCGATTTCATTAAAGAATATTGGGATCATGTGTTCTCATTCTTTATTGAAGAATATGAAAAAGGAAGAACCCCAAACCCAGATATCTTATGCAATAAGTACATCAAGTTTGATGCTTTTAGAGAATTTGCTAAGAAAAATGGTTGTGAGTTAATTGCCATGGGTCATTATGCAAAGAAAGTATTCCATGATGGCCATTATTACCTATGCAAATGCTTTGATCAAAATAAGGACCAAACATACTTCTTATCTCAAATAAATGAAGAACAAATCAAAGATTGCATCTTCCCATTAGGTGATATTGATAAAACAAAAGTAAGAGAAATTGCTAACAAGTTAGGCTTAGCAGTCGCTGATAAAAAAGACTCTACTGGAGTGTGCTTTATTGGTGAACGTAACTTCCGTGAATTCTTAAAGAATTATATTCCTGCTCAGAAAGGCAATATCATAGATATTGATACTGGCAAAATCATCGGAAGACATAAAGGAGTATATTACTATACAATTGGTCAACACAAAGGTCTTGGTATCGGTGGAATCTCAGGAGAAACTGCCACCGGTTGGTTCATTGTTAAAAAAGATGCTAAGAAGAATGTTTTATATGTTACACGTGGAGACACTCAAAAATACTTGATGTCCAATAAGTGCGTTGTTAGGAAACTCAATATTATTAATCCAGATGAGGTCTTCCCTCAAAAAGTCGGAGCAAAGTTTAGATATCGTCAAAAAGATCATCCTGCCTCAATAGATAAAGTGGGGGATGAGATTATTTGCACATACGATTACTACAAGGCAGTTACTACTGGCCAAGAAGCAGTTTTCTATAGTGAAGATGGTCGTCTTATAGCTAGTGGAACAATCGATGAAGTCTATCGTGATGATGCTAGAATTGATCTCTAAAGCAACAAAATAGTTATATTTATTAAAACAATATAAAAAATAAGGAAGCAAAGCTTCCTTTTTCTTTTGAAAAACAGATTTGTTCGATTTGAGACTAATTGCAAAAATTATCGTGTATATTAGTTTTGTCAAAGCTAAAGACGTTAAAACTCAGAATAGAGACCTCAAATCTGAACACCAGAAATGAGGTGATCGATTATATGAAGAAAAGAATTGAGCAAATTCTGACTCTTCTTATAGTAATACTCTTGTTATGCCTACTCATGAAGTTGACATAAAAAAAGAGTCTCCAACAACTCTCTAGACAAAGGTGTTATGAGGACTCTATTCTTCTTGTCTACATTATAACATAATCATGCCAAAGTTAAAGACGTTAAAACTCAGAATCGATTACCTCTGGGACATTAAACAATCTTAATGAAAGGAGGTAGCGAGCATGAAGCAATTGAGTGAACTAGAGATTGTTCTATTCACGGTGGATGTCATCATCTTTCTTCTTATTGGCTCCGGCAGATAAAAAGAAAATCGCCCAATAGGGTATCAACAGTAAAGTCCCAAAGGGTCGATTCTTTCTGTCAACATTATAACATCTGCATAACCATATGCAATAATATAAAGAAAATAGGCTAAAGGCCTATTATTCATTAATTAGTTTCTCATCTGCTTCTTCAAACATCTTGAGCAAATCATCTACTTTTAGTTTTTGTTTTTCTTTTCCAGAAACATCTAAAATGATGTGACCAGAATGGAACATGATAAGACGATTACCATATGTAAGAGCATCTTTCATGTTATGTGTGACCATTAATGTAGTCATTTGGTTCTCACATACGATTTTATTAGTGAGTTCAAGGACTTTTCTAGCGGTCTTAGGATCAAGAGCAGCAGTGTGTTCATCCAACAAAAGAATTTGCTTTGTTAAGTCGAACTTAGCAAGCATAGCTTGATCAAACTCAAACATAGCTTCTTTTGCTTTGATTCTACGTTCTTTTCTAGAAAGATTAGAATTCTTCAAAGCGTCTAATTTATCTTTCAAGATAATTTTGTTTGTTTCAAGCTCGGCATCAAACTCATTTGCAGCTTGAACCTTATCCTTTTGAGAGAAAAGAATATAGTCTCTTCTCATCATCTTGATAGTAGGACGATGACGAATTGTCGCCATAAGGAGAGTCAAAGCTTGTCTTTGACCGCCTGACATAACTCCTACTTTTTGTCCTAAACGGTTTTCAAGACCCAAATCAAAGCGTTTTAGCTCTTCAATGAAATATTCCTTATCCGCTTTCTTAAAGCCCCATGTAATAGGGGAATGAATTCTTCCTCTTTGATAGGCTATTTCTAGATTTTCTAGAACTGACATATCAGCAGCTGTACCAATAAGAGGATCTTGGAACACTCTTCCAAAATATGCAGCGCGTCTATGCTCAGGCATCTTAGTGATATCAACATCGTTAAGGATAACCTTACCAGAATCTGGTATTAAAGAACCTGAAACGATATTTAAAGTCGTAGACTTTCCGCTTCCGTTACCACCGATAATAGTGACAAATTCACCTGGTTTGATTTGAAGTGAGACATTATCTAAGGCGATACGTTCATCTTCGACGGAACCAGTTAAGTTAAAGATTTTACTTACATTCTTGAGTTCCAACATCTTTAGTATCTCCTTTCTCACTCAATTTATTGATTTCACTTTTTCTTTTACGAGCTAAGTGAATCGAATTCACTCCATTTTTAATAAATGGAATGCATAAAGCAATAGTGATAAGTATTGCATAAAGCAATGACTTAAATTCGGTTGGCAAACCGAGTCTAATCGCGATTGTGACGATAATGAAGTATAAAATACTTCCTAATGATACTGATATAATCCAGTTCTTGAATGAACGTTTACCAAACACAGCTTCTCCTACAATGATGGATGCAAGTCCGATAACTAAGTATCCAGTAGCGGTGATAGCAGAAGCTGATTTAGCTTCTTGCACATATAGTGCACCTGCTAAAGCAATAATGGCGTTAGATATTGCAACACATATGATTGTGGCAACATCGGTATTAATGCCTTGAGCTTTCGCCATCTTTTCACTCATACCTGTAGCACGAATAGCCATACCATATTCAGTTCCAAAGAAGAAGTATATGGCAAGCATTGCTAAAGCAACTACAGCGGCCATGATGGCAATTTTAATAATCTCGCCCCATGGAGATAATACTCTCCAAATACCAAATGCCTCATCATAAACATATGGAGTGAATAAAGAGTAGATTGTTTGAGACGCTCCGCCTTTTTCAACATTGAAGGAGATTTGGGATTTGAATAATCCAGCATTTCCACTTGCCATACCCATGATGAGTAAAGCGATTGATGCAGAAGCAGTTAAAGTGATAATACCACTTAATAATTTCGGTATCTTTAAATATCTATTTAAAACACCTGTAATTGTTCCGCATATCGCGCCAACCCCAATACTAGCTAAAGTGGCTAAGAATGGATTGACACCATTAAAGATCATAACCCCAGCGGTACATGCTCCAAGGAGGAAACTACCTTCGGCTGTAAGATCAGCAAAGTCTAAGATGCGGTAGGTTAAAAAGATACCTAAAGCAAGTAGACAGCATGGTAGTCCGCTTGAAAGAATATTAAGAATTATATCTAATACTTCCATTTAAATCCTTAATCAACGTTTGTGCATTTTGCAATGACTTCATCTGGAAGAGTAACACCGCTAGAAGCGCAGTTTGCTGCACTCATAACATAGTTGCATTCTTCTTTTGTCATTGTTTTGACTGGCAATTCACCAGCTTTAATTCCTTTTGAAAGAATTTCCGCAGCCATATGACCAGTAACTTTACCTAAAGCTTTGTAGTCGACTGATAATGTGACGTGGCCGCAGCCTTTCATCATGCTTTCTTCACCAGCAACAACTAAAACATTCTTGCCAGCAACAGCTGTCTTGACAGCGTCTGTATTGGCGGCAATATTGTTATCGGTTGGGATGTAAATAGCGTCAATTCCTTCTTCACTTGCTAAAGCAAGAGAAGTGGAACTAACATCACTTGGACCAGTGCATGTTTTTCTAACTGTGGTGATGCCACTAAGAGTTAAAGCAGCTTCAGCAACTTTAGCTTGGGCTTCAGAGTTAGATTCGCTTGATGTGTAAAGAATACCAACTTTATCTACTGAAGGAATACATTCTTTAATAAGTAAAATTTGGTCTGCGATTGGTTGCATATCACTTGAACCAGTGACGAAACCTTCACCATTATCTAAGCTAGAAACGAGTTTAGCATCGACTGGATCTGTAACAGCGGTGAATAATAATGGTTTTGTTAAACCTTTATCAGTCGCAGCACTCTTTAAAGAAACAGATGCGCCTGTACCAATGCCTAAAGACATATCGCAACGTGAAACTAAGCTCTTTGCATATGAAGAGATATCAGCTTCTTTTCCGCCACCATTACGGTATACGAATTTAACTTTGCTTGTGTCATAGCCTTTTTCGGCTAATCCTTCCATGAATCCTTTACGAGCTACGTCAAGAGCCTCGTGTTCGACTGGTTGAAGGATACCAATTTTGATCTTCTTCTCACAAGAAGAAGCAAGTCCGGCTGCTAAGATAGAAGCAGCTAACATAACTACTGTAAGTTTTTTCATTTTAATACTCCTTTATTAAATAAAAACTTGGGAGGGAGGAACCACCCAAGTTTATCACTTTCAAGGAGGTTCAACAATCACTTTGTTTCCCTCACTTGATGAAATGCTATCTCTTAGTTAGGAAACACAATGCCTAAAAAAGTAAAAATAGCTAAAATAGAAGCCACGATTATTAGTTGTAATAGAAGAGTTTTTCATAACATGGACTTCCTAGTTGAGTATATTATAGCCGATATCAATTAACATGGTATATGTGGTACACCGAAAAAAGTTGTATCTTTTCATGACTTTATATATAAAAAATGTTTTATTAAACATATGTTTGTGATATATTGTTATTACTCCCATAAAGGAACCTATGCCACTCCTTTGGAGATGATGAAAGTCATCGTTAATCTGCGTTAAAGATTTAATTAAGAGCATTAGATATATCTAATGAATAAGGATGGTACCGCGCACAGTCGTTCCTTAGGAGCGATTTTTTTATGCTTTGGAGGATAGAAAATGAAGAAATTAACTGGTAATGAAATTAGAGTGATGTGGTTAGACTTTTTTAAGAGCAAAGGTCACCATGTTGAAAAAGGCGCATCATTAATTCCATATAAAGATCCATCATTGCTTTGGATTAACTCAGGTGTTGCAGCCTTGAAGAAATATATGGATGGAAGTGAAGTACCTCCATCAAGAAGAATCACCAATGTCCAAAAATCCATTCGTACTAACGATATGGATAATGTTGGTTATACTTCTCGCCACCATACATTCTTTGAAATGCTCGGAAACTTCTCCATCGGAGACTACTTCAGAAAAGAAGTTATTCCATGGGCATTTGAAATTCTCACTAGCGAGAAATACTTTGCTATGCCAGTTGATAAGCTCTATTTCACATATAATCCAAGCGATAAAGAAACACATGACCTTTGGAAAGAACAAGGTGTCGCTGAAGATCATTTAATTCCCCTTGAAGGTAACTATTGGGAAATCGGTGAAGGTCCAGCCGGACCAAATACCGAAGTCTTCTTCGATAGAGGAGAAAAGTATGATCCAGAGCACTTAGGTATCAAACTCCTCAAAGAGGAGATTGAAAATGACCGTTATATTGAAATCTGGGGCATTGTCTTCTCTCAATATAATGCCGTTCCAGGAACACCACGTAGTGAATACAAAGAACTCCCAAGCAAAAATATCGATACTGGTGCTGGTTTAGAAAGAATCGCATCTGTTCTTCAAGAAACTCCGTCTAACTTTGAGACAGACTTATTCATGCCTATTATCAAAGAAGTTGAAAAACTCGCGAACGTTAAATACGAAGCTCCATATCTCACTTCATATAGAGTTATTGCTGATCACATTCGTGCAGTAACATTCGCTTTAAGTGATGGCGAAGTCTTCTCCAATGAAGGAAGAGGCTACGTTTTACGTAGACTTGTTAGAAGAGCGATGAGATTTGCTAAGAAAATTGGCATTAATCGTCCATTTATGTACACACTTATCCCAACAGTTGTTGAGAAATATAAAGACTTCTACCCAGAACTCAGTTCTAGAGTTAATGTCATCACATCCCTTCTTAAAAACGAAGAAGAGAAATTCATCAAGACACTTACATCAGGCGAAGCTTTGCTTCGTGAAATGATCGAGAGCAAGAAACAACTTTCTGGTAAAGATGCCTTCAAACTATATGATACATTCGGTTTCCCACTTGATCTCACTAAAGAAATCTGTGAAGAAAACGGAGTCAAAGTCGATGAAGAGGGCTTTGAAAAAGAAATGCTCCTTCAAAAAGAAAGAGCTAGAAACGCAAGAAGTGGCGAACAAAGCATGCATAAGCAATCAAAAGATCTTCTCGATTTCACATCTAAGAGTGAATTCACCTATGATGATGCTCCATTAAAAGCAAAAGTCATCGGTCTATTCAAAGATGGTGAAAAAGTATCGTCTTTAGAGGATGAAGGTGAAGTTGTCTTTGATAAAACTAATTTCTATGCTGAAAGCGGCGGTGAAGTTGCTGACCATGGTAAAGTTACTTCTAAAGATATCGTTGCCACTGTTGTTGACGTCCAAAAAGCACCTAACAAGCAAAATCTTCACTTTGTGAAAATTGCTAAAGGTACTTTAAAAGTTGGAGATGAACTACTTTTAGAAGTTGATCATGAAGAAAGAGAATTCGTTAAACGCAATCACTCCGCAACTCACTTACTCCAAAGTGCTCTTGTTAGAGTGCTCGGTGATCACATTAAGCAAATGGGCTCGTTTGTCTCAAGTGAATATATGCGCTTTGACTTCACTCAAACTGAAAGAATCTCTGAGATTCAATTAGATCAAATTGAAAATGAAGTTAATAGAATGATTGCTGAAGCAATTCCATCAAATATTCGTGTTTTGCCAATTGAAGAAGCTAATAAGCTTGGTGCTAAAGCATTCTTCTCTGAAAAATATGGTGATAGTGTTCGTGTTGTCGCCTTTGGCGATGAATCAATCGAATTTTGTGGTGGATGTCACGTAGAAAATACCAAAGATATAGGTTTATTCGTTATTGAAAGTGAAGAATCTATTGCTTCTGGTGTTAGAAGAATTCAAGGTCGCACATCCATAGGCGCATATGAATTATTAAAAGAAAAAGAAGAAATGCTTAAGCATACACGTGATGCATTAGGTGCTAAATCAGTTGCAGAAGTTAGCGATCGCTTACAAGCAACACTTTCTGAGAAAGCAAACCTTAAGAAAGCTAACGAACAACTTCTTGATAAGATGGCTCAACTAGTTGCTGAAAGCCTAATGGATTCATATGAAGAAGTTAATGGATATAAATTAATCACCAAATATGTCCAAGGAATGAACCTTGAAAGTCTTAATAAGATTGGTGATATTCTAAAGAATAAACACAAAGACTCAATTATCGCCCTTATTGGTGGTGACCAAGGTGATTTACCACTTGCAGTCTTTATCAGCGGTAAACCACTTGAAAACAACAAAGCTGGTGATTTACTCAAAGCTCTTGCCACTGAACTAGGTGGCTCTGGCGGTGGACGTCCAAATATGGCAAATGGCCGCGGCAAAGAAAAGAGCAAAATTGAAAGTGGTCTATCCAAAGTTAAAGGGCTCATTAAATGAAGAAAATTCTAGGTCTTGATTTAGGTACAAAAACACTCGGCATTGCCTTGTCCGATTCCTTAGGAATCGCTGCACATGGCTATGAAAACTTTACTTTTGAATTTGGTAATTACAAAAAGGCTCGTGAAAGAGTACTTGAAATTTGTCAAAAAGAGAATGTTGATGAGATTGCCTTAGGATATCCTCTTCATATGTCTGGCGAAGTATCACCTAGAGCAGAATCATCCAAACGCTTCAAAGAAGACCTTGAAAAAGAAAACCCAAATTTAAAAATCACACTTGTTGATGAAAGACTTACTACCGTCATCGCTCATAAGCGTTTGATGGAAGCTGACTTATCTCGCAAGAAAAGAAAAGACGTCATCGATGAGATGAGTGCAGTTGTGATTTTAGAAACATACATGCAAACAAGGAAAGGATACTAATATGGCTATTGATTTATTAAACGATGAAGAAATGATCATCACCGACGAAAACGGTAATGAAAAAGTAATGAATATCTTGTTTACTTATGAAAATGAAGAAAGAGGTAAATCATATGTCTTTCTCTATGAGAAAAACGATGAAGAAAATGTCCTTCCTTTTGCATATGATGAACAAAGTCATTCATTAAGTGAAATTGAAGACGATGAAGAATATGACGAAGTCGAAGAAGTCTTCAACGCCTTTTTAGATGATCCAAAAATCGCCGAAGCCAAAAAATAAAGTTTGTATCAATTACAAAACTGGTATAAACTAATTGCTAATCTTTGAGGAGAATACTTATGGCAAATGAAAAAATTGAATTAACCAAAGAAGGATATCAAAAGTTACTTGAAGAATACGAAAATCTTGTTAACGTTGAACGCCCACGCATTTTAGCAGATCTTGCTGCTGCACGTGCTCAAGGTGACTTAAGTGAAAACGCTGACTACGATTCCGCTAAGAAACAACAAGCTGAAATCGAAGAAAAGATTGCTCGTATTGAATATATCAAACAAAACCATATCATCATTGATGATAACGGCAAAAAAGC
>JAILIP010000027.1 GCA_024695235.1 Bacilli bacterium | reverse complement strand
TCTTTGAGTATCATCTCCTTAAATTCAGAAGAATAGCTCTTAAATTTCTGACCTTTACTCGCCATAATAAAAACCTCCTAACGTATATTTTACGCTAAGAGGCTTTTTTATTTCTTGTGAACTAAATGGGGTTCAGTTCATCTGAGGACCTTTTGTTTTGATTGATGTTATTCTTCACTAACAGTGTTACCTTCTTTACTTTCTAAAGATGATAAAGAAGATAGAAGCATATATGAATATACAAAATAGATAACAAATAAAACGACATCAAAGTTACCTAATACAATTGGATTACCTTGAATATCAAATAGGATATTTAAAAGTAATGTGAGGATAAACACCATTGCAATAAGTTTTGCAATGCGTTTGATAACTTTAACATTTACAAATGAGGCAACAATTAATGCACCTGAAGCAGCAATAGATGCTGATAAAGTTAAAATAGCAATTACCCAACCAGTTGGACCATAGCCACTTCCAGCGTTAACGATAACGATGAGGAAGTAGACAAAGATGAATATTGGGAATAATGCCATAGATATAGCATCAAGCACTTTTCTTGCACCTTTAAGTTTTTCTCCTAAAAGAACTGATAGTATTCCAGTGGCAATATAATAGACTGCGAGTATTAAGGCAATAATGCCAATAGCAAGTCCTGCTCCTTCAAGAGTTAACCAGTTGAAGTAATAAAGTAGGATAATAGCGCCCAATATAATTGCTAAGAATGGTTTAATAATTTCTTGTACTTTTTTCATATTATTGTTTTCCTTTATAGTTAACGATTATTGTGCCTGGACCGGAGGACGCTCCGATGACAGGACCAAGTGTTTCAGCAATGATGTCTTTGACTTTAACTTCGGCAAGGATTGCTTCGGTGAAGTCTTTAACATCTTGTTCAGAACAATCTGCGTTCATTAAGTAGATTGTTTGTTTTTCTGGTTCGACGATATCATCACGAATCATCTCTGCCATACGCTTGAAAGCTTTCTTTTTGCCAATTGTCTTTTCAACAGCAAGATTGCTTCCTTTTTCATCGAAGACAAGAATTGGCTTTAAGCCGATGATATTTCCAAATACTGCCGCAGGAGCAGACACACGTCCAGCACGTCTAAGATAAGATAGGCTTTCTGGAATACCTACTTCTTTATATGCGCGTTTTTCTAATTCTAATATCGCGGCGTTTTCTTCGATGGTTTTACCTTCTTTACGAAGATCATTAGCAAGCATGACAATCATGCCTTGGGCCATACCTGCACGAAGTGTATCTACGACAATGATCTTTCTTTCTGGATATCTTTTCTTAAGATCATCTTCAGCAAGTTTTCTAGCTTTGTTAAGTGAACCACTTAAGCCAGATGAACACGCGACGTAAAGAATATCTTCACCTTTTTCTAAATGAGGAATGAATGTATCAAGATAATTCTTTTCAGTGACTTGATCTGTATATATTCTTATTCCTCTTCTAAGGATATCGTAGAATTCTTTAACAGATACATGCTCCCAGTCAATTGAAGCTGGTCCATCGTATTTATTCTCGCCATCTTCATACGCCATCATGGTAGCGGCATAATCAATATGATTCTCATCACGATACTTCTTTGGAAGATCACTAGCAGAGTCAGTTACAATTGCATATTTAGCCATAGATAATCCTCCTATTTATTTGAATCTCTCATGCAAGGGAAGAGAATGACTTCACGAATACTTTGTTGATTGGTCATTAACATGACAAAGCGGTCAATGCCAATACCAATACCACCTGCTGGAGGCATACCATATTCAAGTGCCTCAAGGAAGTCTGTATCCATTTCACTTGCTTCTTCATCACCGAGCTTTTTAGCTTCTAATTGAGCAATGAATCTTTCTTTTTGATCAATTGGATCATTGAGTTCAGTATATGCGTTACCATATTCCATTCCACCAATGAAGAGTTCAAATCTATCTGTATATCTAGGATCATTTGGCATCTTCTTAGTTAAAGGAGATACTTCAATTGGATAGCTATGAACAAATGTTGGTTCTTGTAAATATGGATCACATTTTTCTTCAAAGAAGGCATTTAGAATAAAGCCGACGCTTGTCCAGTGTTTTTCAACTTGGATGCCGTTTTTCTTTGCTAATGCAACAGCTTCTTCATATGTCATATCTTTAGAGAAATCAATGCCAGTAGCTTCTTTGACTACTTCCACCATTGATACCCATCTAAATGGTTTTCCTAAATCAAGTGTACCTTCACCATAAGGAATAGTTGTTGAGCCCACTACTTCTTTAGCGACATATTTGAAGACACCTTCTGCAATATGTCTCATATCTTGAAGATCGCCATATGCTTGATATAACTCAACAGTTGTAAATTCTGGGTTATGTTTTGTATCCATGCCTTCGTTACGGAAAAGTCTACCAATTTCATAGACACGTTCCATGCCTCCAACAAGGAGTTTCTTTAATGGAAGTTCAGTAGCAATACGAAGATAGAAATCTTTATCAAGAGCGTTATGATGTGTGACAAATGGTCTAGCAGCTGCTCCACCTAATATTGGTGAAAGGACACTAGTTTCAACCTCAGTAAATCCTAAAGAATCGAAATATCTTTGCATAGCACGAATGATTTTTGGTCTAGCTAGAGCAATTTTCATAGCTTCATCATTCATGATCAAATCAACATAACGATGACGATATCTTTCTTCAACATCAGTTAATCCATGAAACTTCTCTGGAAGTGGACGCAATGATTTTGTTAAGTGAGTATACTTTTCAGCGCGAATTGTCATTTCTCCAGTTCTTGTGAGCATGACACGGCCATACACTCCAACGATATCTCCTATATCAGCAAGTTTAAACAAGTTATATGCTTCTTCACCTACAACATCAATACCCATATATACTTGGATATTTCCAGTTAAGTCTTTAATGTTCATAAATGAAGCTTTACCCATACGTCTAATGGACATGATACGTCCAGCAACTGTGACATATACTTTATTAGCTTCAAGTTCTTCGTTGCTCTTTCCGGCACATTTTTCACGAAGTGTCTTAACAGAATCACTTCTTTCAAACTTTTGACCGAAAGGATCAATTCCTAGTTCTTTATATTTAGCAAGCTTATCTCTTCTTGCTTGTTCTTGATCTGTAAATTTTTCTTCCATATCTTAAAACCTCGTCATAAATAGTATCACATCTACTCGTGAAATATAAAGAAAAGGTGATATTCAGTTGAATACCACCCGTTTGTTATAAGTGATTAGACTAAGCTTGTTACTGCGATAGAACTAATGTAGATACTATTTTCAGAACAATCAACAGAGAATGTGATCACACCAGTTTGTGATGGATCAATCACGAATTCCATTGTTCTAAGTGTAGTTCCACCAGTGCTATTGACGCTTTGACTAATAGCAGTATTTTCACCAATTTGGACATTGATGGCACCTGTACCACTACTCTTGTTTGTGCAGTATGTAAACACGATTTTGGATACACCATAGAAGGATGCATTTGTGTGTGCTCCAGCACCAGAATAAGTCGCTGTTACTTGAACGCCTTTTCCGGAAGAAAGTTGACCACCATCGTTATCACTAACCCATGAGTTTGTTGAATCAGTCCAAGATTTGTTTGTGAATGTATATGTCACTTCTTGACTTGTTGAAGCTTCAACGGTAGCTGCGACGTGTTCGTTTGTTAATGTCTTTGTGTTATCTGATGTCAATGTAGCAGTCACGCTTACCTCTTCTAAATCCATAGAAGTAGCAGTAGCAGGACTGATGTCTAAATCAACTAAATCGGTAATCACTGAAGAAACGCTATCGCCTTCAAATTTTCCTTTGACAACAATTGCACTTGTATCCCAAGGATGATTGAGGTGAGCAGTAACTCCACCTTCAATAGAAGTAATTTCTGTAACTTGTTTTGCAGGAGTTGCTTCTCCTAAGACAACTTTTAATGAAACAATACCGACGTTATTGCTATATCCAGTATCACCAGATACACCAGCATTGAACTTAAGTGCATTAACACCATCGGCAATACCTGAGTTCTTGCTGACTTTAAATGTTGTACCAGTTGTTGAATTTGAAACTGTTGTGGAAGCGATGCTAGTTCCATATGATTCACCACTATCAGTGGATGGATATGCTTTCATGGTTTTAGCTTTATCATTCCATTGTCTACAGGTAAGTTCAAATTCTGTTATAGATTTTGTTGTATCTTTTAGTTTGAAGATTACATCAGTTCCTTTGACAATTGGGACATCAGTGATTGTAGTAGTTTGACGTGCTGATCCACAGAACTTGACAGTTGCATCTGTGTATTCAACTTCATGATCGTTAGCATATGTTGCTGTCCAAGTATCAAAGCCACTGATTTGTGAGAAATCATATTCAAGTGTTTGTTGATCACTAACGATAATACCGTAAGTGACACTTGCTTCTTCACCACTATAGGAAGCTTTGAATGTTACAGAGATATTGCCTGCATCATTTAATTGAAGTGAATTTTCATCATTGTATGTCCATGTAACTTCAGTGGTAACGTTTTCTCTTTCACGTGCATGATATTCAGCATAGACAACAAGACCTGCTGCACTGACATATTCGCCAACTTCGTAGCTATCATTAGCAAGACTACCTTCGATAACCAATCCGGAGATTGCGTCTTGAAGAATCGTGATACCTGTGACTGTAAATTCGACTGAATCACCATTAGCGTCTTCGTATGAGCAGACGATATCTTCACCGTAAACAAGTGTTGGTAATGTAATATCTTCGGCGGTTAAGCTGACTGATGCACCACCGTTTGTGTAATTAGCAGTGAATGTTAATCCGGCTGGATTGAGTGTTTCACCTTCATATTGTTCTGGTGCACTCGGAGTACCAGAAACAACAACTTCACTTAGGTGAGGTTGTGATGAATCGATGACGTGAACTTTATATGTTTCTTTAACTGTTGGAGTGTTCACATATTTAAATGTGATATCGAAATCAACTTCATCAGTTAATGTTGATACATCAATAGCTAATGTGTTGGTTGAGTCATCAAATGTTGCACATGCATTTTCAGAATCAAATATATATTCTTTTCTTGATGCACTTGGATCAACAGTAATTGTTGTTGCAAAATCATAGGCATTACCAATTTCAAGATTGAATTGTTTATTACCTTCATCGATAACGTCATAAATAGAATCATCAAATGAAACATTGATGTAACTTGGTAATGTTTCAACAACAGTGATTGCTTGAGTAACCGAATATGCAGACTCATTGAGAGATATTGTAACTTCTGTATCTTCTGCAGTAAGTTCTCTATTAGGTGAAACACTTAAATTAGAATGATCAATTGCTTCAGCAGCTGTTGCTTGTCCAACATTGTATTTTGGAACAACAACATAGCCTGATAAGTCAAATGTTTCGCCGTATGCATATTCAACTTTTCCAGGAGTTAGTACTTCAATACCTTCTTGGACTCTATTTTGAATAATAGAGATTGATTGGACATAAAGTGATTTTGATGTGCCAGTGTTATTAATTGATAATTTGACATCACCAGCAATTTCAGTATCAAACATTTGAATGGCGTGTTCGTTTGTTAATGAACCACCATTATTGTTGATTTGGAACTTGTTAACTCCACCGACACTAACAGTGATATTTCCTGTAGCACCATTGGATGAGTAGACTACTTCAAATCCAACAATATGTGTATATGATGCGTTTGATGTAGTAAATGCACTATTTCCGTATGTGACTTGAACACCACGTTTACCGGTTTCAATTGAACCACTACTATCAAAGTTGTTGCCAGCTTTAGAATGTGTGTTATCGTTTGAAGAGTCAAAGATATTATTTTCTGTGGCAAAGCTAGCACTAGTAAACAACGCTTTTGTTTCAGCGACATCAAGTACTTCAACTTCAAATGTAGTAGATAAGAATAATTCATCATCTAAATCGATAATTGCAGTAGCAGTCTTTACACCCGGAGTAGCTGTATCACAGGCAACTCTACTTGGTCTATAGTTGTCAACCTCAGTATTATCATCAAGTCTAACTTTAAGACCGACTGTGTCTGCCTTGATTTCCTTACCAAGGAAAACGGTATCTGGATGAGTTGTAACAGAAATGATTGCTGCAACTGTGCCATCAGATTGAACATTGACTGTTAATGTAACTGTCTTTGAATCATCGCCATTAGCGGTTGCAACAACATAAGCTGTTCCAACATGTTTGGCTCTGATTTTACATCTTGAACCACCATTGGCAGATAATGGGTCCATAGGTGTTAACTCAACAATATCAGTTTGTTCTGTAGAAAATGATGAGCTGTGATCATAAGCAATGGTATTACCATTTTCATCACGACCAGGTGTACCTGAAACGTTAGCTTGAACAATTTGTTCTGCTCCGTTATCAAGAGTAATAGATCCAGTGTTGATATTGTGCCATGCCACTTTAGTAATAGTTGGCGAGACAGGAGTTACTTGAGTAGTACTCGTTGGATCTCCGCTAGTAGGATCACCACTAGATGGTGTGCTTCCACCAGTAGTGCCTGTAGTTTGGGAGGTAGGATTATCTCCACTACCGGAATTATCACCGGACTTTTCATTGCCATTACAACTGGCTAGAAGAAGTGATAATGCAAGTGGAGCGATTAATAAGATTTTTTTCATATGAAAATCTCCTCTATACGTGTATATTTTACACTTATATGTGCATATATGCAAAAGCATGGCGATTTTGCCGCCATGCCGTGAACGTATCTTGTTTTTTAACGAGCGTCTGCTGCCTCAAATGTGAAACTAGGTTCCACTAATGTTGGATTGAAACTAGCAACAAAGACAACATAGTTTTGTTGTAAAACAATATATTTTGTTCCATCAAGTGTCTGTAACGACGAATTTGGGATTGCTGCTTGTAAGGACATGAATGTCGCATCGGAATTGCTATATTGGAAGCTCACTTGGAATTCTTCACCATTAGGAGTTTCTGTGATGCGTTTAATAAGTAATGCAATATCAATTTCGCTTATCGCGACATAGCCTGTTGAAGATGTGAGGTTATATTCATAATTTAGCATTCCATTGAGGTAATACGCCATTTTCCCCTCGTTGGTGGAGGAACCAACAGCTGTTAAATTGCCGTCACCATCTACTGTTGCATCTTTATATTTCAGATTGATGTATGATTTACGATCGTACTGTTCTGCACCAGCATTATAGTCAATCATAACTGTATGTCCAGGAAGTGATGCAAGGAATTCTGTCTTGTTTTCATATTCAACTTGTTCGCCGTAAGTAAGAAAATCCACCGATGCTTCTTGTTGCATCAATGTTGGGACTTCTTCACCGGTATCGGGGTTTTTATCAGCAATACTGTTAGAGAAATAGTAATAACCAGTTAATTGAAGATCTTTATTGATTTCAAGAATATTTTGTTCAAAATCTGTTGTAGAATACACCATAGGGCTTACGTAATTCATAGTTGTTGTTCTTTCTGTAACGATGTAGTAAAAATCATCAGTTGTTAGAACACTCATTTCTAGGCCCATGACTCTATCATCTATTAATGAAATTAAACCTTGAAGAGCGGACTGTGTCGCACTCATTCCTGAGCTTGGGAAGGTATTCCAACTATCATAAGGTTTTGTTGAAGTACTACCACTGGCGGTTACAACAACTGAGCCCTGTTCGTGGATAATAGGAATATTGTTATAAAAACATCCTACATCAGTGTAACTTTCTGTGTATTGATATACAGTGCCAAAAGTTTCGTTTCTTGTGAGAGAAGCAACGTAGAAATCATCTTTATAATAATCTGCAACTGAAGTATCAGCAGACATGCCCTCATCAATGCCGTATTCAGTCATTTCTTTCTGTGAATCTTTGATTAATTTTGGGTAATGATTGACCATTACATCTTCATCAAATTCATCTCCGAGAGCTTCGGCTACAGTTTGAGTACCAACGATATTGAGTTTTTTAAATTCGGTTAGCTCTTTTGGTAAAAGAGATTTCCATGGATCCTCAGGTGGAGTTTGATCACCACTTGTAGGTGTGTCTTGTGATGTTTGTTCCTCATCACTGCCTTTATTTTCGTTGTCTTTGTTATTGCAGCTCACTAAAAGAAGCGACAACGCTAAAGGTGCTATTAGTAGAAGTTTTTTCATATGTATGACTCCTTGTTAATTTAATGATACGCTCATATACGCATATCATGCAATGTGCTTATAAGCCTTTGATTATTTTTGTTACTCTTTCTTTGTCTTTTAGATATGCTTTGAAAAGATATTCATTGTCGAGAACGTTTTTATCATATCCGTTCACTTCAATGAAATGATCTAAAGCAACTTCTTCACTTTGCGAATGCCAAATATAGTAGTTCTCATACATGAAGTTAGGTGGAAAAAGAGAATATACACGTCTAATAGACACTTGTCTTGTGTATACAATGTACATGTACATATATCCAATCCACGACATAACATCCTTTGGATATTTAGTCGCTCCATAATCAGATTCTCCATATTCTTCTTCAATTAAATCAAGTATTTCATCAGAGTCTAATGTTGGGACAAATGGAGATATATCTCTTCCTAAAAGCATCGTGTGTTTTGAAAGCATGTATCTTCTAATAAATATAGGCGAGGAGCATGAAAATCTCTTAACTGATTTTTCAAATACTTCAGCTTGAAAATTCACTAATTCAACACCGGCACTATCAAGTTCTTTCATTTGAATACCTCATCTATATATTTGCCATCGCGACGATATTTCTTGATTGTATCTTCAACATGCTTTCTTGTCGCATTAACACGTTCTTTGACTTTGCTAATATGCTCTGCTTTTTCAACTTCACATAGATAGAAGGAATTGATATGTCTCAAGCATTTTAATGCTTTGTCTGTTTTAAAGACATATTGATTCCCAAGATTGAGTGCTCTTAAAGAATACTTTGCTTGCTCACTAGTTATTTTTCCATCGGCAAAATTAGTAATGATTTGAATCATTCTATTATCTGCAATTGGACAAATAATCACATCAGCATCTTGTGTTATTTTAAGAGCACGTTTTAATTCTTTGGAATTTTCGTATTCTTTTAGCTTGCCACGATAATAGCAAATGGAAATCATCCAATCTAAATCACAATCCAAAGTCACGATATTTAAATCTTTTTCTTTTAGAAATTCAAAACCATATATTGCTGAATTTGGATAAGCACAGACGAAATCAACAGCTTGATCATAATTGTCGCTTAGATAAAAGCCGTTACCAAAATCACATTTATCTCTAGAAACATCTTTTGTTGGAGAAAGTACTCCATCTTTTGAACCATGGTAAAGAAGTTTGCCTTCAAATATATCTTGATTGAACTCAATGGTGGCTTTATTAATAGAGCCATTATATCGATACAGAAATGAATAGCACTTCTGTTTGATATCATCAGTAACATTTTTGTCTTCAAAGATATTGAAAATTGTTCTTGGAGACACTCCAATAGCGTTTGCTAGTTCTTCTACTGAAGCGTCTTCAAATAGAATGAACATCTGTAAGAATTCTTTTAAAGATGGTTGTTTTAACATACCATCATTATATTGTTTTTAACTTAGTTGTGCAAGTATGCATGCCTAAGTTTAGTGAATGTGTTTGTTAACTATTCCAACAAGATCTTTTCTTGTGAATAAATGTTGAGCAAGCTCACTTTTAAGAGCTTTTGTATTTGGATAATTGGCAAAAAACTTAGGAGCGATTCCTCTAAGAATCATCATTGCTCTAGTCTCACCTTTTTCTTCAATCATCATATCGGTGAGTTTATATAAGTATTGGATGTTTTCTTCAAGCGAAACATCTGGTAGTTTTTCACCTGTATTGAAGTATGTATCTATTTGCTTAACAAGATGAGGATTTCCCATTCCTCCTCTTGCCACCATAACAGCAGTTGCACCTGTAATTTCTTTTGCCTTAATTGCATCTTCTAAAGAGTAGATATCTCCGCTTATCACTAGAGGTACTTTCATCTTTTTCCCAAGATCACGAATGATTTCGTAGTTAGCCTTACCTGAATACATTTGTTTGGTAGTTCTAACATGAATTGCAATCATTGCGACACCTGCTTCTTCAAGTGCTTTAACATTTTCAAAAACATTGATGGATTTATCATCCCAACCAAGTCTAATTTTAGCAGTAACAGGAATAGGTAAATGCTCCACCACTTTTGTCATAATTTCTTTTAGTTTTTTAGTGTCTTTTAAAAGAGCACTTCCCGCTCCTGTTTTTGTGACTTTAGGAACTGGACAACCAATGTTTATATCGATTAAATCGATATTTTTGTTGTTTTCTAAAACGATATCAATTGCCTTACATAGTGTATCTGCACTTGATCCAAATAGCTGTATTGCACATGGTCTATCGATATCACTTGTTTTGATATATTCAAGCGTGGTTTTGTTTCCATAGATAAGACCACAATCAGACACCATTTCAGAGACAGAAAGTCCCACTCCAAAAGGTTTCATAAAATTGCGATATGAAAGGAAAGTTACTCCTGCCATTGGGCCAAGAACAACGTGTGAATCTATTTTGATGTTTTTAATATTCCACATTTTCGTTATATCGATTTGCCGAAAATATGATAAATGCTTACTAATTACCAGTCAACTTGTATGTGTCTGAAAATCTGTCATAAACAAGTTCATATGGCAAGTTAAAGTTATATATAAAAGCTTTGATTTCTTGGATATATCTCCAAAAAGTTAATTCAGTTATTTGAAGTTCTTCCATGATGTCGTTCTTCATAATTTGATGTTTTTCGATAAGCATATTGAAAATATATAGAAGGCCTTGTCCTTTATAGACTTTCATCTTGTGTTCTCTCCTTAATTGAAGAGGTGCACCTATTTTGTCGACATCATTATTATTCATTAATTGATAGTGAACTTTTTTAAAATAAAACGAATATTATTAAAGATATTGATATATTTGTTATCCAAATTTTTAATATTCTTTATCTGACCATGAAAGATAGGATGTTAAAACTAACAATCCTAAAATTAGCGAGCAGACAATTCTTTTTTTCATAATTATTAGAGAATTTCTTTCTTCTTTTGTTCGAATTCTTCTTGGGTGATAATGCCCGAATCTAATAAGTCTTTGTATTTTTTGATTTCTGCAAACTTATCGGTGTCTTCTTTCTTTTGAACAGGTTTTGCTTCAACTTGTTCTTCGATTTCTTTTGGTTTTCCTTTACCGATAATGATGTCCAGGATTGTTATAACTTCTTCTGCTAATTGAACTGTATCAATTGGTATGTAGTAAGATGCTCTATTGATATCTTTTACTTTTATAAGTAATGTGTAGTGATGTACTTCTTTTTGGGAAGATTTTGTCTTTTGGCTTGCAGACATTCCACCTGCCAACATACCTGCACCAGCGGTGTTAAAAAGTGCACCACCAATTGCACCCAAGGCAATGGATTTACCCATACCTTTTTTGGTTGCAGATGTAACGACAACTTCGTTATCTACTCTAAGTTCATAATCAAGAACCTCATTTTTTGAGTAAATTCTTGAATACTTTTTTTCAGAGAAAACTTGAAGTTTGTTTTCATCACCATTGAAGATAATTCTTACTAATGGTCTTCTTGATAATTGCAAAATTCTGCCACTTAAAATAGCTGGTTGGCCTGGAGCGGCGCCAGCGCTTTGTACTGCTGGAATAGCAAGTTGTCTTTGGTAATATCTTGTGCCGAATCTAATTGGATCACGTCTTTTAAACGATGTGAGGAAGAAAATTAGTCCTAAGATAAATAGAATTCCACCAACAATTATTAAACCGACTCCACCATCATCTGGTAAGTTAGCTATACCAACAACCAAGAATGTTGCGCCTGCACTTAAGAATGCAGCACCTGTCCAACGAAGCTTGTTTGTTTTTCTTTTAGCGAGTCTTCTACCAACTTCTTCTACTTCTGCTTTTTTAAACTTTGTGCCTCCAATGAGTATTTCTTCATCAGAAACTACATTATTAGAAATTACTTCTTCAGAAACTTTGTTTTCCATTTTATATCCACCTTTATTTTGTTTGATGCATGAGGCATCACAATCTAGAAGCAAATATATAAAGAAAAACTATCATATTTTGATAGTCATTAAACTTTTATAAAAGTATTAATTTATTTACTGATACGAATCATTGGGCATACTGAAATGCCAAAGAGAGAGTCAACATAATAAATGTTAACGAGTCCGCCAGTTTGTTCTACAACAAATGTTTTAGTGTTATTGTTAGCATTTGGAGTTCTTGTCCAATATAACCCTGCATAATCAGAATATGCTGTCGCTTTGATTCGTGTGTATTCGCTCGTGAGTCTTTTTCTATTATCGCGTTTCGTGTCTGCGTCTGGATCATGTCCACTAATATATCCAAGTTCAACACGACTCGGAACATAGACTCTGTCAAATGTATTATCACATGTGAAATGATTGACACTATCGCCTGTGCTAGATAAAGAATTATCCACCTCAGTTACCAAAGGTAAATCTGTTCCAAAAAATGCTTTATTACAAAAATCGTTATTAAGAAACTGTCTTAATTCCGAGGTTGAATAATTATTTGTTTTTTCTTCTCCGCTAGAGAATAAAGAAGCATCTAAAATGACATCAGAAAATAAAGTGTATGAATTCTCATCTTCACCAACAATTCTCCATTTAATCGGTTCTACTTTAAACCAATATGGAGTGTTATCACTAATAGGAGTGTCATCGTTAAAGAAGCATCCTCCATCGATTCTTAATGATTCTTCAAGAAGGTGAGATGTTTCTTTGAAATAATAACTGCCATTATTTTCATAAAATCCAACTGCATTTGGTGAATCTAAAAGTTCAAGTTGAGCAATTAAAGAATTATCAGAAACGTGTGTTTGTGGGTATTGGCCATAATAAATTGTCTCACCAGTCTCATGATCACTATCATCGCTTGTCACATTAGATGAGGTAGATGAGGTATCATCCCTATCTCTACCATGTGTGTCGTTTGAAATGTTTGAAATGTTTTGTGTGTCGTTTTTGTTCTTCCTATTTCTAGCAACAATAGCACCCGTTGTAACGCCGCCAGCAGTTACAGCAATAACAATCGGAATTAAGATTGGTAAAATGATTTTCTTTTTCTTTGGTTCGTCACTCTTTTTGAATGACATTGCAAAATATAATTCATCAATGCTTTGATGATAAAAATTGCAAAGTGACACAAATTGATTTAAAGAAGGGAACGATGTTCCTTTTTCAAATCTAATGATAGATATCGTGCTTGCATTAATTGCTTTCGCTAATGCTGCTTGTGTAAAATTTTTCTTTTTTCTTAGCACCCTAAGATTACTTGAAAATTTTTCTATTTTGAAAGTGTATGTATCACAATTTAAATTACTTCTTTTATCTTTATCAAAAAGAAAACCTTCTAAATCGATTTTTAAAAGTGAGGCATATTTTCCCCAAACAGGAAGTGCAGGAGAACCTTTACCGCTTTCCCATAAAGAAATTGTCTGAATAGAATATCCTAAAACATCTGCAATACGAGACTGTGATAGTCCAGCATCTATTCTTTTTTGAAGGAGAAAATTATTATTCATTCAATAATTATTATATGCATATAAAAAGGGAGGATGTCCTCCCTAATTTTATTCAGCCTTCTTTTCTTCAATAGAAGGTTCTACTTTTTCAGCAGGTTTTTCTTCTTTTGCTTCAGGAGCTTTTTCTTTGGCCTTACGTTCACCAAATCCTTTTAAGCTTCTATGCTCAAGAAGATATGAGATTTCTTCGGCCGTGATTGTCTCATTCTCAAGAAGTGTCTCAGCGATTAATGTAACATCATCTTTGTTAGCTTTAATGAGTTCTAAAGCTTTCTTATGAGCTTCATCGATGATCTTTCTAACTTCTGTATCAATCTCAAAAGCAATTTGAGTTGAGAAATTCTTTTGAGTAGATGTGTAATCACGTCCTAAGAAGACTGAACCAGAATCTTTTTCATATTGGATAGGTCCTAAAGAGGACATACCGTATTCAGTGACCATGAGTCTAGCGATTCTTGTGGCAACTTCAATATCATTGGATGCACCTGTGGTGACATCTTTGAAGAAGAATTCTTCACTTGAACGGCCACCTAAGTAGCCAACGATTCTAGCTTCAAGTTCAGCTTTGCTCATCAAGAATCTATCATCTTCTGGTGTCATTAACACGTGACCGCCGGTTCTTCCGCGCGGAATGATTGTAATCTTTTGAACTTTGTCAGAATGAGGGAGCTTTAAACCAATTATGGCGTGGCCAGCTTCGTGGTATGCAACAGTCCTACGTTCAACTTGATTCATACCCTTAGAAGATTTAGCAGGACCTGCAATTCTTCTATCGATAGCTTCGTCAATATCCTTGACGGTGATCATTGGTTCATTCTGACGCACTGCAAGAATTGCAGCTTCGTTCAAAATATTTTCAATATCCGCACCGGAGAAACCGACAGTGCGTTTCGCAAGAGCTTCAAAGTCGACTTTTGGATCGATAAGTTTTCCTCTTGCGTGAACTTTAAATATAGCTTCACGACCTTTCTTGTCTGGAAGATTGACAGTAATTGTTCTATCAAATCTACCAGCACGGAGAAGGGCTGGATCTAAGACGTCATCTCTATTTGTGGCAGCGATGACGATAATACCAGAATTATCTTCAAAACCATCCATCTCAACAAGGAGTTGGTTGAGTGTTTGTTCACGTTCATCGTTTCCACCACCAAGACCAGCACCACGTTGTCTACCAACAGCATCGATCTCATCGATAAAGATCAAACATGGAGCGGTTTGTTTGGCTTTTCTAAACATATCTCTAACACGTCCAGCACCGACACCAACGAACATTTCAACAAAGTCGGAACCAGAAATGGAGTAGAATGGAACACCAGCTTCACCTGCTACTGCTTTAGCAAGCAAGGTTTTACCTGTACCTGGTGAGCCAACTAAGAGAATACCTTTTGGAAGTTTTGCACCATACTTAGAGAATTTTTGAGGTTCTTTTAAGTATTGGACAACTTCTTGCATTTCAGCTTTTTCTTCATCGCATCCAGCGACATCGCTGAAGCGAACCTTAGAAGCATCAACACGTCTTGCACGGCTCTTGCCAAAGTCCATGGCTTTGTTATTTGCACCATTGACTGATGAGGCAAGTCTTGTGAACAAGAATATTGCGATGATTAATGTGACACCGACACTAATAAGTGTTGGTCCCCATTTATCAAACCAAGATACTTCAAAGGCATAATGATCTGCAAAATATGTCTTACCAGCAATTTTATCTGCTTCATGAGCTGCCATATATTCAGCAACTTCATTACTAAAGAGGGTTCTATATGATGGATGTTCTGGAGTTAGAGGATCTCCATCATCATCAAAGGAATAGTTGAACCAAGCAGTTTCACAAGTGAATGTGTACTTATGTTCTTTGTTGTCAGATGGGTCAAGGTATTTACCTTCCACTGTAACAACTGTTTCTTTGTTATATATATCAGCAGTTTTGATTTCGTATTTGTCTAACTTTTCTTGAATATTTGAAACGGTCCATGTTTCAGCACTGGATACATTGCGGGTAACAATGATAGCAATGAATGCGCCGATAGCAAGAACCATTAAAAGATATGGTAAAAGTGACAAGAATATACTGCGTTTTGGTCTTTCTTCGTTCATACTGATTACTCCTTAGAGATATTTTGGATTCAGATTTTAAAAAATCTAATAAGATAATAACAAGTTTCGCGCTTTTGTAAATGCAAAACGCTCAATTACGGGAATAATTGAGACTAATTTAATTTAATCTTAAATGGGGTTTTATGATTATCAACATACTCCTTTTTGTATCTAGGAATGTAGATAATCTTACCGTCTTTATTTTCAATAACAGGCCACACCTTTCTTAGATGAGGTGGCATCTTCCAATCAATAAATAGACGGTTGATTGAGGCCTCATAATTTTTGATTTTGTATGTATCGTTTTCTTTTGGTGAGCGAATATAGATAGGATAGTCATCTTGATGAATATTTCGATCTTCTCCTCCAAAAGATAAATCAATGTAGAACTCATCAACATCTAACATAGTTGGAGATTCAATCGTGTAGATATATGGTTTAGCTTCTTTGCGAATGCAGATATCACCATATTCTTGGTAATATGTGACATCATTTCCTAAAGGAATGGCAATATTTGATTTAGCAGAAATGAGATTGTTCATGAAATCTCTAATTTGTTTTAAGGAAATTGGTGAGTCAATTCCTTCATTATCAAGGATGATGAATAATGCTTGGGCAAACTCTTCAAATGATAATGATTTTGCAGCTTCCACACTTAGTTTATTTTGAGATGAAATAAGTGGAGAAACTTTGTTTTTAATATCATTTAAGGCTTTGTTTTCTTTAGCAATTTCATCAATGAGTTTTTGTCTTTCTTCCATAGAAATTTGTGACACATAATGATGTCTAAGTGAGTTACGTTCGTAGTCATCTTTTAAGTTCGATGAATCAATCGCATACGGAACAGAATTTTTATCGTTAAATTCTTGAATTTCTTTCTTTGAAAGATTTAGAAGTGGACGATACACATTCATCCCATTAACTTTTGAATATGTAGCAATACCCCAAGCATGGACAAAAGCCATACGTCTTTTTTGGATACAGTATGTTTCAATGACATCATCTTGTTGATGAGCAACTAAAAGAACAGATGCTTTATATTTATCATAACATTTCTTAAAGAAATCATATCTAACATCTCTCGCCCAAGCTTGGAAGTTTCCAGAGCATTTCATCTTTGATGTATCAAGCACTTCAAAAAGAACATTATGATCTTTACAGAACTTCTTTAGTGACTCTTCTTCTTGATTAGATTCTGGACGTTTATGGTAATTAACGTGACATACAATAAAATTTGCTTTCTTCTTTAGAAGATGATGAAACAAAAACATTGAATCTGGTCCATAAGAACACGCGAGAAGATATGTTTGATTATGTTTGAGATTTAGTTTCACTTTCATAGGGTTTCCTCCTTGATAAGTGAATACATGCTCAAAGCTTTTTCTTCTGTTGCATATTCAAAGACATTTTCGATTTTATAGAAATACTTATGTCCTTTTAGAGAAATAGTTAAAGTATCTCCAACGTTAACGTTCGTAGATGCTTTGCATGGTTTATCGTTTAGTAAAACATGACCATTATCTACAACTTCTTTAGCAACGGTTCTTCTTTTGATGATTCGAGATACTTTTAAATATTTATCTAAACGCATAGATATATCTTATCACTTTCTTTTAGAAAATCGTTTATATAATTCCACGACTGTATCTACAAGTGTTTCTAAACTAAGTAGCCAGTTATCTTTCTTGAGCACTCGAATTCTAAGAGTCTTTTGTAGATATGTGACTTTGATTTTATCAAGCATTGAAGAAAGTGCTTCAAAAAGCATGTTACCAATTCCTTCAATGTTTGAGAATTTCTTAGATAGTGTAACTTCAATTGAATCTGGATATTCTTTTACTCCAGAGAACTCTTCACCTTCTAGGAGAATATCTAGTCTTCTCTTCTTTATAAGAAGTATTACTTCATCTGGTAGACGTCCGTGAACATCTCTAATGTGTTTTTTGATTTCATTTAAATCACTTAATGATGATGCGTTTTCAATCTTTTGATATAACTCAATCTTATCTTCTACTGATGCATATCCATCTGGAATATAAGCATCAATTTTAAAGATCTTAACTGGTTGAGGAGGAGTAACTGGTTGACCAGTTTTTCTTTCTTCCATTACTTCGTTTAGCATCTTGAGATATAAATCTAGACCAACTGTATCAATAAAACCTGCTTGTTCTGGACCAAGGATATCTCCCGCTCCTCTAATCATGAGGTCTCTTTGAGAAATCTTATATCCACTTCCTAGTTCAGCGAAGTCTTGAATGGCTTTTAGACGTTTTTCTGCAATTGCGGATAATGATTTTTGTTCACGATAGAAAAGATAAGCGTAAGCAATTCTATCTCCCCTACCAACACGTCCTTTGATTTGATATAGCTGAGCAAGACCAAAATGATCAGCGTCTTCAACAATGATTAGGTTAGCATTCGGAACATCAATTCCATTTTCAATGATTGAAGTTGCTACAAGAACATCTATTTCCCCAGCGTAGAAGCGCATCATGACATCTTCGATTTCATCTTTTTCCATCTTTCCGTGAACAACACCTACTGTTGCATTAGGAATTTGACGTTGAAGTTTATTTGCGGTTGCTGCGATTGTGCTAACAACATTGTGGACATAGAAAACTTGTCCTTTTCTAGCAAGTTCTCTTTCAATTAGTTCACGAACAATATCGCTTTGATATGGGGCGACATATGTTTGAATTGTAGATCTACTTGTTGGAGGTGTATTGATTTGAGAAACTGGTCTCACTCCAATAAGTGACATTTGAAGTGTTCTTGGAATTGGGGTGGCACTTAACGAAAGAACATCTACATTGCTCTTGAGCTCTTTAATTAGTTCTTTTTGTTCCACTCCAAAACGTTGTTCTTCATCAACAATGAGTAGACCTAAATCTTTGAATTCAAAATCTTTACTTAGCAGTCTATGTGTGCCTATTACAAGGTGAACTTTTCCTGATTTTATATCTTTGATATATTCTTTTTGTTTTTTCTCTGGAATTAGACGAGATATAACCGCAACATTAACATCGAAATTTCTAAATCTCTCCACTGCATTTTCATAATGTTGTCTTGCAAGTAATGTGGTCGGGCAAAGGATAGCAACTTGCTTACCATCAAGGATAGCTTTGAATGCCGCACGGAACGCAACTTCGGTTTTACCAAAGCCAACATCTCCACATAATAGACGATCCATGACATATTCGCTTTCCATGTCCTTTTTGATTTCTGCCAAAGATACTTGTTGATCTTTGGTGAGTTCATACGGAAATTCATTTTCGAATTGTGTTTGGAATTCATCATCACAAGAGAAGGCGTGACCTTTGATATGGGCTCTTTCGGAATATAGTTGATATAGTCTATCTGCAAGAAGATTGACTCTTTCTTTGATGCGAGATTTTGTTTTCTCCCAAGATGTTCCATTTAAATGAGATAGTTTTGGTTCTGCCCCTTCTCTACCAGCATATTTTCTAACTAGTCTAAATTGAGATAAAGGAACACTTAGTACATCACTACCGGCATATTGAATTCTTAAGAAGTCACGATGCACACCAGAAATCTCTGTTGTTTGAACTTCTAAGAATTTACCAATTCCATAATATTCATGAACGACAAAGTCGCCTGGTTTTAAATCATCATAGTTTTTAATGATGATTGCCTCTTTAAAATGAGACATGAATCTAGATGATTTATTTTGATATCCGAATAGTTCTTTGCTTGATATAACTGTGACTTTTTCATCTGGAAGTTCAAATCCTTCTTCTAGAGGGAAAAGTGATATCCCAATCTTTGTATTTGGAATAGTTAGACTATCAGACACTTCATATTCATATTTATTTTCTTTTAGAAGATTCTCTAAAGTTTCTAACTGTTTCTTGTTTGAAACTGATAGGAGAAGTTTTTCAGATGTTGATAGATATGAATCAATGATGATTTTTAAATCAGAAATATTTGCATTTGAATATACGATTGGATGAGTGTTGAAAACAACATCGTTATATCCAATCTTGAATTCGTTCGCATGTAATAAACATTTTTCATTCTTAAGAACACTCTTGAGATCAAGATATAACTCAAGATGAGAAATGATCTTTCCTTTAGATGATGCCTCACTTAAATATTCGCGAGCTTCGTTGGATACGAACTCATATGTAGCATCAAATTGTTTCTTGTTGGCAATGAAAGTTATATCAGCATCAATGTAGTTTGTGAGTGAGTTAATTGTGTTTTTGATATAGCGATAGTACTTATAAATTCTGGGGGTGAATTTTCTTTCGGAAATGTTCTCAAAATCTAGTTGAGATTGACGTGCAAGTTCATCGCCTTTTTCGTCAGATAAAAACTCTCTATCTTTACGTACTTGTTCGCTTAAATTTTGTCTAAATTTTTCTATTTCATCGTCCTTGATTAAGGCATCTGTAGCAGGCAATATTTCAACCTCTTCAACTTTGGTGTCACTAGACTGAGTAGCGATATCGAAAAAGCGAATTGAATCTATCTCATCTCCAAAGAATTCGATACGAATTGGATGTGGATAATTTACGGAAAAGATATCTATGATATCTCCACGTGACGCAAACTCAAAAGTTTGATCAACTTTGTTCACTCTTAAATAACCTGATTTAACAAGTTTTTCTTTGAGGCTTTCTGGATCAATTTGATCACCAACTTTGAGGTTGATAATTGAGTCTTTATATTCAACTTTGCTTGGTAAAGGGGTGATTAAAGATGTAAGATGAGTGACCACCACTTTTTTCTTGTTTTTGAGTAACTCATTTAACACATAAATTCGTTGTGATAAAAACTCTTTTGAAGATGATAAAAGATCTAGCCTTAAAATGTCATCGCTTGGGAAAAGTAAAACATTATCATCACCAATAAATGAGGCAATTGAATCTGCTATTTTTTGAGCGTTATAAAGATTAGTGGCAACTATCAAATAATTGCCTTTTTTATCTTGGTAAAGTGCGGAGAATAAAAGTGAAATTCCAATGATATCATCAACGACAAAATCTCCTTTTTTCGAAAGGAGGGAGGTATAGGCGTTTGATTTTTTGACGAGACTTAGAATATCTTTCGTCAAGGGTATCACCTCACTTTTTAATTATACTCGCACATTGCTTTTTCAAATGAGGATAGGAGAGTTTCTTTTAAGGCTTTGACTGCCTTAGCAATTGCTTCATCAATTAAGGCTCTTTCCTCTTTTGATGGTTTACCAAGGACATAGTCGATCGCATTAAACTCAGGCTCTCCAATTCCGATTCTAATGCGTTTAATTTCTTCGCTTCCAAGGTTGTCGATGATGTTTTGCATACCTTTTTGGCCACCACTTGATCCTTTTAAACGGAGGCGAAGTTCTCCAGGAGCAATTGCCATATCATCAAAGATGACGATGATATCTTCAAGAGGAATCTTATAAAAATGAACAATCTCTTGAACAGCTGTTCCTGATAGATTCATGAAAGTCATCGGTTTAAAAAGAATGATTTCTTCATCATCAAGAGTGAACTTTGTGTACACTCCTTTAAATCCATCGCGAGTGATATCCACTCCTACTAAATCAGCAAAAGCATCAATAACTTGAAAGCCACAGTTGTGGCGAGTTAATGCGTATTCTTTTCCAGGATTTCCTAAACCAACAATGAGTTTCATGGTAAATGGATTATATCACATTTACTTTATTTATCGGCAGTTATTTAAGTCCTTCAATTGATTTGACAATATATTCAAGAACTTCTTTGTTGTTAACACCAATCCAGTTCTTCTTAGATGAATTTAGATTAGTAAGATAAAATTCACTATCAAACGTAGTTTTTAATCTAACTAAAATATCATCTATGTTCTTTTCTCTAATGGTCTCATTATCAAAAATCAGCATTTTGAAACAGTTGAGTAAGTCATCTTTATGAATATGATGAAATAGATAATAAATATCATAAATATCTTTGAACCTTGTTGATAACGCGCCAAAGAGAAGTAATGATTTTAACTTTTCTGTTAGCATTTGTTCTAGTGAGTTGATTAATAACGATGCACCATCTTGTGATGATGCAATATCAAAACAATAGTCTATCTGTTTAATTGCAAAGTATTTGTGAACGCCTATATCAATTTTGCTAGACAAATTGTTGTTGAAAGCATCGCTTATAGTAACATGTACCCTTTTTCCACTATAGTCTTGATGCTTTAATTCTTCTATCTTGCCGATAGTTTTGATTTTTATTCCATCAGTATTATTAAGTTCTTTGATTAACGTTCTAATCCCAGCATTTGTTAAAGGATATCTGATTAAATCCATATCCAAATCTAAAGTGGCTCTTCTAGAATTGCTAGAAATACTTCTCATAACCACTCCACCTTTAATAGTTATGTTTTTGTTAAATCTACTTTTAGAAATCAAATCTAAAATAATGTCTTGGCAAAGCTTGGCCTCAATATTTTCTTCATTAGATTCTTCTTGTCGTATTATTTCTTTAAGTTCTGCTAAGTTAATCATCAAAGTACCTCTAATTGAATTGTTTTCTCTAATAATTGTTTTTTAGGAAATGATCTTAAATAGTCCAATACGAGTGAGAAATCAATATCATAGAGATGACTTCGGTAGTAACTAATGACTTCCTTATAATAATCAAATGGGAGTTTATTTTTATATCTGATAACTTCAATCAACATTCTTTCTTTATCAAACACAGGAATGTCAATATTGTTGTGTCTAATAACAGTTGCACCAATATTAATCAATCCGTTATTCATAAAGTACTGTTTTATGTCACTGTCTTTATATTTAGTAGCATCCTTATCGGTAGCAATAACATATAGATCAGGCACAACATCACTAATTCCGTGATAATAAAGTGCTGACTCCATTGTGAATACAAAGTTTTTATGCTTCGCAATAAAGATATCAATGTCTTTGACTTTCTTCTCTGTTGAATATAACCCGTTTTTAAGTTTAAAAATCTTCGAGCTTTTTATTGCTTTCTTAATAAAATAGTTACTTCCAAACAGCGCTAAGCATTCTTCGTAGTTATAAATCATAAGTAATTTCACTAATTATCCGTAGTTTTAATCTTTTTACGGATTTTCACTTAAATAATAGATGAACATTTTACTTTTGTAAAGGACTGTTTCTCTCCTTTCTTTAAACAATTTGTTACACAGTGTGTCATGTTTTTAGATGTTCAGTTTGATAATTTCTTGGTACAAACATGTTTTCTTATCATTGATTTTTCTATCAAAGTGATAATGACCAAAATACCAATGCTTGTATGATACGAGTTTGTCAATAAACATTAACTTATCTGTACACACATCTCTTTTAAAACCAAATGACTTTGTTACAGTAGGTGAATCACAACAATGAGTTATTACATAATCAACTTTAAAATTGATCTTTTCCAAATTGTATAATGCATTATCAATATCGTGATTTGAAATTTCTTCATCCAGCCACCATGAAACATGATTGATTCGATACATCTTATCGATTGAAACGGCACCACCAATGCATAGAAAAGTTGTGTTTCCAATTTTCATAATCTCGCCTCTTAGAACATGAAAAATATGTTCATCGATTCTATGCATAACTGCACCCAAATATTCAACAAGTTCAAATTCTTTTAACATATCAAAGTTTTCATGATTCCCATCAATGAAAATGGTTGTGCAGCCAATCCCTCTATACAAATCAAGAAAGCGCTGAAAATTTAATGATGACCAGCATATGCCTGCATCACCACAGATGATCAAATAGTCACCAAAAGAAAGGTTCATCTCCTTTAGTTGGAGCAACTTTTTGAAATCAATATCTCCATGAGTGTCGCCGGTAACAAAAATCATTTATATCTTCCTTTCGCCATATACATTCGCATAAGAAAAATGATGAGTCAATAAGCCCACTAAAGTTACCTTTATTAATCATATTAATACTATATATATCATCGATATCCTGCTAACTAATATAATTAATTAAAGGTAAATTTTTTTAAAATTGTTTTGCATTAACAAGAAACTCATCCACTGAAGCTATTTCTTCATAAACGGATTTAAATTGATAAGGAAACTCTCTAAAATGATATATGTGCTTGAGGATATATTATGAAAAAACCAAACAGATTAAAAATCTTCTACTATTCACATCCATATTTGATGATTTTGGGTGTGCTTATTATTTGGAACCTTATCATCATCGCTATTGCAGCCTTACTAATGTCATACATCCAAACTGATGGAATGATTAATTGGGAAACATATTTAGGTGCTCTTGAATATGGAGCAATCTATACGATGAACTCTGGAGGCATCTATGATGATGCTAAACAAGGTGTCATCATCATCAAGATCATTCTTGCTGTTGTCCAAATGATCTCCTTTACAGGTGCACTTATTGGTCTAGCAACATCGATGCTTCAAAATATGTTTGATAAAAGAATCAATAACGTTGGCAAAGTTAAAATCAAACATCACTTTGTCATCCTTAACTGGTCACCAATAGGCGCTAATATCATACGTGATCTTTCTTATCTAGAAGGAAGAAAAACTGTCGTGGTTCTTTCTAATCAAGATAGAAAACAAATCATTGAACAAATTGACACTTTATTCCTTGAAACAGGAACAAAAAAGAAAAAACTATCTGTCTTTGTAAAACAAGCCAATCCATCAAGTAGAAAAGCTCTTCGTGAAATCAATATCGATAAAGCAGAAGCAATTGTCCTTTTATGTGCATCCACTTGGAACAACACATCCAATAAAGGTGATGTTGATTCCTTTAAACTTCTCATGTCCGTGGTATCCACCGCTAAAAAAGGTAACATCATCATTGAAACTGATAATCCAGAAGCTACAAAGAACATCAACTCTTTAACCGAAGCTTCTGATTTAAAGAATTTCAATATCTCAATCTTCTCAAGAAACGTCATTGTTGGACGTGCTTTAGGAAGATCATCTATCAATGCATCCTTTGCTGATGTCTATTACTACCTTCTTTCCCTTAATAAGGGTAACCTCTATTCAGTAAAGAAAGATTTCACTGTTAAAGAAGCATTCCAAAAATACAACAACGCTCTTCCAGTTGTAAGATATAACAATGACTTTGGAGTGGAACGTTTGTTCCTTTATGCTGATAAAAGAAGAGATCTTTATTCAGGTGTGAAACATAAACCTGTATCAAAAGCTATTCCGTTTGTCCAAAACTACATCAAGAATGATTTCACCTTATTTGTCATTGGAGATAATATCAGACTCCATGCAATTAAAGAGGAAATCAATATCTTCAATAAGATAGGCACTAAAGGAAAGATATCCTTAAAGCCATATCCATTTGATGTTGAACTTGATAAGTTTGTTTCTGAAATCAATAAGGTCGAAGGTAAAAAGAAAATCCTCGTCTTATCTGATGAAAGAGCAGATGATGAAACTCTTGATAGCAATGTCATTGATACCATCATCAAACTCAAAACAAATAAAGAGATGAATCAATCTCTTGAAATATTCGCGGAGGTATTTGACCCATCAAATAGATATTCCCTTCAAACTTTAAATATCGCTGGTGTCATTGTCGCGAATGAAATGGTCGCCTTATATATCTCTAACTTAATGGCTCACCCAATTGAGACATCTTTATATGAAGATATCCTTATGGCAAGTGAAGGTAGTGAAGGTAAGCTTGACTTTGATATCCGTCAAGCCAAAGAAATCCTCTCCTTTAAAGGTGAAATCACATTTAACTCCAAAGCTGAACTTGTTGAATCAATATATGAAGCAAGCAAAGAAAAACTCATGCTTCTTGGTATGGTTGGTCTAAAAGAAAGAAAATCAATCATCCAAGGTATCACTGGTGCAGTTTCATCAGTCGTTAATGTTGTAGGAGATGTTGTATCCACAGTTGGAAATGCCCTTACTCTTTCTGATAGTGCAGTTGATTCTCCAATTGATCAAAGTGATGTTGTCATCTTTAATAAGAACATCCACAAAAAACAAAAAATCACTCTTAAAGAAGATAGTGTTCTTATCTTAGTTAATCTTCCATAAAGGAAACATTTATTAGATAATAGACCCATGAAAAAAGTTGTATCAGTCCTCAAAGATGGCGCAGTTGGTCTAGCAATGGGCACCGCTATCATCGTTCCAGGTATTTCTGCTGGAACTATTGCTTTAGTTTTCGGTGCTTTTAAGAAAATTGTTGGAGCAGTAAGCGGACTCTTTAAGAAATTTTGGAGAAGTCTACTTATCCTTTTACCATTCGTTATTGGAGCAATTCTTGCTGTTGCGGGTTTATATATTCCATTCCAATACGCATTCAAATATTGCATGTTTGCAATTGTTTGCTTATTTGCAGGTTTCATTCTTGGAAGTGTTCCAGGAGTAACCGACAAAGTTAAAGGTGAAAGGCCAACAGCTGCTAATATTGTTTTACTGGTTGTTGGATTTTTGGTTGCTGGTGGAATCGGCGCGTTATCATTTGTAACCGGCGATAAATTAAGTAACGTTTTTGCTAATCCAGAATGGTATTTGTATCTAATTGTTTTAGCAGTTGGTATCGTTGGAGCAGCTGGATTAATCGTTCCTGGATTAAGTGGATCTTTAATTCTTCTTGTTGCAGGATTTTATAAACCAATTTTTGACTTGCCACACAAGATTGTTCACGGAATTAGCGTCGGTCATAGCATTGGTCTACTTGCAACATTTGCAGTAGGTGTTGTGATTGGGTTTGTTTTGTGGTCAAAACTTATGAATTATCTTTTAGATAAACACGCAAAATCAACATACTACACAATCATTGGTTTTGTGTGTGGTTCTTTAGTGGCCATATTCGTTAACTACAACATGTTTACTTATATTGGAGAAGTTGTTTTCAGAGGTTGGATTTTAGATTGGATTCTTGGACCAATTTTATTCATCGTTGGTCTAGCTATTTCCTACCTTATGGTCGTATATGTTAGAAAGCATCCACAAGAGGAAAAACCTCAAGAAGAAGCAAAAGAAAATGCCTAGAACATCACTTCAATTTAAAAAGATGAAAGATGAAAGAAAGCTCTCTATTTTAGAAGCTGCTCTTCCTCTTTTTTCTATTCATGGTGACAAAGTCACAATTGATATGGTGAGCAATGCTGCTAAATGTTCACATGGACTTGTTTATCATTACTTCAAAAATGTAGATGAGATATTTAATGAACTACTTTCATCAGATACATATCTATCTTTAGTGAACAAACTATTTATCGATGATAAAGGTAGATATGCATATGAAGTCATTAAAGACATTATGAAAGAACTTCATTCACTTTCTTCATATCAAGATATGTGTTTTGCAAATATCATTCTTTCATTAGAAGGAAAGAAATCATTGTTTGATAAAGTAACTTCACTTGTAGCAAGAGGCCAAAAAGAAGGAGAAGTTACAGGTGGAGATCCTCGTGAGATAACGATGTGCGCTTTCCTTTTGTATAAAGGAATATATCTATGTCACATCACGAATAAGAAATTCAAATATCCAAATCCGGCATTCGATAATGTCATGAAGATATTCCAAAAAGCACCTTATATTAAGTAAAGATTCGTCATAATGGCGAATCTTTTTTATATAAAAACTCATATTATCGTATAATATAGGTAACTTAAAAAGGATCATCTGTTATGAAATTCTTGAAATCACTTTTCTTAAAGTTGAAGGCAAAGAAAACTTTAAGGACGTATCAACAACCTTTGCTAATTACTTTAGTAACCTTACTTTTAATTAACCTTGCTGTACTTTGTATAGGTGCAGGAATCGCTCTTGCTATTGATAGCAAGTACTATGCGAGTGCATTTTTTGATAAGAATTTCCTATCTGCATTTATCACCAATGCAAGATGGATGATTTCTCCTAACTCATTAACACTTCTTGATGTTGGTGAGAACAGAATGCTCATGATGCTTGCTGTCATTATCGTTATTATCGGCATGGTCCTCTTCTCTGGCGCTATCATCGCGACAGTCACCACCGCTTTACGTGGATTCATTGAAAGAAAATCAAAAGCTAAAGGTAAAATCATCGTTAACAATCACTTTGTTATTCTTAACTGGTCAAGCAAAGTTCCTGAAATGATTTATAACCTTATGCTTAAAGGTTTTAAACATAACATCATCATCCTTTCCGACAAATCAAAAGAATACATTGAAGGTGAGCTTAAATCTTTGTTCCTCACAAATGATGTAAAACAAAAAATTAAAGCTAACCTCATTATTAAAGAAGGGGATTCTCTTTTAAGAGGAAACTTAGAAGATATCTCAATTGATAAAGCATCTCAAATATGTGTCATGGTTAAAGAAGGCATGGTTGATTTAGATGATGATAATGTCGTTAACTCAGATCTTCTCAACCTCAAGATTGTTCTTAAACTTGGTTCATTCAACATCAAAGAAGATTGTCAAATCGTCGTTGAAACAGATTCTGATGAAGCAAGAACTCAAATTGATAGCTTATCCAGAAAACTAGCATCACTTAAGAAACTCAACATCACCGCTGTTTCATTCAACAAGAAGATTGGCCAAATTATCGCTCAATCACTTGTTATGCCTCAAATGAGTAATTTATATTCTGAATTATTCTCATTCGAAGGATCACAATTCTATTCAATAGAATCAGAACTTGATATTGATCAATATATGAAGACTCACTGTGACGCAATTCCAGTGTACAAAGAAGATAACTTATTCGTATTAGCAACCTCTGAAGAAAACTGTCAAAAAGTTAGAGCAGAAGAATATTCAAACGATAAGAAATTCAAGGCAGTTGAAAAAGATTCACTCGATGTTGCAAACATCTTCATTATTGGTGAAAATGCGAAGACAAAATTCCTTCTCCAAAGCTTAACAAGAAGCCATGAATATGGTGATATTGATTTCCATTATAAACACTATGAAAAAATGGATATTAAATCACTCATTAACGATGTTAAAGAAGCAGAGGGAGAAAGAAAAGTCCTCATTCTTTCTGATGATAAAGTCAGTGCAGATAGTTATGACGCGAATGTCTTCGTTGCCCTTATTGAATTATCGAAAGCATTCCCTCAAAAAGAAGGTATTACATATATCACCGAACTTCTTGATTCAAGAAACCTTGCAAGTGTAAGAGACTTTAACATTCACAACACAATTATTTCTAACAGAATGATGTCTCTTCTTATCACTCAACTTGCACTTAACAAATCATCCAAGAGATTCTTTGAAAAAGTATTAACAATATCCACTGCTAAAAAGGCAAATGACTTTGATATTGTTATCACAAGAGCTGCTCAATCAGTAGTGATCAAAGAAGATATGGTTTTTGAATCAAAAGCTGATTTACTTAGAACCTATTACAACACCTTTGAAGGTACACGTATTCTTATTGGCTTAGTTCAAGGTGAAGAAATCGTTCTTCTTAACCAAGAACAAGACAAAAAAGAGGATATTGTCCTTCATCAAGATGACTCATTCATCTATCTAAAATACACAACCGAAGAGGCAGAATAATTAATTGATTGATTATTTGTAAATAAAAAGCATAATAAATTACATGGAGGACACAAAATGTTAAAGAAAGGTTTAATGCTCCTTTCTGGATTATGTTCACTTGTTTTAACCTCTTGCGCAGGTGCTCAACACAACATCAGTGAATATATCCTAGAAATGGGTTACAAAGAAGACATGAGAATCTTGCAAATCACTGACACTCACCTTGGTGATAAAGATGATTTGGAAAAACACTTTAAGTTCATGGATATCACAATCAAAGAATCAAATCCTGACTTAATTGTTGTTACTGGTGACTTATTTACATTTGCATCAAGAACAACTGCTAAAAGATTCTTCAAATTCCTTGATAGTTATGGGGTCAAATGGACCGTTACCTATGGTAACCATGATGAACAATGTTACTTCTCAGTAGATTGGATGACCGGTTTACTCAATAACTATGGTTCAAACTGCATCTTTAAAGATATTCAAGATGATGATGTTCAAGGAAATGCGAACTTTGCAATTAACTTAAAGAAAGATGGTAAGGTTTTTGAACAACTTATCGTCATGGACAGCAATCGTTACTATTACGGAGACTACTTCGGATATGATTGCTTCAAACAAAACCAAATCGATTGGTACTCAAATTTAGTGGATTACACCAAAGAACAAAATGGAGGTGTTACTGTTCCATCATTATTGTTCTATCACATCCCACTTCCAGAAATTAACGATGCATATGATAAGGCAAAAGCCGGTGAAAATGGTGCACACTTCGTTTATGAAGGACAAAAGAATGAAAAGGCATGCCCACCAGATTATGATTTCCACTTCTTCGACAAAATCGTCGAAAAAGGATCCACAACCGGAATGTATTTTGGACATGATCACGTTAATGATTTTATCGCTAACTATAAAGGCATTGATTTTGCCTATGGTATCAAAGCCACAGATCGTATCTATTACAAAGAAGATATGATGGGTGGAAGAACAATAGTTCTTAAGAATGATCACAGTGTCTCATATGAGAATCACTATCACACATATGAGGAGGTAAAGTAAGATGAAAAGAAAATATTCAATTATCGCTTTAATTTGCCTCACATTTGTTGGTGCATTTGTTGCAGCTTTAGCATCTGGAATGTTCTTTGCTGATGTTGCAAATAAAGATGTTCCATTTAAAGACACCACAATCTTCACCACAATTCCTGCATGTGCATTCGCACTTCTATTTGTTATTGGTATTTTATATGTTGTTAGAATCAACAAGCACCCAGATTGCTTCAAGAGAATTTCTAGATTATATCTAATTCTCGCAATTGCTTTCAGTGTTGTTGGTTTAGTTGGCAATATTCTAAGTGCCGCTTTTAACTATCACTCATTCGTGAGCAAGAATCCATTCCCAGGATTCCACATCATCTTCTTAGTTCTTGAATTAGCATCTATTGGCTGTTCAGTCTTTGGACTTCTCAAGCTTAAAGATGTTAAAGAAGACGAAGGAAAAGTTGAGATCAAAGTTTCTTATGTCTTTAAGACAATTGGATGGTCATTATTCATTTGCTTAATGCTCAATAGACTTAGCTCATTTGTTACAATGCCATTCTATGTCTATGCAAGAAACCTCTATAAGACATTCCCGTTCTATCTATTCTTACTAGTACCTCTATTCTTAGGTATTGTTGAAGTCTTATATATCTTCAAGATGATTGATAGAAAGAAAATGCTTATCATGACATGTTCTGGTATCGGTGTCGCTGTTGTCTTATTCGTCTATAGCGTACTCATGGGTATCAACGATACTGGATTCATCTCATCACTTTCAGAAGCAATGCCTCTAGAAAGACTTGCTTCAATGCCAATGGAAATTATGATTCACTTCATAAGCTATCTTGGTGTAGGAGCAGCTCTTCTAGTTCAAGCATTGAAGATGAAAAAAGAATAATTATTCCTAAGAGAATATAAAAAGAAGTAGACACTTAAGTGTCTACTTTTTCTCAAACTCTTTCAAGTCTTTGTATATTGTTTTAAGTTGAGGATATATCTTCATATATACCTTATCGAAGAGGTAATCGTATTTCTTATGAACTTCTTCATTTGGTAAGAATTCTTTTTGAGGATGAACCATTGCTTTAACAGCTTCATCAACATTTTCAAATTCTTTAGCGGCAATAAATCCCGCAATAGCTGCACCTAATGAAGATGTCTCATATGTTTGAACTCTACTTACTGGTAAGCCGAAGATATCTGCAGTGATTTGGCATATTGCATCACTTTGTGATCCTCCACCGGAGATACGGATCTTATCAACTTTGTGATGTAGTCTTTTCTTTTCAAATAGTTCAAGACCTTCGCGTAAGCAATATGCGATACCTTCAATAATTGCACGATATAGGTGAATTCTTGTATGAGTGTCACTCCAACCAATGACTGCACCTTTAGCAAGAGGTCTTCTAAGACCTGCTCCCCAATATGGTTGTAATACTAGTCCATCAGAGCCAGCTGGAATCTTCATCATTTCTTCATTTAGAAGGTGAAGGGCTAATCTATTTTGAATTTGGGCTTCAAGTGATTCTTTAACGCCGAACTCTTTTTCAAACCAATTGAGCATCCAGTATCCGCGATATACTTGAACATCAAGGTTATAGTAACCTTTTACAACTGCTGGATATGCTGGAAGGAATGGTTCAGCATCTGAATATTTTTTGGTGGTGACTTCCACTGTACAAGCTGTTCCATAGCTAATTGCAGCAGTCTTATCATCCATTGCTCCTAGACCAAGAGTTTCAGATGATTTATCACTGCCAGCCGCAAATACTTTTAAGCCTTCTGGTAAACCAGTTTTCTTACTTGCTTCAGCAGTAATTCCGCCCATAACTTCTCCAACAGGAACAAGTTCACAAAGCATGCGACGTGGAACACCAAACATTTGACCTTTGATGTGGTTATCTTTCTTGTACCATTGTCTCTTTTTGAAGTCGATTGGGACGTGTCCTGCTTGGGCAGCTGGTGAATCGACATATTTATCAAGTAACTGCAAGTTAATAAATGTAGAAATCATCATGAACTTATCAGTTTTTGCCCATAACTCTGGTTCGTTTTCTTGAATCCAAACCGCCATTGAACGTTTACGGTTAAGTTCAATAGTTGGAGCCATGCCAATGGCCTTGAATAAGAAACGAGAAAAGGCAGGTAATTTGTTTTTGTCTTCTGCTCTTCTTTCATCAAGCCAAAGTATTGCTGGCCTAAGTGGTTTATTTTCTTTATCAAGAATGACAATTGAATCTCTAAAGAAAGATATTGTCATACCCACTACATCTTTGAGTAAATCTTTGTGTTCTTTAGCGAGTTTATTTGTGACTTCACACATACAATCGTAGTAATAGTATGGGTCTTGCTCAGCATATCCTGGCTTTGGTGAATGATAAGCTGGATCATATTGCTTTTTATATAGGCAAACAGTGTTTCCTTTCTTATCAAAAAGCGCGGCACGAACTGATTGAGTGCCGAAGTCAACGGTTAACATTAATGAATTATCCATAATTGGTCTCCATAAAAATGATAACACAAAGAAACAATTTATTGTTTGAATATACGTATATGTGCTCATTTTTTAACAATGTAACCGCTTAAATTAGAAATTTAACGATACTTATTGAAAATAAATGCCTTTATTTGATATATTTTATGTGTCCTGAGAGTTTTCATACTCTCTAATATTTATTTGTCACATAGGAGGAAAATATGGCAAAACAATATGTCTATAACTTCAAAGATGCTTATGGCTTAGGCAAAGAGCTCCTTGGAGGAAAAGGTGCTGGTCTTGCTGAAATGACTCACATTGGAGTCCCAATTCCAGAAGGTTTCACCATCACCACTGAAGCTTGCAACCTCTATTACGATTTAGGTAAAAAGCTCCCAGAAGAATTAAAACAAGAAATCTATGCCGGTATCGCCAGAGTCGAAAAAGAAACAGGTAAAAACTTCGGCGGTGCTAGTAAACCTCTCCTCGTTTCCGTCCGTTCAGGCGCACGTGTCTCCATGCCAGGTATGATGGACACCATCTTAAACCTTGGTTTAAATGACACCACAGTCGCTGCCTTGATTAAAGAAACAAACAACGAAAGATTTGCTTATGATAGCTATCGTCGTTTCATTCTCATGTTCACAAACATCGCCAAAGGTCACCCACGTACCGAAATGGATAAGATGCTTGATGAATTAAAAGAATCAAGAGGTTACAAACTTGATACTGAAGTTACTGCAGAAGAACTCAAAGTATTGGTTGGAAAATATAAAGAATATTACAAGAAGACATTTGGTGAAGAATTCCCATCTGATCCAAAGGTTCAATTAATCGAAGCTGTCACAGCTGTCTTCCGTTCATGGGATAACCCACGTGCTAACGTCTATCGTATGCAATACTCCATTCCATATTCATGGGGAACAGCCGTTAACGTTCAATCAATGGCGTTCGGTAACAAGGGCGAAACATCAGGTACAGGTGTTGCCTTCTCACGTAACCCAGCTACTGGTGAAAAAGTCGTCTCAGCTGAATACTTACCAAACGCTCAAGGTGAAGACGTCGTTGCCGGTATCCGTACACCACTTCATATCGACGAATTAAAGAAACGTATGCCAGAAGTATACGAACAATTCATGTCCACAATCAAAAACATGGAACAACACTACCGTGACATGCAAGACATGGAATTCACAGTCGAAGAAGGAAAATTATATTTCTTACAAACACGTAATGGTAAGAGAACACCAGCCGCTGCCTTAAAGATGGCTTGCGACATGGTTGATGAGGGATTAATCACA